>NZ_JALCVE010000009.1:0-103873 GCF_022690565.1 Staphylococcus sp. acrmy | reverse complement strand
GTATTGCTTTTCATACAGCTCTTAACTTTATATAAAAGTAACATTTAAGTTTTATGATTCTTTGAGAATATATCTTTAAATATATAAAATTTAAAAGATTAAAAGAAATCTGTCTCTAAAAATAATTGAATTTATTCACTATTAAAAAGTAAGATGTTTGTCTTATTATATAAATGTTATTTGATAATTGTTATTAGTTCAAATAAAATACGGACAAATTTACATATAGCCTTTTTATTATCTTATTTAGAAATTTAAATACGAGAGGATTTTTAATGTTTAAAAGAAATACAAAATACTTTGATGATACTAAAGAAAGACTCAATGTCATTTTCATGAAAACATTCTTTCAAAAATATTGTTTAATATATGATTTTATAATTAATAAATTTAATATTACATTAAGTTAAAAATAAATAAGACACCTCATGTTATTTAATCCAATTAACGAGGTGCCTTAACTATTGATAGTTATAGGTCATACAATTATTTAATAATGGTCAACTTCTTTAGGATTGGGGCCATAGGCATTAGAACCCTGTTCACTGTCTTTTACGCAATAAACCAAGGCAATTATTGAGATAATAAGCAATGCAAATGAAATAGCACCTACTACAATCGTAACGATTGTCCCAACAAATCCTGTAAAGAAACTTTCTAAAGATACTTGGAAGTATGTATCAATGAGTGTTTCTATTTCACGAAACAACATACAAACAAGCATGATGACAGGAATCGTCATTGTATGGCCAACATCATGAAATCTACGCACTGACATAGTAAATAATCCTATTAAAAGCACTAAATCTATTATTCCATAGATTATACCGAAAAATATTTCGCCGTCTTTAAACAACGAGGTTAAGATTCCGAATATTAGACTTAACAAAATTAGTACAAGGATGTTACATAACGTAGCTAACCAATAATGACGTCGTCTTGTACGCCCTTCGATATTTAGATAATTTTGCCAAAAAAGCTTATATGCTTCAATCATCGTCGTCTCTCCTTAAATATGAGATTAATGGTATGTTAATTTCATCATTACATATTTAAGGAATAATTAAAATAGTTTATTGGTTGTATGCTCGTATAGCTTGAGCGATGTATTGGTTAAGGTGAGCATTGCGCCCCTTATTGATATTTTGCGCAAAACGTTCATCATTCTCATAAGTTAATGCCATATATTCTAAAAATTGTTCGTCGAGATTAGGTACTTGTCGTTGTAGGATTGTCTTTAACTCTGAAATATGGTGATATACTTGTGTTTCATTGGCAATATAACCTTTTTCTAATAATACGTTCATCTTTTCAAAAAATTGAGTCAGTTGCTGATTTACATCATTGTCATGTTGTTGCTTATCTGAACCTCTTAAATTTTCACGTTGTGTTTTAAACGCTTGATAATATTCAGTGTCCCCATATTTTAATTCTGCTTCTCGGTCGTATTGATCTTGTATATTATAATCATTAAATTTCTCCATATTAATCTCCTCTTCTCTATTATGTGTAAGATGATAGTCGAGAAAAGTAATCATTTGATTAAGATGATTACGACGTTGAATAATTTGCATATAATTGTTTTCTAAAAGTTGATTTTTCTCGCTAATACTTTTATTAAAATATTGTTGAATATCATGCAACGATAAATTAAGTTGTCTAAGGAAAATAATGACCTGCAATTTAGCAAGATCTTGAGTAGAATAATAACGATAGCCACTTTCTGCAATATAGCTTGGCACTAATAACTCAATTTCATGATAATAATGAAGCGTCCGTGCACTAACACTTGTAATCTGGTGTACTTCTTTAGGAGTGAAATACTCATTATTTAACATTAAGCGACACTCCTCCTTGTCTTTTTGCAACTTATTTCAACATCACTAACTTTCAACCTATCATCTAATAAGGAGTATGAACTATGACGCAACGTGAAGGTCAATCCTTATCTATAAAATAATTATCTAAAAATGTATAGCGATGTTCTCCTTTGCCATTAAAATAATTTTTTCCAAAATTATCTAGCAATGCATGGAATTCATTAGCGTCTTGATTTGTAAAATATGATGGCAAGATTATATACTTTTTAAATTTATCGTAACTTTCAGTTTGCGTATAACCTAATTTATGATAAAGACGACGTGTATAACTGTCAGGTATAAACTCAATTCCATCAAAAATATAGACAATTAATACATCTGCTGTTTCGCTACCTACACCTCGAATATTTAATAATTCTTTTCTTAAATTTTGTCCGTGTATACGTGCTATTTCTTCATAATTAAATTGATAATTCTCTAACCACTGAAATAATGCGTGAATTGCTTTACCTTTATTTTTATAGAAACCGCTAGAACAAATCACTTCTTGTAATTCTTCTAAAGGCATTTTCAAAATGTGATAAGGATTAAATTGCGTTTCTTCTTTTAATCGTTGCAAAGCCATATCTGCATTTTTCCAATTCGTATTTTGAACTAAAATGGCACCTAACATAATTTCTTCTGGTGTCTTCCCAGGCCACCAACCTTGAGGACCCATATGTTGGTACAATGTCTCGTAAAGTTCTTCTGTTGTTAGCGTTGGCATACTTCCCCTCCATTCATCACATTTTGGTAACTCAACCATGTTTAATTTTCCCTAAATGATCACCTATAATACAAGAGGCTGAGCCATTAATATAAAAAATGGTTCAGCCTTTAGTTATGGCAGTAGTTGTCTGAAATGAAGATACGTTCGAGCCTCACTTTCTTCATTTCTAGTCACCCTTGCCGGGGCGGGACGACGAAATCTTTGAAATTACATTAGATTTCTGTCCCGCTCCCTCTCGTATAAACTATATTTAATTATAAATAATCGAATTTACATTGATTCTGGTGCAGATACACCTACTAATGCTAAAGCATTGTGTAATGTAATTCTAACTGCTTCTACTAATGCTATATGTGCTTTAGTTTTTTCTGCATCGTCTGTTAAAACTTTTTCAGCATTATAGAATTTATGGAATGCTGACGCTAAGTCTTGAATATAGTTAGTTAAACGATGTGGTGCACGACTTGCCGCTACATGTTCAATTGTAGGTTCAAATTCTGCAACTTTTTTCAATAAGTCGATTGCTTTTTCATTAGTAATAGTACTAAAGTCTGCTTCTGTAGTCACTTCAACGCCTTGTTCTTTAGCTTGTTTTAAGATTGAGCAAATACGCGCATGTGCATATTGTGCATAGTAGATAGGGTTATCTTGTGACTTTTCTTTTGCAAGTTCTAAGTCAAAATCAAAGTGTGAGTCAGGGCTACGCATTGTTAAGAAGTAACGTGCTGCATCGATACCCACTTCATCCATAATGTCGCGTAATGAAATTGCATTACCTGTACGTTTACTCATTTTAACTTCTTCACCATCTTGCATTAAACGTACCATTTGCATAATTTGAATTTCAAGGCGATCACTATCTACACCAAACGTTTCTAAACTTGCTTTAAGACGATTAATATAGCCGTGGTGATCAGCGCCCATTAAGTCGATTAAGATGTCATTACCACGATTAATTTTATTGTAGTGGTACGCTGTATCTGGTGTGAAATAAGTATAATTACCATCTTTTTTAATTAATACGCGGTCTTTATCGTCTTTAAAGTCAGACGTACGTAACCATGTTGCACCATCCGCTTCATATGTGTAACCAAGTTCATGCATTTTAGCTAATGTGTTATCAATGGCACCATTTTCATATAATGATGTTTCACTAAACCAGTTATCAAAATGTACATTGAAATCAACTAAGTCTTTCTTCAACTTATCCATTTCATAATCTACACCTAATTGTCTAAACGTTTTAAGACGTTCTTCATCTGAGTAATCTTTCATCTCAGGATGTTTATTGGCTAAGTCTTTACCAATCTCAATGATGTCTTTACCGTTGTAACCATCTGCTGGCATTTCATGGCTTGTATCACCTAATGCTTCAAAGTAACGTGCTTCAATTGAACGTGCCAAATTAGTGATTTGGTTACCAGCATCATTAATATAATACTCACGAGTAACCTCATAGCCTGCTGCTGTTAAGACATTCGCTAAAGAATCTCCTACTGCTGCATTTCTGGCGTGACCAATATGTAAATCACCTGTTGGATTGGCTGAAACATATTCTAATAGAATTTTAGTGTTTTTTGATTCTTCAGCATAACCAAATTTGTCACCTTTATTAATAGCTTCTGGGATGACTTGAGTTAAATAGTGATTATCTAAATAGAAGTTAATAAAACCTGGTCCAGCAATGTCTACTTGCTTAACATTAGCTTTACTAGTATCCAAATTATCTACAATCGCTTGAGCAATTTCACGTGGATTACGTTTCGCAATTTTAGTTAATACCATAGCGATATTTGTAGAGTAGTCTCCGTTTTTAGTATCTTTTGGAATTTCAATTTTAATTTCTGGTACATCTTCTGCAAGGCCAGCCTTTTTTATGCTAGCTTCAATTTCTTCTACTAACGTGGCTTTCACTTGTTCAATAATATTCATTAGCTTATCTCCTTATATTTAATTTCATATTGATATGAGCCCATTTTTTCATCATTTTGATGTAACTCGTATTGAATTTTTAATTTCCCACCATTATCGTCCACAAAATGTAATATACTGCGTGTTTTAACCGTTAACGGAATACGACCAGCTGGAATATCATAGAGTGTTACCGTATCTTGACCTTCAACAAAATGAAGATTCATATTAATATCGCCTTTGCGTATTAATTTTACACCTTGTTCTTCAATCTTTATTGTTACATTAACAACCGCTTCTTCAATCTGTTCTTGATAGCGTATAAAGTCTGCGCTCTTTTTTTGCCATGAGCCTTGAGTAGCAAACTCGAATTTTTGCTTTTCATCATTTTGTTTTAAGACTTGCTTCGTTTGAATGTCTATGTTCTTATCCAACGTTCAACTCACCCTAATTCCTAATTAATACACCACATTATAGCACAAATCCCATAGTGCTTGTAGTCGTCAACTACCCATACATTTAGTCAATTTGGTCCTGTGAAAAATTAGGTAATTGTAACTCTGAATGACTAACTTTAATTACTTAAAATCCTAACTATATACTCACGATTTTTCATATTTTTCATTCTCTTCAAAAGTTTTATAACAAGAGACTGAGATATGCTTAGCTTTAAATTTTAACAGTAATTGACCGAGAGAAAGATAAGTCCAAGCCTCACTTTATTCATCTCTAGCTAACCTTTACTGGAGTGGAATAACAAAATCTTATAACCTTAATTAGTTAGTGTTTGCCTGTTCCACTCCCCTTCGTCTCTATTCTTTACCATTAAAATAAGATATAAATTATGCTATAATTTAACATGTAAGAAACAATTAATTTTATAATTATTACAGTTTGACATCAAGACTTATGGAGGGATAGACAGTGAAAACACATGTCCTATATGGCAAGTCTGAAGTAGAAGTCAACGTGCCTGATGATAGTACAGTAATTGAACCACAAACTATCGACGCGTTAGACGACTATACTTCAAAAATTCAAAATGTTCTGAGAAATCCAACAGGCTCTAAGCCTTTAAAAGAGCTTGTAAAAAGCGATGATACAGTATCAATCGTTATTAGTGATATTACGCGTCCAACGCCTAATCATATATTAGTACCTTTATTAATTGAAGAATTAAACCATGTACCACGTGAGAATTTTGTAATTATTAACGGTACAGGCACACACCGTGACCAAACACGTGATGAACTTATTCAAATGTTAGGTGAAGATATTGTTGATAGCGTGAAAATCGTGCATAACCACTGTAATGAAAAAGAGAGTCTCGTTAAAGTTGGTCACAGTAAATATGGTTGTGACGCTTATTTAAATAAAGAGTATGTGGAGTCTGACTTCAAAATTGTTACAGGCTTTATTGAACCCCACTTCTTCGCTGGCTTTTCAGGTGGACCAAAAGGTATTATGCCTGGTATTGCCGGTATTGAAACAATCCAAACGTTCCATAATGCGAAGATGATTGGTGACCCACGTTCAACTTGGGGAAATTTAGAAGACAACCCAGTGCAAGATATGGCACGTGAAGTTAACACAATGTGTAAACCAGATTTCATGTTAAATGTTGCTTTAAATAAAGATAAAAAAATCACTGCTGCATTCGGCGGCGACGTGTTCGAAGCTCATAAAGAAGGTTGCGCATATGTTAAAGAACATGCAATGTTTAAATGTGATGACCGTTTCGACGTCGTGATTGCCTCTAACTCAGGTTAACCGCTCGATCAAAACTTATATCAAACGGTAAAAGGTATGAGTGCGGCAAGCAAAGTTGTAAAAGAAAACGGAAATATTATTATGGTATCTGAATGTGCTGATGGATTCCCAGATCACGGAAAATTCGCTGAAATATTTAAAATGGCTGATACTCCACGAGGCATTTTAGATTTAATTCATGATCCGAACTTTTCCGAAGTCGATCAATGGCAAGTCCAAAAACAAGCAAGTATTCAAACATTTGCCAATGTATATGTTTATTCAGAATTAACTGACCAACAATTAAAAGATTCAATGTTGAATCCAACGTCAAATATTGAACAAACGATTGCAGAATTAGAAAAACAATATGGTCGTAAATTAAGTATTGGGGTTATGCCACAAGGGCCACTAACTATCCCATATGTAGAAGACGAAGAATAATCGGAAGGAATGATATACATGTCTGAATTACAAAATAAAGAATTAAAATTAGATTCAC
The DNA here is from genome assembly GCF_022690565.1 of Staphylococcus sp. acrmy. Lineage (NCBI taxonomy): Bacteria > Bacillati > Bacillota > Bacilli > Caryophanales > Staphylococcaceae > Staphylococcus > Staphylococcus sp. acrmy. The sequence goes on along the minus strand of NZ_JALCVE010000009.1, from coordinate 97,122 downwards.
AACTTCAAGAAATGAAAAGCGTAGTTATTGCTTTTTCTGGTGGTGTAGATAGTAGTTTTGTATTAAAAAAAGCGATTGATGTTTTAGGTGTGAACAACGTAAAACCAGTCGTTGTGAAATCTGAACTTTTCAGAAATGAAGAATTTAATCAAGCGATTGAATTAGGTAGAGAATTAGGCATCGAAGTAATGGAAACTGAAATGTCTGAATTAAACGATGCTAATATTGTTAAGAATACGCCTGAAAGTTGGTATTATAGTAAACGTTTAATGTATAGCAATTTATCTCAAATCAAAGAAGATTTAGGCTTCAATTATGTATTAGACGGTATGATTATGGACGATTTAGAAGACTTCCGTCCTGGTTTAAAAGCGAGAGAAGAATTCGGCGTACGTAGTGTCTTACAAGAGGCTAAACTATACAAATCAGAAATTAGAGAACTAAGTAAACAATATGACTTACCAGTATGGAATAAACCTGCATTATGTAGTCTAACATCTCGTATTCCTTACGGTGAAGAGCTAAGCTTTACTAAAGTAAATAAAGTGAATGAAGCTGAAAAACACATTTTAAATTTAGGTGTTAATAATGTACGTGTACGTTATCATCACAATATCGCTCGTATTGAAGTAGCACAAGATGACTTAGCAACTGTTATTACAAATAAAGATAACATCACATTACGCTTAAAAGAACTTGGTTTTGACTATGTTACTGTAGATTTAGAAGGTTACAGAACTGGTAGTATGAATGAAGTTATCGATACAACTTCAACTAAATTAGTATAAGGAAGTATACACATGAGTAAAGATCCTAGCTCTATCGAAGACTTGCTCGAACGTGTAAAATCAAATCAAATATCAATTGATGAAGCTAAAGCCCAACTCAGTCACTATGACGAATTGGGCTTTGCTAAAATTGATTTACATAGAGCACAACGTCAAGGTTTTCCTGAAGTCATATTTGGCCAAGGAAAGACGAAAGAACAAATAGTTCAAATTATAACTAGTTTACTTCATCATAATAACGTTATTTTAGTAACTCGAATTGATCAATATAAAGCGGCGTACGTTTTAGAACACCACCCAAATTTAGCACATTACGCAGAGGCTAATATTGTATGTACTCCGTTAGATGAAATTGAGAAGTCAAAACATTATATTTCTGTATTATGTGCTGGCACATCAGATTTACCAGTTGCTGAAGAAGCAGCTATCACTGCCGAAGTAATGGGTATCCAAGTGAAGCGGTTTTATGATGTAGGTGTCTCTGGAATTCATCGTTTATTCGCTCACATCCAAGATATTCGTCACGGAAAAGTTTCTATTGTTATTGCTGGAATGGAGGGCGCACTTGCCAGTGTCGTAGGTGGTCTAGTAGATCATCCAGTTTACGCAGTACCAACTAGTGTTGGCTATGGGGCTAACTTAGATGGAATAACTACCCTGCTGTCGATGATTAATTCATGCGCTCCAGGAACAAGCGTGCTCAATATTGACAATGGTTTCGGAGCCGGCTATAACGCTGCTATGATTATTAACATGCTAGAAAACACATAGAATGGAGCTAAAACTATGAGTAAAGCCTTATATTTAGATTGCCATGCTGGTATAGCAGGTGACATGCTACTTTCAGCTTTAGTTGACTTAGGTGCTAATCCTAAAGATATTGAAAATGAACTAAAGCAGTTACCTATCGATGATTTTGCATTACATTTTCAAAAGAAAGTTAAACAAGGCATCAACGCTATGACCTTAAAAATCGACTTTCACGAACATCACCACCATCGCAAAGCTTCAGACATTTTTAAAATGATTGATGAAAGTCACTTAGCAGACCGGGTTAAAGCACGTAGTAAAAAAATCTTTGAAACTATTGGTTATGCTGAGGCAAAAATACATGGTATGACTATCGAAGATGTGCATTTTCACGAAGTCGGCGCCATGGATTCAATAATCGATATTATCGGGGGTTGTATTGCACTTGAACAACTCGGCATTGAAACATTATATTGTTCAGCCATTCCTACAGGCAACGGCAAAATCAATATCGCTCACGGTATTTACCCTATTCCAGCTCCTGCTACAGCTGAAATTTTAAAAGGTGTACCTTTAGCGAATTTCGATGTTCAAAGTGAATTGACTACTCCAACTGGTGCTGCCTTTGCTAAAAGTTTAGTGACTAACTTTGGACCATTCCCCGCCGCTACGATGATCGAAATTGGATATGGCGCAGGAAACAAAGATTTTGAATTCCCAAACATTTTACGTGTTATTCAATTTCAAGATGACCAAGAAAATACAAATGATCAAGTCCAAGTGATAGAATGCCAAATTGATGATATGACACCTGAAATGCTAGGACATTTTATGGATGTAGCACTACAAGATGGGGCATTAGACGTGTACTATACACCTATCACAATGAAAAAGAATCGACCTGCCATTCAATTAACTATTATTTGTAAAGTCAATGATAAGCACCATATTGAAAATGTAGTACTAAATCATACCTCATCATTAGGCGTAAGAAGCTATACAGTAAATCGACGCATTTTAAGTCGTGCTTTTCGTAAAATTAATACTCAATATGGCGATATTACAATTAAATTCTCTTTAAAAAATGGTAAAATTTTAAAAATGAAACCTGAGTATGAAGAGATGAAAAAAGTAAGTGTGGAAGAAACGATTCCCTTGCAAAACGTTTATAACGAGGTTATGAAAGCTTTATACAATAATTATAAAGTAGGCGATGAATTAACCGAGGAATAGACACTACTTTAGAATGAAAATAAAATGTTATATTTTTATAAAACGAGGCATGAAGAAGAAGTTTAATTAGAACTCTCTCTTCATGCCTCTTTATCTCAGTCAATTACTAGCTAAACTAAAAACTAAGATATATTAAATTTCAAATTTATTTTAATGCTTCGAATAATTCTTCACTAGAATTATTCCACATTTCTTCATTATGTGATTTCAAGAAGTCTTTTAAAACTTTTTTATTATCATCACCAATATGATCAACGATAATTTTATGTTTCATAGATTTATCCATCATATTAACATGTTCGGGCATACTTTTATATCCACGACGAATGCTTTTATTAACCAATAGATAGCAAGCTGTAACACCTGCATAGTAAGGGCCATTTTCACCACGTTCAGTAGTCACCCAACATAGCCAGTATTCTTTAGCTTCTTCGCCTTCTACTGTTTCTTTATCAGTGATCCATTTTACGCCCTTTTCAACTTGAGCACGCGCATGCATGCCTCCGATATCAATAAACGCTTCTTTCTCCGCAACATCTATAAAGACAGGTGCGATATTATCTAAACTGATTGATCCAATATTTGTACCCTTATGGCCATCTAAAGGATCATTCCTAATAATATTAAATTTAAAACCTTTGTTCTCAGACACTGTTACACCTCCAAAAACTTAACTTTTATATTTATTATATTATGAGTTATTAATGAAACTTTCAACGAATCAATTTAATTCATTTCATTTAGTAAATTAATGATAGAACCTTTAATTTGTGGATTTTCAATGTTGAGTATCATTTCTTTTGGATAATATAATTTATAATCTTCCCGATTAATACCTGTAATACTTGAAATTACAAGGGACTGGCTACTTATTTCTCTAATACTACCGTTTCTTCTTAATAAATGAATCGGCTGTCGATTTGAACCTGGACGGTCATAATCATATGGTAAATCCGAGAAAGCTTCGCTAACGAAGTAATAATCAGCGTCTATACCACCTTCAATAAATAGTTCCTGTAATTCAGTAATCGTAATAATCGAACCATCAAATGGTATGTATTTAAATAAATCACGATTAATAAATCTTCGCGCTAAATCACTAAGTATCGCATCGTTTTCATTAACCCACTTTTTCAAATAATACAGTACTACCACTTCATCTAACTCAACATACTGTTCTATAGTAATAGTCTCTTCAAAAAACGGTACAAAATCTTCCGGATACATTTTAAAATGATAGCCTTCTTTATACAATTGCTTTACTCGTTTCAAACAATTGTTCAATAAGACTTCTCCGCCTCTACTAACTGGATGGAAGTAGATTTGCCAATACATTTGATATCGACTCATAATAAAGTTCTCAACAGCGTGCATACCACTTTCTTTAATCAGTACTTCATCTTTAGATGGTCTCATTAAACGTAGTATTCTCTCCATATCGAACGTTCCATAAGATACACCTGTAAAATAAGCATCACGTTGTAAATAATCCATGCGATCGGCATCAATTTGCGACGAAATCATGGAAATTACCAATTTATTTTTATGAGTCTTATTAATAACATCAGCTACATCTTGTGGAAATGTCTCAGAAACACGACTTAATACTTCATTTACTTCAGTGGGACCAGTAATAATTGCCTGTGTAAAGGCCTCATGGTCAGTATTAAATATCTTTTCAAAGCTATGGGAAAACGGTCCATGTCCTAAATCATGTAAAAGGGCAGCACATAATGCTAGGGGTCTGTCCTCGTTATTCCACGCCTCACGCCCCACAAAAGTTTCATCAATCATACGGCGCACGATTTCATAAACACCTAGAGAATGCCCAAAGCGACTATGTTCTGCAGTATGAAAGGAAAGATACAGTGTACCTAGTTGTTTAATACGACGTAAACGTTGAAATTCTTTAGTTTTAATCAAATCCCAAATAAGCTGATCTTTAACATGAATGTATTTATGAATTGGATCTTTAAATACTTTCTCTTCAGCTAATTTCTGGTCAACATAAGATGTTTGCGTCAAACTTATCCTTCCTTTCATATTATTATATTAATAAATTATAAGTGTTTCTTCATTAATGCTAAATCGAGTTGTTCTCCATACATTTCTGGTTGGTAAGAACGAAGGATTTCAAATCCTTGATTTTGATAATATTTGATAGCACCTTTATTCTTATTGTCTACTTCTAAATAAACTGCATCATATTTACCTTTGAAATGGGCTAATCCATTTTCAAGTAAATCTGTGCCATAGCCTTTATGCTGATATTCTGGATGAACATAGTGTGCTGATAGATATAAGTCTGTACCATAAATAAAGTTTGCAAATCCTACAATTTCATCTTCGTCTTTAGCTACTAAAAATAATTGTTCTTCTAAACGTTTTTTTAAATGTTGTTCATTATATGAAGCAGCAAGTAACTCATTAATCGTTGATGCGGCATAAATATTTAAATATGTGTTATACCATGCCTTAGTAGCAATATCTCTAATAGCTACTACGTCATTTGCTGTCGCTTCTCTGACTTTATACATACTTGATTCTCCTGACTCTACAATGGAATTAATAATGAAATTATATCACAGACCGCAGACAAGCGCTCAATATAGAAGTTGCGCTATAAATAATTGGAATTTTATTATATTTCAGTCGCGTTGCCTAAATTTTCTTTCCATTCTTTAGCTCTTTCTAAAGCAAATGCATCTTTAGAGATATCACCTGGTCTTTCAGCCGTGCCAATAATATATCCATTTAATTCTGCACCTATAAAATCTAATGTGTATTTCATTTGAGTAATACAAGGTTTCGCTTTTACTTTAGGGCAATCTCCCCCTACTAAGATTAAACGGAAATCTATTTTTGCCATTTTCTCTTTAAAATCACTATAATTAGGATCTATAAGTGTTTCGGACCAGTTATCAATAAATGCTTTTAATGAGGCTGACACACTATACCAATAAACTGGAGAAGCAAAAATAACTACGTCACTTTCTAACACTTTATCTATAACGCCTTTATAGTCATCTTGATATGTAGTAATATCTTCATTCTCATGACGTAAATCTCTTACTGGACTGAATTGATATTCCGTTAAATCTATCCAGTCATATTCTAACCCCTCTAATGCTAACTTTGTTAACTGTGCAGTATTACCTTCTGGACGGCTACCACCAAATAAAACTGTAATCATTTATATTCCTCGCTTTCTATTAATTTCACTCATTCATTTATGTATAAGATATCGTTTATATTTTATTATTATGTTATGACTTTGTGCCTGACGTATACGTCTTACTTACTACTTACACAATGTGTTAGTACCCTATTCAATACATATTTATGTAAGATTGCTAAATTTCATTCTAGAAAGAATAACGCTCGTACATGATTTAAGAACTCAAAAATAGTCTCGCATTTTAAAAAAGCTCCTACACATATATAAACGGTGTAGGAGTCTTAGTTACTTTATTTTTTTACATTATTTGATTGGAAATAGGTCATCGATTTTTTTAATCTCATCGTCACTTAACGTTACATTAGCCGCTTCAATATTTTCTACAACTTGTTCAGCACGTTTTGCGCCTGGAATCACTACATCAAGTGCTGGACGTGTAAGATAGAAAGCTAATACGATGTTCGCTATAGAAGTATTGTGCGCTTCCGCAATTGTTCCTAATTCTTTCACACGGCGTACATTATCTTTAAACACTTCTGGTTGGAAGTCACGACGTGTTGCACGATGATCATCGAATGTTTGGTCTTCATCATATTTACCTGCCAATATTCCAGAGGCTAATGGGAAATAAGGGACGAAAGTAATATTATTGTCAGCTGCATACTTCATTATTTCTTCATTTTCACGGTGTAATAAATTGTATTCTAATTGAACTACGTCTACATAACCCTCTTTATTGGCTTCTTTAAGTTGTTCTAATGAGAAGTTAGAAACACCAATTGCTTTAATTTTACCTTCTTGTTTAAGTTCCTGTAATGCTGCAACGGCTTTATCTTTTGGCGTATTTTCATCAGGAAAATGAATATAGTATAAATCAATATAATCTACTTGAAGACGTTTTAAGCTATTTTCAACTTGTTGTTTTAAATACTCTGGGTCATTATTTTGAACCACTTCATCATTATCTTTAATAACATGTGAACCTTTAGTAGCGATTTGAACTTTCTCACGAGGATATTCTTGAACAACTTGGCCAACTAATTCTTCAGAACGTTCTGGTCCATAAATATATGCAGTATCTAATAATGTAATACCATTGTCGATGGCTTTTCTTACTACCTCTTTACCTTGTTCTTCGTCTAAATTTGGGTATAAGTTATGTCCACCTACTGCGTTTGTACCTAGTGCGATTGGGAATACACGTACATCTGATTTACCTAATTGTACTAATTCTGCCATTGAAGACATCTCCTTTATAATCACTTTAAATTTGATTTATCTCATTTTACAGTTTACCCACTTCTTTTTACAGTCATTCATATTGACTTTTCTTATACTATATATTTTAATGTAACTAATAAAGTTACATTAAAGGTGGTGACATCATGAATTTAGAATTTAATATTTCTGTTCATGTGCTTAGTTTTCTAACGAAGCATCGTGATGAACATTTCAGTAGTCAGGAATTAGCACAACTCACCTGTCTTAATCCGGTGCAATTACGTCGGGTAACTACCGTTCTAAATAATCATGGATTTATAGACGCCCTACGTGGACAAGGCGGTGGATACCGTGCCAATAACACGACACCTACTATAAAATTATCTACGTTGTATCAACTATTCGTCGTAGATAAAACCAGTTCACAACGCATTTTCACTGGTAATGAACAAAGCCATTGTGCTATCTCCAGAAATATTGCACACACGATGGCAAATTATAAAGAACAAGAAATAGCTTTAATGCTTGATTTTTACAATAAATTAACGGTTAGTGACGTTATTAAAGAGATTATTAAGGAGGAGACAACACATGTCACATTATAATTTGTTAATTATCGGTTTCGGTAAAGCAGGTAAGACGCTTGCTAAATATGCAGCATCACAAGGCCAACATGTTGCCTTAGTAGAACAATCGTCAGAGAGCTACGGCGGCACATGTATAAATCACGGCTGTATTCCTTCTAAGGTACTCGTTCATGATGGGATTGAACGTGTAGATTTTGGTTCTGCCTTTTCAAGAAAAAAAGAAGTCGTCAATGCATTAAATAAAAAGAATTATGGCAATTTAGCCAATGATGACAAGATTGAAGTTCTAGATTATAAAGCGCAATTTAAATCAAATACTGAAGTGAATTTAGTAGACGAGAATGGCGAAGTTGCTCATACCGTGACTGCAGATAAAATTGTTATTAATACAGGTGCGAAGTCTAATATTCCAGATATTAAAGGTATTGATACAGCACAGAATCTTTATGATTCACGTGGTTTATTAAATATTGAGTTTCAACCTAAAGATTTAGTTATTATTGGCGGGGGCTATATTGCGCTAGAATTTGCTTCCATGTTTGCAAACTTCGGGTCAACAGTTACTGTAATTGAACACGGGTCTCAAATTATGCCGAGAGAAGACAAAGAAGTCGTAGAACATGCTGTAGCGGATTTAGAGGCTAAAGGCATTACGTTTGTAACAGACGCAGACATACATGAATTTAAAAATGATGATTCGCGCACAATTGTAGAAACGTCTAAAGGCGCTTTTACTGCTGATGCTGTGTTATTAGCTACTGGACGTGTGCCAAATACTGACTTAGCCTTGGAAAATACTGATATTACTCTAGGCGAACGTGGAGAAATTAAAGTGAATAATCATTTACAAACTTCAGTAGAACATATCTATGCAGCTGGAGATGTCAAAGGTGGACTACAATTCACTTACATTTCATTAGATGACTTTAGAATTTTAAAATCTAAACTATTTGGTGATGGTTCACGTACGACAGATAATCGTGGCGCTATTCCTTACACAGTGTTTATCGATCCGCCATTATCTCGTGTTGGCTTAACTGCTAAAGAAGCCCAAGCTCAAAATTATAATTATGCGGAAAATAAAATTTTAGTTAACACTATTCCTCGTCACAAAATTAATAACGATGGACGTGGCATATTTAAAGTTGTTATTAATAAAGACACTAATGAAATTTTAGGCGCTACTTTATACGGTAAAGAATCTGAAGAAATTATTAATATAATTAAATTAGCGATAGATCAACATATTCCTTATCACGTGTTACGCGATAACATCTACACTCACCCTACTATGGTTGAATCATTCAATGATTTATTCAATCTATAAGAATAATAGTGGATAAAACTATTAAAAGTTTTAAATTTTAATTTTTAAACGTGAAGCATGCTCAACCTCGTCACATCAGTATTTTAAACACACCTGATATGTATAAAATATTTTTATCATAATTTTTTATATTGAAAAGCTTTACTTATTAATAAATATCCGTTATAGTTGGACTTACGTAATAAAAGCTCGTGTATTTAATTGTAGTGTGTTTATCTAGAAATGCTCTCCTTTTTATAAATGAATTTGTTACAAATATTAAGTGCAAAAGCACGTGGAGGTATTCTATATGAATAACGGTACAGTAAAATGGTTTAATGCAGACAAAGGTTTTGGCTTCATCGAAAGAGAAGACGGTGACGATGTATTCGTACATTTCAGTGGTATCGCTGGTGAAGGTTTCAAAACATTAGAAGAAGGTCAAAAAGTTGACTTTGACATTACTGAAGGCCAACGTGGCGAACAAGCAACTAACGTTGTTGTAATGTCATAGGATTAAACCTATGCTTAACACTAAGAAGAATTCATTTTCTTCTTAGTGTTTTTTTATGTGATCGTTTAATTAGTTTTCAATACATTTCAAACTATAATTTTAGGACTCAATTTCTTGTATTACAAGGGTTCAAGCCTCTTTATTAATATATAAATTAAACTTATCACTATTTTTATTAATAAAAAGCTTTACTTATTAATAAATATGAGTTATAGTTAATCTAACGTAATAAAAGCTCGTGTATTTAATTGTAGTGTGTTTATCTAGAATGCTCTCTTTTTAATAAATGAATTTGTTACAAATATTCGTGCAAAAGCACATGGAGGTATTCTATATGAATAACGGTACAGTAAAATGGTTTAACGCAGAAAAAGGTTTTGGTTTCATCGAAAGAGAAGACGGTAACGATGTATTCGTACATTTCAGCGGTATTGCTGGCGAAGGTTACAAATCTTTAGAAGAAGGCCAAAAAGTTGAATTCGAAATAACTGAAGGTCAACGTGGCGAACAAGCAACTAACGTTGTTGTAATGTCATAGGATTAAACCTTACTTGAGAACTAAGAAGAATTTATTCTTCTTAGTTCTTTTTTTATGAACAAAACTCAAAATTAATACAATCTAACAGATGACATCATCCCGTTTCCCAAACAATACGTCAAAAAGGAGGCTCTTCAAATTTTAGCTTTAACCTAAAATTTCGAAGAGCCCTTCTTTTCCAACGATATATATTTATTATTTCCAGTGTAACATCTTATTTCACAGCTTTACGTTTAGCCAATTTTTCTTTTAATTTTCTATCTTGTTCTTCTTTACGACGTTTACGTTCTTCATTACGCTTTCTTAACCGTTCCTCTTCTTCAGGATCACGTGGTTTTTTAAGTTGCGTTGTTACTTTCTCCATTAGTTCATCTTCAGTTAGTGCAGCAAGTGGACGGTTATTAACAAACGCAAATGTTTTACGGCGTCCTGGTCCACAATACGATTGACACCCTATTTCAATTTCCGCCTCTGGATCTAATTTTTCAAGTTTGCGCTTTAATGATTTAAGATTAACCGCCTGACATTCATCACATATTAAGAATTTATTCTTCACCTTGCTACCCACCTTTCTCTCTATACTCATAGCCATGGACTAACATTAGGACATTTCTCACTTTCATTGAGGAAAAGCTCCCATAAAAACATTTAAAGTTAACTCAATAAATTATTAATCTGTCCTAATCATTATCGTCTAATTTAACTCTAATAATTTTACTCTTTTTACTGGAAAATTCAAGCACTGTTTCAAAGAATACATATTTCAATAAAAAAAGAGCAAGCTCACAATTCTTGTATCGAATTCTGACTCACTCGTTCCTCTTAACGCATTACTGTCCGTGATAAATTCTAAATTTTAATGGTTTAATACCATGGGCTTCCCATTCGCTATAAATGCGTTGCTTATCAATTTTATTATCAATAATAGTAATACCACAGTCGCCTCCACCGGCGCCCGACGTTTTCGCAGCGCCACCGAAACGTTCACCAATATCACATAGCAGTTTTAAATTTTCCGTTTCAATATCCACCGTTGCTTCATTATCCATTTGTTGGATAATGCCACGATTTTGGCGAATCATTTTTTGTACGCCTTTAATGTTATTCGTTTTAAACGCATAAATTAAATTCTCTACACAAGAATGTGATTGGTCTAAGAATTTTCCATAAAAAGTAGGATCTGATTTAAGGCGTTTCACTTCACTTACTAAATGAGGTGACGATGCAGGAGAACCCGTCCATCCTATTAACACTTCCATGTTCTCTGGAGCTTGTAGAGGCTCTATATGAAGTCCTGGCCAGTTCTTCTCTAAGACGTCATTGACAGACGTTTCTTCCATCTGTTGTTTAACCCAATCATGGTCAAATGTACTATAAGCGAGCCAACCACTATATACACTTACTGCGATATCACCGCAAGAACTCAAACTTTGCAATCTCATGTTTGCAATAACCGCTAGTTTATAAATGTATAAGTTAGATAATTGCATCTCATAAAATTCATTTAAGACTTTCACAACTGATACTAATACGGCAGCACTTGAACCTAAGCCATATTTTTGACCTGAAGCATCATCTAAATTACTATCGATTGTTAAATGAAAATGTTTTAACTTAACATTACAACTTCTAGCGTATTGTTCGAAGACTTCAATAGCTGTTACAACATACTTTAATCGATTAGCTGCATGAGGATCTGAAATTTCAATCTTATCTTCATTGCGATAGAATGTGATTGGTTCATAATGTAATGTTTTAGAATGAATTGTACCCATTACTTCGTTTGAAGCTTCAATGACAGCTGTAACAAAACGGTCTACCGCGATTAAGACCGATTTATAGCCTGGCTCGGTCACTGCATATTCACCTGCTACATAAAGCTTTCCTGGCGCTTTCACCTGAATCATTGTATCTCTTCCTTACTTAATTATTTCGATTCCTGATTTCGTGATATCACTTGTAATAATTTGTTCTTGATCAAATGTTTGTAGGAATTTATCTACAATTGCTTGTTGGTTTTTCTTTTCAATAAGAACTTTAACATTAGGGCCTGCATCCATTGTAAAGTAACAAGGAAGTCCTGCTTCTCTACATTCATGGACGATGCGCATTGCCTCATAGCTTTCTGGAACTAAATATGTAAATGGTGGTTGCGCACCTAAATTAGTTGCGTGCATACGTAACCCATTCGCTTCAATCACTTCACCCATACTTTTGAAATCTTTATTAGCTATTGCTTCTTTTGTTTCTTTTAAATCTGCGTCTACATGATCTAGCCAATATTGATAGAAACGTGAAGTTTCACGTGTTAAGGACATACCTGAACGGCTTGAAACCTTTTTCGATTTATTATTAATTACAACGAAGATCATGGCCAAGTCGTCTTCCCAACCATGTGCATCAATGCTATGCGCAAATGAAGTCGCATCGTCATGACCCTTTTCCCATTCGGCAAAGCCACCGTAGACACTACGTGAGGCTGAACCAGAACCACGGCGCGCTAAGCGAGATAAGTCTTTATCAGATAAACCTAATTGGAGAGCTTCATTACATGCACCAGCTAATGCTGCATATGCGCTAGCGGAAGAAGCTAAACCTGCCGCTGTAGGGACAAAATTCTCACTTTCAATCAGTGCATGTTCAGTAATGCCCGCTTCCTTACGAATCATTTCCATGTAACGTTTAATCTTGGCACTTTCTTTAGCATTCACTTGTTCGCCATTAAGAACTAACTGGTCTTCAGTTAATGCCTCATCAAATGTTACACGCGTTTCAGTATAGAAACGTTCTAATGTAACTGATAAACTATTATTCATCGGAATAATCAGCGCCTCGTCTGCTTTACCCCAATATTTAATCAGTGCAATATTCGTATGTGCACGTGCTTTACCGCTCTTTTTCAATGGTTTATCCTCCTAACTTCTCAATCCATGTGTGTTGTGCTCCAGCTTTTTCTGCAGCTGCTACGATATTTTTAGCAGTCTTTAATTCTTTCGCTAGAATCAACATACTGCCACCACGACCGCCACCAGTTAATTTACCAGCGACTGAGCCATGTTGTTCGCCTAATTTAAGCAACATCTCAATTTTCTCATGACTTACAGTTAACGTTCTTAAATCATCTTGGCATTGATTGAAAACATCTGCCAATTGATCAAAGCTATGATGTTCGATGGCATCACTTGCTGAATATACTAAAGAACCAATATGTTTAATAATATCCATATATTTTTCATCGTTATCACATAATTGATGAACGTCTTCAACCGCTTGTTTTGTCGAGCCTTTGACGCCTGTATCAATAACGACCATATAGCCATCTAAATCTAATGTTTTGAGGATTTCTACTTCCCCTTTTTGATACCATACAGGTTGGTTTGTGACGATTGTTTTAGTATCGATTCCACTTGGTTTACCGTGCGCGATACGTTCAGCCCAGTCCGCATTTTCTAATAATTCTTTGTCAGTTAATGGTAAACCTAAATAATCATAACTCGCTCTAATAAATGCGACAGCTACTGCCGCACTTGAACCTAATCCTCTTGAAGGAGGTAAGTTGGCTTGAATTCGAACTAATAAAGGCTCTTCTACTTCTTTAATCTCAACGAAATGACCAACCAATGATTTCAAATGTTCTGGTGCATCATACAAAGGTCCGTCATAGACATCACTTTGAATCGCAGAATAACTGCCTTTTTCCAAACTTTCAATCAACACTTTAACTTTTCCTGAAGTAAACGGAATCGCAATTGCCGGTTGTCCAAATGTTACCGCATGCTCACCGATTAATATTATTTTACCGTTAGACTCCCCATAGCCACGTTGTACCATGATATCTCACCTTTAATATTCTTTCTGAAAATTATTTCGAGGCTCGCATACACATCCATTGTGCTATACACCCTCAATTGTTATCCCGCATTGTCTTATAATTATGTAGGTCACTAGGACACTATAAGTGATTACTCTATACACCCGATTCATCAACTTTAAAAAGTACGGGCATATCCTAGTTTCCATATATCTTCTGTTTATCATTAATTGTTTAATTATCTATTTGTCTATAACAATATGTTTATCTACATCTATCAAATTTAAATTTAATAAAAAATTATGTTATAAAACTCATACCAATAAATAGTATAAAACTTTGTTAAAATTAGTTCAAAACTTAAAAATATTAATACCCTAAATTTCGAATTTAATAACATAATCTACTGCCTTATGACAGTTTTTTAAATTAGTCCACCTAAACTATATTACTATAAAAATTATTAGGAATATAGCAATTTGCGATGATTTTCATAGATTATTCGGTCTTAAATCACTTTTTTTGTGCGACAATGAAGGCAATAAAATCTTTAAAATTGCATTAAAATTTTATCGCCTTTCAAAAAAAGAGACTTTTCACTACTAATAAAAAGTAATAAAAAGTCTCTAACGTTTATTCACTATTCGGCCATGGAACGATTCATCTTCTCGTTACGCTCGATCATCTTATTAAAATAACCATCGTAACGTTGCCATTCATCGTCTGTAATTGACTCCATGTTTAACTTGCCACCTAAATCTTTAATTGCATGTAGTAATTGGAACATTACATCTTGCACTTTAATTTCACGTTTGAACAACGTTTCTAATGACGCCATACACTCTGGTTGAATATCTGGATAACTAAATTTAGTTATCTCGCCTTTAAGTGCACGTTCATAAAAGACACGCATCATTTCTGCACGTTCGGCACCAGAGCCTTCTACGCACAAATAAATTTGTACGGCAATGCCACCACGTACACGTCTTTGTGAAATACCTGCAAACTTTTTGCCATCAATACTTAAATCAAATTTCCCAGGACAATAAGAATGCTCAATTTCTCGAGTATCTATATCTACATCTTCATCTTCAAACATTTTACAAATTAGTAAATACATAACTGTAAATGCTTCATCGATAGTTGTTTCAGTTTGTCCTTTGAAAATAAGCGAGATATTTAAAATGCCTTGATCAAGTACCACACCGAGTCCACCTGAATTTCTCACAATCGCATTATAACCAATCTCATCGGTTAAATATTGGATGCCGTCTTTAAGATACGGCAAACGAGAATCATGAATACCAAGTATCACGGTATGTTGATGAATCCAAGTTCTTACTACATTGCATGATAAATCTTTTCCTACACTTTCTGAAAACGTGTCATCAAACGCAAATGACTGCATTGGCGCTAAGCCAGAAGAATGGTCTATATAGCGCCAGTCAATGTCATTAAAATATTTGCTTGCTAAATCCATTATTGTAATGTTTGAGCAGCAGTGATGATTGATAATTTATAAACGTCTTCAGTTGAGCAACCACGTGATAAGTCATTTACAGGTGAATTTAAGCCTTGTAATACTGGGCCAACTGCGTCGAATCCACCTAAACGTTGTGCAATTTTATATCCGATGTTACCAGCTTCTAAGCTTGGGAATACGAATACATTTGCATCACCTTGAAGTTTTGCACTTGGTGCTTTTTTCTCAGCAACAGAAGGTACGATAGCAGCGTCGAATTGGAATTCACCATCGATAACTACATCATCTAAGCCTTCAGATTTAATTTTTTCTTGTGCTAATTGAACAGCATTTGCAACTTTATCAACATCGTCAGATTTAGCTGAACCTTTAGTTGAGAAACTTAACATTGCTACGCGTGGATCCATGCCAAAGCTTTTAGCTGATTTCGCACTTTCAACAGCGATTTCTGCTAAGTCAGATGATTCTAATGTTGGGTTAATAGCGCAATCGCCAAATACATATTGTTGGTCATCTTTAATCATAAAGAAGATACCAGAAGTTTTAGATACACCTGGTTTAGTTTTAATGATTTGTAATGCAGGACGTACAGTGTCGCCAGTAGAATGCGCAGCACCACTTACTAATCCGTCAGCGTGACCTGCATAAACTAACATTGTACCGAAATAGTTCACATTGTTTAATAATTCGTCCGCTTGTTCTTCAGTTGCTTTACCTTTACGGCGTTCAACGAAAGATTTAACTAATTCTGGTTTTAATTCACTTGTAGATGGATTGATTACTTCGATATTTGAAACATCTAATCCTTTATCTTGAGCTAATAAATTAATTTTGTCATAGTCACCTAATACAACAGGTGTTACATAATCAGTTGCTTGTAATTGTGTAGCAGCTGTTAATACACGTTCGTCTTCACCTTCAGGTAATACGATTCTCACATTTTTTCCTGAAAGTTTTTCTTGTAATACATCTAATAAACTAGACATAAGGCCCTCCTAAATAATTTCATAATTATGTTTGCACCTTAATTATACTTTATTTTATACGAGATTTCCATTTCACTAATTTGTAATCATTTAGGTATGTCTCCCTATATGCTTTATGATAAAATTTAACCTGTATTAAGTGATAAATATCTTAGTTTAAAGGAGCGATACACATGAGCGAAGCAGCTGAAACTTTAGATGGTTGGTATAGCCTTCATTTATTTTACGCTGTAGATTGGGCGACATTTAGATTAGTGCCCGAAGATGAACGTGAAGCGATGATTATTGAGTTTAAAGCATTTATTAATGATAAAGCTAGCGCTAGAGATAACCAAGCAGGTGATTATGCGCTCTATAATATTACTGGTCAAAAAGCCGATATCTTATTATGGTATTTACGTCCAGAAATGAAAGAATTAAATGAAATTGAAAATGAGTTAAATAAATTACGCATTGCCGATTTCTTTATTCAAACATACTCTTATGTATCAGTAATTGAATTAGGAAATTACTTAGCAGGTAAATCAGATGAAGATCCTTACCAAAATCCACATGTAAGAGCACGCTTGTATCCTGAACTACCAAGATCAGAATATATTTGTTTCTATCCAATGGATAAACGCCGTAATGAAACATATAACTGGTATATGTTACCAATGGAAGATCGTAAAAAATTAATGTATAACCACGGCATGATTGGTCGTAAATATGCAGGTAAAATTAAACAGTTTATTACCGGTTCAGTAGGTTTCGACGATTATGAATGGGGCGTAACATTATTCGCAGACGACGTCTTACAATTCAAGAAAATCGTCTACGAAATGCGTTTTGATGAAACAACTGCTCGCTACGGCGATTTCGGTGGTTTCTATATAGGCCATATCTTAAATACTGAAGATTTCGAAACATTCTTTGCAATTTAATTACAAATGAAATATTGATATATATATAAAATGAGGGTTCAAGTTGGAACCTTACGTTGCCAATTTGAACCCTCTATCTCTAGGGCCTAACCCCTAGCTTCTTCGTGTAGTATGTGTTGGGAGAACTTAATTACTACTCTGAATCATTAACATTCGTAAAAATATTGTCGCTACCCAATATTATTCACAAATTGTTAACTAATTATTATTTAACCAAATTGTAATATTTTGAAACATTATGTGGAAAATTTGTTTATACTTTTTAATTTAAATATATTGCAACATTATACTATTCCGTTTTTATGAAAATTTTTTATCAAATTGCGAACATTTTATTAATAACAAGTAGTATTTTCAATATGCATACACTATAATAATGAGTACATCTTAACAAATGGTGATGAAATGGATAATATAAAAACAAATGAAAATGCAGATGAAAAATTAATCAAAGACGTGGTTATGATGGCCGGTCGTATCTTATTAGAGTCAGGGGCGGAAGGCACCCGAGTTGAAGATACGATGACACGAATTGCTCGCAAATTAGGCTATTCCGAAAGTAATAGTTTTGTTACAAATACAGTCATTCAATTTACATTACACAATGAATCGTATCCACGAATTTTTAGAATTAACTCGCGTGATACCAATCTCATTAAAATCTCTCAAGCAAATGAAATTTCTCGCCTTATCACTAAAGGTGCAATTTCACTCGAAGATGCAAAGAAAGAATTGGAACATATTTACGTGGCTAAGCGAGATAGTAGCTTACTTTTCAAAGGAATTGCTGCAGCTATTATTGCTATTAGCTTCCTCTATCTACAAGGTGGCCTACTTATCGATGTCTTCACTGCCTTATTAGCTGGCGGTTTAGGTTATTTAGTGGTTGAAATATTAGATCGTCGTTTACATGCACAATTTATACCGGAGTTTATAGGTTCCTTAGTCATCGGAGTCATCTCCGTTCTTGGACATTCACTTGCTCCTAGCGGTGATTTAGCCACTATTATCATCGCCTCTGTAATGCCAATTGTACCCGGGGTACTCATTACCAATGCCATTCAAGATTTATTCGGTGGTCATATGTTGATGTTTACAACGAAATCGCTAGAAGCCCTCGTAACTGCTTTTGGTATCGGTGCTGGCGTGGGTTCAGTATTAATTTTAGTTTAGGAGTGCACACACATGTTTTGGATATTAAATTTATTATTTAGTTATATGTCTTCATTCTTTTTCTGTGTAATATTCGACGCTCCTAGAAGATTATACTTATCTTGCGGTTTTGTAGGGGCATTTGGTTGGATGGTTTATATTCTGTTTTACCATGGCTTCAGTATTCATACGATTTATTCAAGCTTTCTTGGTAGTCTAGCGTTAGGTCTGATTAGTCATTACATGGCTCGCAGAAAGAAAGAACCCGCGATTATATTTATGGTACCAGGCATTATCCCTCTCGTACCAGGAGGCCTAGCTTTCGATGCGACAAAGAACCTTGTCTTACTAGAATTTGGACAAGCAATTAACACAATGCTTGAAGTAACACTTATTGCCGGAGGAATTGCTCTAGGATTACTATTCGCAGACCAAATCTCTAAAATTATCATCTCTGGCTTCGATATAAGAAGAAAACGTATTTAACTTCATATTAAATATAAAAGCTTCGAATGGAATTTAAACAATCCATTCGAAGCTTTAACTATATCTACATGTTCATATTATTTTTCATCTATTTATTCGTATCTTCTATCATTTCTTCAACTTCATGTTCAGAACGATTTAATATCAAACGACTTAATTCATCACTGTCAATTTTCTTCAATTTAGGATAACGAATCGCAAAGAAAATCAATCCGATAATAAGCCAACCACCTAACGCTATATAAGATGGCGTTGAAAGTGCTGCTGGCGAACCAGGCACTAATAATAATAGAAGGAAAATGAATGACACGATTGAGCCTAAAATTGCGAATGTTTTATAAATTGGCCCATACGTATTACTTTGTTTATTATAACTAAATAATTTAGCTGCTGATAAACATGTTACAAAGTAGGCAATAGATACACCTGTTGATGACATATCTACAATCCAAGTTAAGGCAGTACGGCCTAACCAAGGCGCAATTAATGTTACTGCTACTAGGAAGATGATTGCCACATAAGGCGTTTTATATTTACTGTGTAATGTGCTAAAAGCTTTTGGCATAATGCCAGAACGTCCCATTGAGAATAGTAGACGACTCGCACTCATTAGGAAACCGTTTAAACCTGTAAATATTCCCATAATAATCGCAATAGCTAATACACCTAAACCTACATAGCCAAATGCAATTTGTGTCTCAGCGCCAGTCACCCATAAATTACCATTTAAACTAGCATTGCTTGTGCTTAACCAGCCAGTATATAGAAGCATAACAACATAAGTTAATGAAGCTGCTAATAAACTATACACAATTAATTTAAATGTTTTATCTGGTGAAAAGTTAAATTCTTCAGCAGTTTGTGGAATATTGTCGAAACCAACATAAGCCCACGGTGCCACGGCTACAATCATAATAATTGAAGTAAACCATCCACTCTTAGGATTTGCTAATGGTTGTAAGTTACCAAAATCAAAATTATTACCAAAGAATGAACCGACGAACATTAAAATAACTACAATGACCATCGCCACACAGAAATAATACTGTAATGAACCAGAAACGCTTGCGCCACGAATCGCAACGAACATGAATACAAGTAATAAGATTGTCGCTATAATAATCTCAGTTATGTACACGTCCCAGCCTGCGACGGTGTAAAGTCGCCCATTATTTAATATATTTGGTAATAAGAATTTAACTAACAAACTAAATGCGGTGGCGTTCAATGCTACTACACAGACGTAACCAAACGTTAAAAACCAAGATGAGAAGAAACTAACGTATCTCCCGAAACTTAAATAACTAAATGCAAATGCCCCACCTGAAACAGGGAACTTTTCAACTAGTGCGCCATAACTTACCGCGATTAGAATCATTAGTAATGCACCTATAACAATACCAATCGATGCAGCAATCGGACCCGATTGTTTAATCCAATCGCCAGGTAAGATGAACGCGCCCCAACCTATACATGAGCCATAAGCAATTGCCCATACAAATTTTTCGGAAAGGTTTTTCTTCAAATCCCCTCTATCTATATTCGGATTCTCTTTTTCTTTACCCATAAAATAAACTCACCTCAAGTATATTACATACCCTGAAGGTGAGCTATTTAATCTCAAATCAGTATTCATTATTCAAATAGAATATGATTAATTATCCAACAAATTTAAATGTAGAAATGATAAGCATTAACCAACCTGCAATAAAGAGTACGCCACCAATTGGAGTCACTGCTCCTAATATACGGATTTGCGTTAACGCTAAGATATATAATGAACCACTAAAGAACACGACACCTAAGAAAATAAGCCATCCTGCCCAATTCACATTGATTGATGTTGTACCACCAATTACTCCAATGATAAGCAATCCAAGACCATGATACATTTGATAATTTACCGCTTTTTCCCATACAGACATGTATTTGTCTGAGAGTTTATTTTCAAGAGCATGCGCACCAAATGCACCTGTACCTACTGACATCATCGTACATAATGCCCCTAGAATGATAAATACTTTCATCATCGTTGCTCAACCTCCCTTTTCAATTTAAAAATCAAATATTGAATCTCCGTTACCAATTTCATCATCTGTCACCATAGTATTCGATGGCAAGCTCTCATTAGTTGATGATTTCATAGAATGAGGTACTTTACCACCCATCGCTTCAATCTCTTGCGCCGTCACTGTAGGTTTATCTTGAGGAGTATTAGTCGTTTGATGCGCTACGTAATCAGTCGTTTTACGTTTATTTTTTGAAAATGAGTTCGCCGTCACCGTATCTGTAAAATCATGACTTGGCGCATTGCTAGATGACCCTTTAGCGTAAAGTGACGTTAACGTATGAATCGTATACATATGTTTTTCAAATTGGTATTCATTCACCGCTTCATCTGCTTGTACTAATTCCTGTTCAATTAATCGAATAATATCGTCTCTATTCATCTAGCTTTCCCCGCTTTCACACCATTGTATAGGCGTTTTACCTTTAGATTCTAAAAACGCATTAGCACGTGAATACGGTTTTGAGCCGAAGAACCCACGATACGCAGACAATGGGCTTGGATGTGGAGATTTAATAATATGATGTTTAGAAGTATCGATTAATTTAATCTTCTGTTGTGCAGGTTTACCCCACAATATAAACACCACATCTTCACGATGCTCTGAGACCGCTTTAATGACTTCATCCGTGAATGTCTCCCAACCAATATCTTTATGAGAATGTGCTTCACCTTGACGTACAGTCAAGACAGTATTCAATAATAATACACCTTCACGCGCCCAATCTTGTAAATGTGGCGACGTTCTATGACAACCAATATCATCTTCTAATTCTTGATACATGTTTCTTAATGATGGTGGAAACTTCGCATTCGGTTGTACCGAGAACGCTAAACCATGGGCTTGATTTGGACCATGATAAGGATCTTGCCCTAGTATAACTACTTTAATATTTTCAAACGGCGTTAAATCAAATGCTTGATAGATATTCTCTTTATCTGGATAGACCACTTGAGTAATATATTCTTTTTCTAGAAAATCATGCATTGCTTTAAAGTCGTGTCGTTCTGTAATGTCATGAAATATTTCTGACCATTCCATCGCATTCACCTCTTGCCATATTTTAACATAATCGCCCCCTTTTCAGTTACCGATTTCTCCCATAACTTGTAGCTAGCAAGAGTGAAGAAAAACGTGATATGATAGGACGTAGATTAGAAACTATCGGGAGTGAATAGATATGGCTTTAAAAAAAGTATTAACAATTGCAGGATCAGATACTAGCGCGGGAGCTGGAATGCAAGCAGACCTTAAAACATTCCAAGAATTAGACACATATGGCATGGTCGCTTTAACTGCTGTCGTAACAATGGATAAAGAAACATGGTCTCACGATGTAACACCTCTTCCAATGGACTTATTTGAGAAACAACTCGAAACAGCAATTTCTATTGGACCAGATGCTGTAAAAACAGGTATGCTAGGCACTCAAGAGATTATTAAACGTGCTGGCGAAGCATTTGAGCAATCAGGTGCGCAATACTTCGTAGTTGACCCAGTTATGGTATGTAAAGGTGAAGACGAAGTACTTAACCCAGGAAATACTGACGCAATGATTGAATATTTATTACCTAAAGCAACAGTTGTGACGCCTAATTTATTCGAAGCCGGCCAACTTTCTGGCTTAGGAAAATTAACTTCAATCGACGACATGAAAAAAGCAGCTGAGATTATCTACAATCAAGGCGCTCAACACGTTATCATTAAAGGCGGCAAAGCCTTAGATCAAGATAAATCATACGACTTATACTATGATGGTAATCAACACTATCAATTAACTACAGACATGTTCCAACAAAGTTATAACCACGGTGCAGGATGTACATTTGCAGCTGCTACAACAGCTTATCTAGCAAACGGTAAATCTCCTAAAGATGCTGTAGTTAGTGCTAAAGCCTTTGTAGCTTCAGCAATTAAAAATGGATGGAAAATGAACGACTTCGTAGGCCCAGTAGATCATGGTGCCTTTAACCGTGTCGAACATATCGATGTTGAAGTTACAGAAGTATAAACAACAAAATAACAACAACTTACTCGTATAAATTTTAACTATTAGCTTTTAATTCTCTTAGCACTTGTATACAAAGTGTTAAGTAAGAATTAAAAGCTTTTTATTTTAGTCAATTTTTTAAATTTAACTTTATATAAAGCAAAATATGTTTAAATTAATGCTTTATGACGTAAACTGTGAGTGCACTAATACTTTTCAAATTAAAGGAGTTAATATTATGGCTGAATTAAATAAAGACATAGATGTAAAAGAACCTATCACTATTATTGGTGGCGGTATTGGAGGCTTAACGTTAGCTCGTGTATTATATGTCAATGGTATCCCTGCAAAAGTTTACGAAGCTGATCCTTCCCCTGAGGCCCGTACACAAGGTGGTCAATTAGATATTCACGAATACAATGGACAAGTAGCGTTAGAAAAAGCAAACCTAATGGATGAATTTCATGCAATTATTCATGAAGGTGCGGATGCAGCACGTATTCTAGATTCACAAGGTGAATTACTACTTGATGTGCCAGCTGATGATAGCAACGGCCGTCCAGAAGTTCTACGTGGTGACTTACGCCAAATTTTATTAGATTCATTACCAGAAGAGACAATTGAATGGAATAAAAAAGTAGACCATATTGAAGAAATTGAAAAAGGACAATATAAAGTAGTATTTAGAGATGATAGTTCTGTTACTACAAGTAAACTTATCGGGGCAGACGGCGCATGGTCTAAAGTTCGTAAGTTGTCAACAGATGTAACACCTGATTATGTAGGTACTACGTTTATTGAAACTTACTTATATGATGTTGATAAACAACACCCTAAAACAGCTGAAGCAGTTGGTAAAGGCGCAATGTATGCTCTTGCACCTAATAAAGGCTTTGTAGCACACCGTGAAGCGAACGATATTATTCATACTTATATTGAAATGAATTGCGATTTAGAGTGGATTAATAGCATGGATTTTTCAAATAAACAAGAAGTTATCAATACAGTTTTACCTGAATTTGAAGGTTGGGCGCCTGAAATCACAGCCTTATTAACTGATTCAGATTCAGATATTGTAGCACGAAAAATCAACGCTTTACCTGACAAACACCGTTGGGAAGATAAATCAGGCGTTACCTTAATTGGAGATGCAGCACATTTAATGGCGCCATCAGGTGAAGGTGCTAACTTAGCGATGTTAGACGCTGCCGAATTAGCTGAAGGCATTGCTAACAACTATGATAATTTTGATGAAGTTATTAAAGAATATGAAAGTCGTATGTTCCCTAGAAGTGAAGAAGAACAACAAGAATCTCATGAAATATTAGATATCTGCTTAGGTCAAGACACCCCAGATCGCTTTGTGAAATTATTCAAAGGTGAACTGTAATCTCTAGGTATTTAGTCGTAGTTATTTATCAGTTGTTCGTCGTATTTAAAGTTGGTACTTGGGGCTCATGTTTTTATTAGGAAAATGCCTTACTATATTAAGTGTAGAGAGGCAAAGGAGGAATCACACATCATGATTATCTACAAACAAAATATAGAAAATGGTACCCCAATGTATGAAATCATCACTAAAACTTTCAAGACGATTACGGTAAAATTCGATGAAACGTTTAATAAAAATCAGATTTATAAATTGCTCTCTCTACTTGAAAGTGACCTTGATAATATGAAAATGTATTATTAAGTCAAGTTAACACCAAGAAGTACAAAAAGTGTTTTCCAGATTGAGAATTCAAACAGATGAATTATTCCTAAAAATTGATTTTTAAGTGCTTATGCCCCTAACACTAAGTAGCTTGAAAACTCATTAATCATTCCTAACTCACCTTATAAAAATAGCGTCAATGTTAGCCAAGGATTGTCCCCCTTTGGAAGCTTAGAGAGTAACTTTAAGCCGAACTAACATTGACGCTATACTTTTATGTATTAAGGATTGCTTATTTAACCATCTACCTTGCATTATTGAAACATAACACCCTTTTTATAATGTCCCACTCTTATATAGATTATAAAATCCCACATATAGTCAAAATACAAAAAATACTTGAAGATGAGTGATCTCTATCCGAAATCTCATCTTCAAGTATTTAGTATTACCAAGAATTTGTTACTAAAGCTTATGCTTTTTTATTCTTCTTGTTTCTAATCCACCATAATGCTTTTTTAGGATGCGTTTCATAGTATTGAAGATCTTGTTTATTATCGACACTAGGGTATGAACCTTTGAGTGATTTTCCAGCAGTACTTACGTGAAGTAATGCGATCACAATAAAGCCAATAATACTAATGGCAGTTAAATAATATGCTGGCGCATAAATATTACCAGTTTCATGTACTAACCAAGAGTTCACTAATGGTGTCGTACCACCAAATAATGATACAGAGACATTAAACGTAACCGCTAATGTACGATATCTAATATGTGTAAAGAACATCGTTGGTAATGAACCAGGCATAGTCGCTTCATATGTTGATAAGAAGAAACCTAGAATAAATACACCTAAAATAATAAATGGTAGTGAATGTGTATTTAATAAACTAAATGCTATAATGCTGAATAATGTTAAACCAGCTGTACCGATTAAGAAGACTTTCTTCTCACCGATTTTATCTGCAAGTTTACCAAAGAATAACGCTAACGGAATCATGACTGCCATAACACATGTAATTAATAAACTTGTTGTTGTTTCATCTACTTTAACTACTTGGCCTAAATAAGTTGGTAAATAAGCAGTTACTGTATAGTTCGTTACGTTAAAGAAGACTACTGCTACGAAACAAACAAGAATGTCTTTGAAATAGTAACGAATAATCGTAAAGAAACCAATATTATCACGTGCTGGTGATTCTACTACATCTTGTTCATAAATTGGAGACTCTTCAAGTTTACGACGTAAATAAAGGCCAAATAATCCAAGGAATAAACCTAAGATAAATGGAATTCTCCAACCCCAAGCTTCCATTTGTGCATCATTTAAGAAGAAACTTAGTAACGCAATCATAATTGAAGCTGCGATGTAACCTGATAATGTACCTATTTCAAGACCACTACCTAGGCTGTTACGTTTTTTATCTGGTGATATTTCTGCAATATATGTCATTGCACCTGCATATTCCCCACCAGTTGAGAAACCTTGTAGGACCCTAGCAAGCAACAAGAGCGCCGGCGCCCATAAACCTATCATGTCATAGTTCGGTAAAACACCGATAGTCAATGTAGATAAGGCCATTAAAATAATTGTGGTTGTTAATACAACTTTACGTCCAAATTTATCGCCAATAATACCAAATACTATGCCCCCTATTGGTCGTAATAGGAAAGCAATCGCTAATGCTGCGAAAGTAAATATTTGTTGGATTTGAGGATTCTGAACTGGTGAAAAGAAATTCGCGCCAATGTAGGCTGTTGTATAAGCGTACACACCAAAGTCGAACCACTCCATGGCATTACCAATACCCGTGGCAAAGACCGTTTTCTTTGCTGTCTGAGCATCCACCATGTTAATTCTATCTTTTTCAAAGTCCATGATCTGTAACACTCTTTCTATTTATGTTACATAATTATACAGACCTAATGTATCTTGTCAAATTTATTAAATTTAATTTAAATTCAAAAATACAATAATATTCATTTTACAGAATTTAAAGATAATTAGTGAATTCGCTTACATTTCAAGTCTTTTCATTCCAAAATTCACTACTATAATAAAAAATGATTTAGCCTTTTTTTACAATAGTAATTTTTATTTCATTTCTCTCATTTTTCACTATAATTTTACTTTCCGAAACCATCAAAAATCCCACAAACTCATCAACAATAGTGGTTTGAAGATATTTAATGCTGTATTTTTCCCAATTCACTTTACATATTAAAAAGGCTTTTTCAACGATAAGCTGACCAGGAACAATGTGAGTATGTATTGGATTATGATCTTTTAATAACTTTAAATATTGTGTCACTAACTCATTATTAAAAGTCATACGACGATACCTCTTTTATAAAAGTTTGTTCGATAATCATACATGTTTTATCATTATTATTTATTTTTAATTCAAAGATAAATTGGTCAAATTGCTTTACCTCAGTAGAGCGTTTATGCGTTAAATATGCACAATATTGTATGTTACTTTCTAAATTTTCATACTTTTCAACTTTAGTGCGAACTAACATAATTTCTTCACCTAAAAATGATTGAAACATCTCAAATTTTGGCCAAAGTTGTGCACACATTAAAGTTGGAACCACGCCATCGTAGTCATACCCTATTATTTCACAATAGTTACGCACGTCTTGTTCCCTAAATCTCACATGTTGTGCTTCCGTGTCCCCACTTTTCAAAGAGAACCGCATTACCCATTCCTCCTCCGATACCCATAGTAGCAATACCTAATTTCCAATCATGCATATTAAACAGACGCGTGACTAAAGCTGCACCACTTGCACTATACGGATGTCCAGACGCAATTGCGCCACCCCAGCGATTCACTCGATTCATGCATAGATGCAACTCATTTATAGAAGCTAATACTTGTGAACTAAACGCTTCATTTAACTCTACGGCATCGATATCTTCTATCGCTAACCCTTGTTTATGTAATAATTTAGAAACAGCCGGCACCGGTCCAATGCCTAACACTGTAGGATTAACCCCTGTTGTAACTGCATCCTTAAAGACGAGACCCTCGGAAATCCCTAGCGCTTCAGCCATCTCTTTATCCATGACTAAAGCTAGCGCCGCTCCATCATTCTTCATACAACAATTACCAGCCGTCACCGTGCCTTCAGGTAATAAAGGACGCAAACGATTTAAACGTCTCTCATTTAACGTTGGTTTAATACTTTCATCCCTATTAAACCATTCCCCCTTCACTTTCAATGGCTCAATTTCACGACTAATATCTCCGTTGTCAAAATGTTGAGACGTCAGTTGATGACTCCGTAACGCAAACGCATCTTGGTCTTCACGCGATACATTATAATACTGCGCTACATGTTCCGCCGCTTCAACCATACTCGGATCCTGACCTTCAGGCGCAAATGACGCACGCTCATAAAACTGTGGTAACTGTGTCTCATACACCGATTGTGGACGCTTCATCTTCCACGGTGCACGACTCGTACTCTCCACGCCACCCGCAATATAGATACGCCCAGCCCCACACTGCACCATCCGACACGCATAAATAATACTCTCTAAACCCGAACCACATTGACGATCCACCGTTACACCAGGGATTGCATCACTCAAACCCGCTTCCAACAACGCCTTACGCGCAATATTCCCACCATTACCGACAATATTACCTAACACCACATCATCAATTTGATCCATTATCGTAGGATATTCTTTTTTTATTTTTTGAAAAAGTGGTAAAACTAACGCCTCAGGTTCTAAGTGTTTTAACGTCCCGCCATACTTACCAAACGGTGTCCGCTTAGCCCATACTATGACTGCTTCTCTCACGATTTAAACGCCCCCTTTAAATAAAGTGATCGAACGCTACCACGCGCAACCTTACCACTATTGGTATAAGGCAACGTCTTTACCTTCACAAGCTTAGAAGGCACCTCATACCGTGATAAAGTTTGTTGTAAATAACGTCGCAAAGTTACATAATCAAGTTCGCGATTCCCTATATAGATAAGCACCGCAATCTCACCAAAACGACGATGCGGCTCCCCAATCACTACCGCTTCCTCTATGCCATCTAACTGTTTAACGCGGTATTCAATTGCATTAGGGTAAACATTCTTGCCCCCTATAATTAGTCGCTCACTTTTCCGACCGACTAAATAAAGATGATGATCTTTGATGTAAGCGAAATCGCCCGTCTCAATCCAACTATTCGGTAACACAACTTTACGGTTAACATAGCCTGAATAAATCATATTACTTTGTACTTTAAGTAACCCAATATTGTTATCATCTTGCTCTTCCAATCGTAATTTAACATTGTTAAAAATATAACCGACTGATTGTGTAGGCGCAGTTTGATTAAAATTGTAGCTAATAAAACTTGCTTCTGACGTGCCAAAGAATTCAATTATATTGGCTTTTGAAAATTGATGCGTCACTTGTTGAAATAATTGCGGCGATAGCTTAGCGCCACTGCTAAATATCGAGGTAAGACAAGCACATTGCATATCTAAATTAATAATTTGATACAACATCGTAGGTACAAGGAAGAGTGCGCAATGTTGAGTTTGTTGTTGTAATTGAAGCATCAGCTTTCGTGCGTTAAAACTACGCTGTCCGACAAATGTTCTTCCCGAATACAATGCGAAGATGCAAGTATATAATGATAACGAATGTGCCAGTGGTCCTGGCGCGATTAGTAGACGTTCATTATGGTGTAAGAGTTTTTCATTTTCAGCGTAAGAGGCAAGCCATGAGGGTTCATTACGATAATATGCCTTTGGTAACCCAGTGGTGCCAGAAGTAAATCCAATATGTAATAGTTGTGTGATTTGAGACTGTTCCTCTTCGATGTGGGGGCCGACTTCATGAGAAGATGTAGGCAATAATCTTTTATCTGAAGACATAACGTACTCAATATGGTATGTATCAATTAATTCATCAATTGTTATTTGCGACCATTGTGCATCTAGAAAACAAGGTACACCACGACTCATTAATATAGCAAAGTAATGAATCATATTACTCATAGGTGCATCACTTAATAAACCTACACGTGTGCCTTCTTGTAGATTAGGAAACTGAGGTTTAGTATGTATCACTGTTTGATATAACTCTTTATATGTTAACGTTTCACCATCAAATTGAAGTGCAATACAATCAGGTTGGGATATCGCATAATCTTGAAGTTTACGTAAAATTTCTAACATAGTTTAACCCTCTTAATGTCAACTTTATTTTATAATATGTTAACATTATATAAAATTTTGCGCACATAAAAAAATAGGGAGCGAGGCAGAAATCTAATGTAATTTCAAAGATTTCGTCGTCCCGCCCCGGCAAGGTTGACTAGGAATGAAGAAAGTGAGGCTCGAACGTATCTTCATTTCAGACAACTACTGCCAAATTTCAAAAGTATCATAGACTTAATCCAAGAAGACCAACTAGTAATAAAGAAAGTATAAAAAAACAGTCCAAAACATTACTGTCCTGGACTGCTTACTATATATTTTACTCTAAATTCGCATGATTACTTTGCATAGTTTCTTCATCAACATTGAATGTTTCCATTAATCCAAGTACGACACTATCTAAAAATAGAAGTGACGCTTGTTCGAATAAACTGCCTAAGGGTTGTTCTGACCCTTCTGCATCATGTTTTGTTCCAGCCGGAAGCTCAATGATAGTTTCTGCTAATTCGCCAATTGGAGAATCAGATTTTGTCGTTAATAGTACCACTTTTGCTCCAACAGATTGCGCTTTATCTGCTAACAAACGCAAGTGTTCTGTTGAACCGGAACCAGATAAAATAATGAACAAATCATGTTCTTTAATAGAAGGTGTAGTAGATTCACCTACTACAAACGCTTCTTTACCTAATTGATTAAGACGCATAGCGAAACTGTTCGCTATAAACCCTGAACGGCCTTTACCAGCCGTAAATATTCTTTGTGCGCCATTAATATCATTGGCAAAACGATCATATTGTTCGTCTTGAACATGAGATAATGTACGATCTAATTCATCAAGAATCAGACGATAATTTGTAAATTGAGACATCATTATTTACCTTCAATCGCTTCACGACATTGTTTAGCTGCTTCTACAGGGTCATCAGCATTGGCAATACCGCCACCGACAATAACTAAGTCTGGGCCTTCTGCCACAATGTCTTTAATAGTGTCTGGTTTAATACCACCAGCTACAGCTACTTTAGAATTTTTAATTACAGATTTTACAGTACGTAAACTATCTAATGGTGATTGACCTTCTGCTTGTAAGTCATAACCAGTATGCACTGCAATATAGTCAGCGCCCATTTCATCTAATTCTTTCGCACGTTGTTCTAAATCTTGAACTGCGATCATATCTACTAATAATTGTTTATCATGTTTATGTGCTTCTTCAACTGCTGCTTTAATTGAAGCATCTTCTGCTACACCTAAAATAGTAACGACATCTGCGCCAAATTTAATTGCTTGGCTAACTTCATAGTCTGCTGCGTCCATAATTTTAAGGTCTGCTAATACTTTTGCATTATTAATATTTTCATTTAAGTGTTGTACTGATGGTAAACCTTCATTAATAACGATAGGTGTACCGATTTCTACGATATCTACATATTCCTCAACTTTTTTAGCTAATTCTGCTGCTTCTTCTTTATTTAATAAATCGATTGCTAATTGTAATTCCAATGCAAACATCCTTTCGATGAGTTGAAAGATTGGCTATTAATTATTTATTCTCTAGAAAAAATAATTATCGCTACTCAACCTCAACACTCTAGTTTTTTCTTTCACATTTCATAGTGTACCCATTTAGGCACATTTTAAACGATATCGTTTTTTTAAGTTCATATCGTTTCGTTTTTCTTCATATTATTAAAGCAAATCATCTTATTTTGACTAAAAATACAATTTTTTATAAATAAATTGAGCAGAGATATACAATTCATCCATTCTTTTTAGTAAAATAAATAGATAAACACATTGAATGGTTGCAAGGAGTGAAAGTGTTGGAACTCATTAACGCTGAAGAAGTACAACGATTATTAACATCATTCGAAAATAAACCTGTATTCTTACACGTTGAAACGACTAATGGTGCATATGCTAACCATTTCGATCAACGTGTCTTTAATGCGGGAACATTTTTAAGAAATATACAAGCAACATATGAACATGCGCAACTTAAAGGCGGAGACAAAGATCCCTATCGAGTTGGTCTAAAACTTCGCGATGGCGGTTGGGTCTATGTTCAAGGACTAACTCATTATGAAATAAATGATGATAATGAATTCTTAATTGCAGGATTTAACTACGAAGGACAATTGGCTGCTACACTCGAAATTAGTGAAAAGCCATTTACAGTATAGAGGAGGCTTATTCATGAAAGATGAAAGACACGTGTTAATGATATTCCCACACCCTGATGATGAGACCTTCTCATCAGCTGGCACGATTGCAAGCTATATCGATAATGGCGTCCCAGTCACTTACGCCTGCTTAACATTAGGTCAAATGGGACGTAATTTGGGAAATCCCCCTTTTGCGACAAGAGAATCGTTACCTGATATTCGCGAACGTGAACTTGAAGAAGCGATGAAGGTAATTGGTATTACTGATTTACGCAAAATGGGATTACGAGATAAAACGGTAGAGTTTGAGCCCCATGATCAAATGGACGCTATGGTGAAGAATTTAATTGAAGAAACAAATCCTTCAGTGATTATTTCTTTCTATCCAAAATTTGCAGTCCATCCAGATCATGAAGCTACAGCCGAAGCAGTAGTTAGAACTGTTGAACGCATGCCAAAAGAACAACGTCCAAGATTACAACTTGTGGCATTTAGTAATGATGCACCTGAAGTATTAGGTGAACCAGATATTTTAAATGATATTAGCCAATATAAAGAACTGAAAATGAAAGCGTTTGAGGCCCATGCATCTCAAACTGGTCCTTTCTTACAACAACTTGCTAGTCCTGAAGTTGGCGGAGAAACACAAAGTTTCTTAGATGTTGAACCTTATTGGACATATCATTTTGAATCTTAAGGGGAGGTAAATGATGACTGAATTTGATTTATCCACACGCGAGGGTCGTTGGAAACATTTTGGCTCAGTTGACCCAGTTAAAGGTACAAAACCTACAACTAAAAGTGAAATGACAGACTTGCAAAGTACTCATAAGAATTTTTTGTTTGAAATAGAAGAAGTTGGTATTAAAAATTTAATTTATCCGGTTAATATTGATCGTTTCCAAACTACCGGTCGTTTTAGCTTTTCAACAAGTTTAAATAAAGATGAAAAAGGCATTAACATGAGCCGTATCTTAGAAAGTGTTGAAAAGCACTACAACAACGGTTTAGAACTCAATTTCAACACACTTTATCAAGTATTACGTACGCTTCAAACGAATATGAACCAAAATTCTGCCGGCGTTGATGTTTCTGGAAAATGGTTCTTCGACCGTTTTAGCCCTGTGACTAATATTAAAGCTGTGGGCAATGCTGATGTAACGTACGGTTTAGCGATTGAACAAGATAAAATAACACGTAAAGAAATTACAATTGAAGCAAGTGTGACAACATTATGCCCTTGTTCTAAAGAAATCAGTGAATATTCTGCGCATAACCAACGCGGCATCGTGACTGTAAAAGTCTATTTAGACAAAGATAATGATGTAGTTGATGACTATAAAGATAAAATTCTAGACGCCATGGAAGCTAATGCAAGTTCAATCTTGTATCCAATTTTAAAACGTCCAGATGAAAAACGTGTAACTGAACGTGCATATGAAAATCCTCGTTTCGTTGAAGATTTAATTCGTTTAGTTGCTGCTGATCTAGTTGAATTTGATTGGATTGACGGCTTCGACATTGAATGTCGTAACGAAGAATCTATCCACCAACATGACGCATTTGCGAAATTAAAATATAGAAAATAGAGTTTTTTAGGACAATTATTTATTAAGTTTCGTTAGTCATTTTCTACATGCGCAACTTATAAATATCCTTATCTACTCTAAATTAAAAAGCAGTCGTCTCGGAGAATACGAGACAACTGCTTTTTATAATGTATAAAATTATTAATGCTTTGCCATTCTTTTCTGTCCAGGTTTAACAAAACTCATCGCTACAATACTGATGATTGAAGCAATCACTGCAGAAATAAACATTGATGAATAACCGAAACTTGCCACTAAATAACCTGTTAATGTAGGTGCAATTACGGTTGCAGAATTAACGAAGAAGTGAGTAATCCCGCCATATGTACCTGTTTTATTCGGTGCCGTATCAATGATAACAGACCAATAAACACCATTAGGTAAAAAGATAAAGGCATTACCTATCATCATCAATATCATGATAGCAACAATACTATGTGTAAATGGAATAATTAAAAAACAAATCGCTGCACAAATCATGCCACCCATCGCAAAATAGGATCTTGCTATACGCAGGCTGCCTGTTTTTTCACGAAGCCAGTCAGAGATATGACCACCGAAATAAATCGTAAAACATGCACCGATCCATGGGACCATTCCTAAATACCATAACGAATGAATTTCAAAATGATACTCATCTTGTAAATATTTAGGCGTCCACGTTAAGATTAAAAAGTTAACGTATTGAAAGCCAAAATAACCAAACATATTTCCAACCAATGTCGGGCTTTTAAAGAAGTGATACCATTTTTCGTTCTTTACCGTTTCAGTTTCGATTGTCTTTTCATCATTTAAGCTATTAGTAGTCGAACGAATTTCATTTAATTCTTCTTTTGAGACACGCTTATTATCTTCTGGGTAGTCAGTGAATACAAAGGCCCATATCACAACCCATACTAATCCTAACGCCCCTAAAATAATAAATAATAATTTCCAACTCGCTATTGTTAAAAATCCAGAAACGATAGGTGCCGTAATTAAAGCACCGAGTGGCACGCCAATTAAACCTAGCGCAGATAATAAACCACGATCTTTTGGTGCCGCCCAGTTTGCGTTTGTTTTACTAATAATTGAAAATACTGGCCCTTCAGCTACACCAAACAGAACTCTGAGAATACCGAATCCTAAGATGGCTGAACCACCGAATAATGCCATACCTAGCTCCCCAGCAAATGCCATCGCTATTTCAGTAATAGACCATGCTGTCCCTGCTATAATCCAAACGAATTTAGGGCCCCTTTTATCAGCCGTTAATCCGCCTACAAGAGAACCAAACATATATCCATATCCGAAATAGCCAAGAATCTTGCCCCAAGCTATAGTGTCAAAACCATATTCGCTTATAATATCCTTTTGTGCATATGAAATTGCGCCTCTGTCTATGTAATTAATCATAGTCATAATAATAATCATGACAATAATAAAGTAACGATACTTTTTCATTTTTATTCCCCCGCCCTTTGTTGAAAAGTTACTTTACCTCATCATTTTACCATATTTTTTGAAAGCGCTACCAAAAGTGTAGATAGTTTTTGAAAGAAGTTAAAATACACTTTATGTTAATGCGCTCAATAGACCTAGAAGGAAATTTAATTAAAAAATATTTACATATTAAAATAGAAGAAATTAGTACATTAAAGTGGAAGAAATCAGCATCTTATTATAGAAAAACTAGAGCACCTATTAAGTGCCCTAGTTCATAAAAATATTTGATTAAGTATTAAAGTTATAAACCCAATATTAATTTTTACTTTTTAAAAGCTTTTTGGTATTGAACGTAACCTGAAAGATAGTGTTCAATATCATCAATTCGAACGCGGTAACCATGATGTTTAATAAAGAAACTTCCTAAAATTTGGGCTGGATTTTTAAAATACATCGCAATTTCAGGATAGAAGAATCCTGTTCGTTGATGTTTCGCTCTAGAATGAATTACGTCAATAAAATATTGTTCATCAATTAACTGTTCGACCAATGCTTCGTGGCCTGTAGCTTTCGCTTTTTGAATTAAGTTATACGTTGCCATTAACATTTCTAAAAACGTCGGGAACGTTGTATCACGTTGTTCTATATATTCTAAGTGACTATTTACGTTTTTAATACCGAACTCGAAATACTTGTCTTGAGGGTTAATTTGGACTAATTCATTTGTACAATATCCAAGCCAGTGATCATGATATTGCCAATAGTCTTGATCAATAAATCGGTCCATTAAATGCTCGACGGTCGTTAACCAAGTGCCATTTTGATCTTGTTGATACAAACGTAAAAGCGCTAAAGCTGCCTCTCCATCATAATAGATAATTCTAAATTGTTCTTTTACTGATAAATCTGGGTAGTTTAATATATGTGTCGTTTCAAATGTAGCTTTATCAATCATCGATAAAATGCCATGTGCGACTTTTTGTGCATACTCTAAATATCGTGGGTTCGTATGGTGGTTTAAATATTCACATACTGCGAAAATAAATGACGCATTTTGACCTAATTTAATTTCATTGATATCTTCTGTATCGTCAAAAACGTAGGCTTTGCCATCTTGTTCAAAGATATAGTGGTCGATAATATAATCAATCGCTTTTTCAACTGGCTGTATATCTTGACCTAAATAGGTTAAACCTTCAATTAATGCATACGTCGATGAAGAATGTCTTAAAATATTATAGAAATTAATTTCATTATCAAAATGTGGGAAATAGCCATATATATATCGACCATTATCTTGAATCATATTTTGGAGGAAATGACTGCTCTGCTCAATTAAATGATCGATTTCGGTATGTAAATCATTAACCATTCTTAAGCCTTTATCGTAACCTCTACCATGTAATTCAAATACTTCCCCATCATCTAACATGAAGCCTTTCGTATAAAACTTGATGACTTCTTTTTCATTATAAAAATCGATCGTAAACCCTTTATTGTGTGTCGTGTATTTTCTAAGATAATTATTGATATTTTGTTCAGATATATATAATTGTTTCCCATTCTTCTCCGGACGAACAAAGGCATTCGCATTAATCTCTTCAGATAACACGGCAAAGTTCCATTGATTATCAAACGCAATCCCGTAATCGATATAATTGCGTCGCGTATGAATTAATTCGTCTTTTAAATCTTTAAATCGTACGTTTTCAGTTGATTGAACAAGATCCAACTTAATCCATGTAGGATAAGCCCCCGTTTTCTTTTTAAATTTCAATCCTAATTTAGCGATGTCTTGTTCAATATAGGTTGTTTTTTTTAATAATTTTACCTGAGCTTTGGCATGAGGTCGGCCAATACTAACAAAAATATAATTATTAATTGAAGTTTTCTCTTTTACCTCAGATAAAAATTTTTTAATTTTATTTTCAAAATCCATAAATTCCTCCGTAATATTTATTACTTTAACTTAATAAGTTATACATATATATCATATTACTTAAAATAAAACCAGGCCTAGTAAGAGGCCTGGTTTTTCACTTTCACATTTATGAAAGTTTAAAAGATTATTTTTCTTCATTATCTTTCTTACGACGTCCACCTGTTAAGAATAACGCACCTACTGCCGCAAATAATGAAGCGAATAATGTACCGTTAGTTTGGTCATTATTACCAGTGTCTGGTAATGATTTATCGTGATTATTATTTACTTTTTCATGACTTCCATTATGACTATGGTGATTGTAATGATCTTTTTCCATATCTGAGTCTGCATCGGCATCGGCGTCGGCATCTGCGTCAGCGTCTGCATCTGAGTCGGCATCTGCATCTGCATCGGCATCTGAGTCTGCATCAGCATCAGCATCAGCGTCGGCATCCGCATCTGCATCAGTATCAGCGTCAGCATCGGCGTCTGCATCAGCATCAGCGTCAGCATCGGCGTCGGCATCTGCGTCGGCATCTGCATCAGCGTCAGCATCAGCATCAGCGTCAGCGTCAGCATCCGCGTCGGCATCTGCGTCAGCGTCGGCATCTGCGTCAGCATCGGCATCTGCGTCGGCATCCGCATCAGCATCGCCGTCTGAATCATCTTTATAGAATCCACTATCCAATGTCATATCATCTTCGCCATTAATAGTTACTGTCACAGAACTTCCATTTGAATCTAATGATTCATCCCCAACATTTACTTTTGTAGGTGTGTAACCAGCTGGAGTTTCAAAAGTAACTGTATATGTTTCTCCATCGTATAAATTATCAAATTCATAGTATCCATTTGAATCTGTTCTTACTGATTTAGTTGTACCATCTGGATAATTTAAAGTTACTTTTACACCGCTAATTGGTTTTTCATTATTATCTGTACCTTGGATGCCATCTTTATCTACATCTTCCCATACATAATTACCAATTTTATAAAGTTTTTCTGGTGTTTCAGTACCACTACCACCACCACTATCATATGTTGATAAAATAGTGTTTGTGTATCCTGCCCATGATGCGTTTCCATAAGAATTTAATGTAGTCATCCTTACACCTTGTTGGATAGATAAATCATCTTCAGCACCAGGAGTAAAACCACTGACAACTTTAACTACATATGCAGAATCGATATCTCCAAAATCTATATTTGCCATATTTCTAGCATAATTTTTATCTATATTGAATGAATCAGTCACATCTTCATATTGACTGTAATCAAAGATTTTATTACTTTGTGGTAAATCTTGGTCATTTCTAACTTTATAAATTTTAATTTCAGTATTATCATCTATGATTGTACTGCCCTCACCAGTGTAAAAGCCTCCATCATCATATACACCACCACTTTTAATTAATAAAGAAGTGCCATTTGCATTTAATTTAAGTGGGTTAACATAAACTGTCTGTTCAATCTTATTATTATCTAAATCTAGATTACTAAAAATTGATTCAACATTAGAAGCATCTTGAACAATTGGATCTTGATAATCAACATCTATTTCTTTATTAACCGTTTTTACAGCTGTTCCATAGGATAAGTTAATTGTTTTTTCATTTGGTACATCTTTTTTATCGATATATGAATTAGTTTCAAGTCTCGCAGTTACATTTTCATATTTATCTACATAATCTGTAAATGTATAAGTTGATGTTTTATTAGCTTCATCAAATGTACCTGTCGCAATTATTTCGCCTGATGGATCAACAATATCTACTGGGTTATAATCTTTAGTTAAATCTGAAGGAATAGTATTTGGATCATAATGAACCGTCATTGTATCTCCAGATTTTACAGCGTCATCGACTTTAAATGTTGACGTGTAAACAATACTTTCTCCATCGTGAGCTTGAATTGTGTCATCATTACGTTGACCTTCAGTTATTGTTTGACTAGTTACCGTAATTAAGTTGTCTACGTTAGTACCTGCTTGTTCAGCAGCTAATTTGTTAACTGCTAAACGGTTAACAACTCTTGGTGTGGAGGCCATCGAACGTGGCGTTGCATAATTTGTTTCTGCATCTTTTCTATTTGAATCAGTTTGCACTAAAGCTCCTAATAATTCATTTTCATTTAAATTATTATAATCTAAATTTAATTTATCTACGTTAGCTTTAGCTTCATCTGATGAAACGTCATATGTACTCGCTACATAATTAGTTAATGCGGCTTTTTTATCTTTTTCAGTAGTTGCATTTTCTACATTGCTAACTACTTCATTAATATTTTCAGTAGATACACTTTGTGGCACTTCTACGTTATTTCTTCTTTCTGTTGAAGGTTGTTCTGTTGTTGCTTCAGTTGTTTTCTCTTCTGTTGAAGGTTGTTCTACTGTTGCTTCAGTTGCTTTTTCTTCTGTTGAAGGTTGTTCTACTGTTGCTTCAGTTGCTTTTTCTTCTGTTGAAGACTGTTCTGTTGTTTTCTCAGTTGCTTTCTCTTCTGTTGAAGGTTGCTCTGTTGCTTCAGTGGCTTTTTCTTCTGTTGAAGGTTGTTCTGTTGTTTCCTCAGTGGCTTTTTCTTCTGTTGAAGGTTGCTCTGTTGTCTCCTCAGTTGCTTTTTCTTCTGTTGAAGGTTGTTCTACTGTTGCTTCAGTGGCTTTTTCTTCTGTTGAAGGCTGCTCTGTTGTTTCTTTAGTAGCTTTTTCTTCTGTTGAAGGTTGCTCTGTTGTTTCCTCAGTAGCTTTTTCTTCTGTTGAAGGTTGTTCTGTTGTTTCTTTAGTAGCTTTTTCTTCTGTTGAAGGTTGTTCTGTTGTCTCCTCAGTTGCTTTCTCTGATGTTGAAACTTGTTCTGAATTTGTGTTAGTTTCTTGTGAAGCTATATTTTGTGATGCACTCTCTTTTGAAACATCTGTATTGTTTTGATTACTTTCGCTCTCTGTTTGGTTAGTTTCAGCGGCTTTTGCTTCATCATGTCCTGCACCAAAAATTAAAGTTGCACCGACTAAAATTGAGGCTGTTCCAACTGTGAATTTTCTTATCGAATATTTATTTTGTTTATTCGGTAGAAAATCCAATCTTTTCTGTTTTCTTTTTTTCAAATCTAACCATTCCTAATTAATAATTAAAATAACTCCACCCTGAAGAAATTACATAAAATATTTAAATAGTTTATGTATTATTTATGTTTTATAAATTCAAACATGAATAAATTAAATGCTATTTAAATAAAAATATAATATACCATATATGTAGATTAAAAAAATAAGAAACAATAAAAAATAATGTAAATTATGCTAAATTTATTGAGATATCAACTAAAAATATTCAAAAAATAATTATATAACCAAATTTTAAATTTAGTATACTAAAACATATTATTTATAAAAAACAAAAAAAGAGCGGTATTAACCGCTCTTCAGATTAGTTTCTTCTATTATAATTGTGTTTTTTAATATAATTAATTTTTTTATTTTAAATGTTCATATGGGCTATTGTTAACAAATGATACGATTTGATCAACAAATAATTTTGCACGTAATTGGAACTGTTCATCATCTAAATAAAGCGTTCCATCGTCTAATTTATTGTAATCCGAATCATGCGTGGCGATTTGAGTAGGTACAGCGATACCTAACAAGCTTCTAACAATAACACGTAAATGAGATAATGGTTCTGAACTTACAATGCCACCACTATTACCAATAAGTCCGATTGGTTTCATTTTAAAATAATCCATGTTGACGTGGTCCAAAGCATTTTTCAAAATTCCGGAGTAAGACCCATGATAATTTGGCGTACCAAGTACTAAGAAATCCGCTTCCATTACTTTATCTTGAAAATCTTTTGTATTGGCTTTTACTGTATCAGTAGAATGAGTCGTACCTGAAAAATCTAATTGATTTAATGGTCTTTCTGCTAAATCATAAATATCTACATCTATATCATGGTTATCGAATTGTCCTACTAAGTATTTCGCTAATGCGTTAGTATGTGAACCTACTTTAGCACTACCTACAATAATAAGTCCTTTCATTTTTCTATAACACCTCTTAAATTATTTATTTTCTTCATTTAATAATTTCATAATTGCTTTGCCAACACCGCTATTTTCATTAGTATCTGTAACCAATTTAGCATTGGCCTTCACTTCTGGCATGGCATTTTCCATAGCGACCGGGTAACCAACGCGTTCTAACATTGAAACGTCATTTAGATTATCACCCAATGCCATTACATCTTTAAGATCTATATTCAACTTATCCGCAATGGTTTCAAGGGCTGTCCCTTTTTGTGCATCAAAATGTGTAATCTCTAGGTTTCCTCGTGATGATGAAGAAATTGC
Organism: Staphylococcus sp. acrmy; assembly: GCF_022690565.1. NCBI lineage: Bacteria > Bacillati > Bacillota > Bacilli > Caryophanales > Staphylococcaceae > Staphylococcus > Staphylococcus sp. acrmy. The sequence goes on along the minus strand of NZ_JALCVE010000009.1, from coordinate 55,828 downwards.
TAAACTCGGAATAGTAGAAAGTTCATTTCCAATAGCATTAATCTTGTCGACATCTGGATTAAAGGCCAGCACTTTCATAATTAATTCGCCCGGAATATCTTCAATATCTTCATAACTGTCTACTACTTTTAAAGTGCCATTCTCAATACGTTTTTGAATTCCTGCTTTTATCTTTTCAACATCCGCTTCTTGACCAGCTTGTTTAGCTATATCTAAGTAGATATCTAAATCACGTGTCGGATCTTCTGTATAAATTCCTCTATTTGTATAAATTTGATAGTAAACATCTTCTCTATTTAAAATTCCTTTAATACGTTGTACTAATTCATGATTTAAATTAGACGTACTCATAATATTAAATGACTCATCACGCACTTCTGCACCATTCAAGCATATGTATGGCACACTCAAGTCCGTCTCTGCTACCGGCGTATTAGCTTCATAGAACGCACGCCCCGTAGCAATCACGACAGTAATTCCTTGTGACTGCGCATATTTAATCGCCTCGATATTTTCTTGAGATATCTCATGCGCTGCATTTAATAATGTACCATCCATATCCGTTGCTATTAATTTAATCATCCAGTTACCTCGTTTCATTAACTTTATCTATCACAGTTTTTAATTTTTATTTTTTGAAAATGGGCATTCAAACAGCCAACATATGTAGAATTCAAACTTATTTACCGTGTTTATTTTAACAAATTTATATCACTTTGTACGATTAAGTGTTTGATTTAGACTTTCTCGCTCGAAGTTCACGGAAGAATTGACGTAATAAGTCTCCACAATCCTTTTCAAGAATACCAGAAACCACCGTGGCTCTGTGATTAAAGCGAGGTTCTTCTACTAAATTCATTAAACTTCCGCTACAACCACCTTTAGGATCCATCGCGCCAAACACTACACGAGGAATGCGACTCATTACAATAGCTCCAGCACACATAACACATGGCTCAAGCGTTACGTATAACGTGCACTCTTCTAAACGCCAACTTCCAACTTCTTTAGCTGCGCGCTCTATGGCAATATGTTCTGCGTGTGCAGTTGGTTGTTGGGCAGTTTCTCTTAAATTGTGTGCACGCGCAATCACTTCATCATTTTTTACAATAATCGCCCCTATGGGAACTTCTCCTAGTCGCTGTGCTTTCTTTGCTTCTGCTATAGCTAATTTCATATAATATTCATCATTTGCCATGTGTGTCCTACCTCACTTGTGATACAATACTCATTGTCTATTTTAACATTTGGAGATGTGATTATGAATAAACCATTTATCGCGATCGAAGGTCCTATCGGTGTAGGAAAGTCTTCTTTAGCTCACAAACTAAGCCAAACATTAAACTATTATGAAGAACGAGAAATTATTGATGAAAATCCATTTTTATCAGACTTTTACGATGATATTTCTAAATGGAGTTTTCAAACGGAAATGTTCTTTTTATGCAATCGCTACAAACAAGCCAAAGATATCGCCAAAATGACTCAAGGTGTGGTAAGCGATTACCATATATATAAAAATAAAATTTTTGCGCGAAATACGTTAGATGATACAGAATTTGATAAATTTGATCGCATTTTTAATATTTTAACCGAAGATATCCAAATGCCAAATATGATTATTTTCTTAGATGCTCATCTAGATGTTTTAAAACAACGCATCGCCAAACGAAATCGTAGCTTTGAGCATCAAATTGAAGATGACTATTTATTAACACTAAAACAAGATTACCTAGCTTTTTACAACTCATTAAAACAAAATGGCGAAAATGTGATTTTAATCAATACAAGCGAGATTGATTTTGTAAATAATGAGGCAGATTACGATTACATCTTAGAACAAATTAAACCTATGATAGGAGATATTGGAAATGAATAACTATGGACTACCTCAAAATGCGATTATCACCATTGCAGGTACTGTTGGTGTAGGTAAATCAACGTTAACACAAGCATTAGCTGATAAATTAGATTTTAAGACTTCTTTTGAAAATGTAGATCATAATCCTTATTTAGATAAATTTTATGATGATTTTGAACGTTGGAGTTTTCACTTACAAATTTATTTTTTAGCAGAGCGTTTTAAAGAACAAAAACGCATGTTTGAGTATGGTGGAGGATTTATTCAAGATCGTTCCATTTATGAAGATGTTGATATTTTTGCGAAGATGCATGAGGAGCAAGGAACGATGAGTGAAGATGACTTCAAGACTTATTCCGAACTCTTCAATGCGATGGTTATGACACCCTACTTCCCAAAACCAGATGCTTTAATTTATTTGGAATGTGATTATGACGAGGTTATTGAGCGTATTAAAGCCCGTGGTCGCGATATGGAAATTAATACTGATCCTGAATATTGGAAAAAACTATTTAAACGTTATGACGATTGGATTAATAACTTCAACGCTTGTCCTGTCGTACGCGTAAACATTAATGAATATGACATTCATCAAAATCCAGATTCACTTGACCCTATTATTGATAAGATTGCCCATGTAATTAATACCTATCGCAATGTTGATAATAGAAACTAAAACTATATGAAACCATTATTTTATTCGAAAGCTGAGATATTTATACAAAAATGTCTCAGCTTTTATTTTTGGCAATAGTTGATTGAGATGATAAGACGTTAAAACCTTACTTTTATCATCTCTATTCAACTTGATGAGGATAGGGACACGAACTCTTTAAAATAACATTAGATTTATGTCGCTGACCCTTGTTATATTATTTATTTTCAAAATGTGTTTTTAAGACTTCCGGTACACTGACGGCAGTTTCAACAATGACATCAGCATCTACAAGTTCTTCTTTTTTCGCAATACCACTTAATACCCCAATGGCTAAACCTAACTTCGCATTGACCTTCGTCTTCATATCATTATTAGTATCACCTACGATGACCACGTCTTCAGCTTTCACATCATAACTATCAAATAGTGGCTTGAGTACAGCCGGATTGGGTTTTTCAGCAGCATGTGCTTCCGTAGAAATAACGAGATCGAAAGCATCTTTTGAATTTGTAGCCTCTAGAAATTGTAGTGCCCCTTTTTTAGAGTCACTAGTCACGATACCAATGTTGTAGCCTTCATTTTTCAAAGATTTAATCATATCGTAAACGCCATCAATCCAATTATTCTCTGGCACACGCGTATCGACTAAGTGCTGACTCGTGTTACGCGTCCAAGTTGAGACATCTTCGTCAGCAATGTTGTTAAATGCATCGACTATTTGATCCAGAGAGCCAGACCCCATTACTGATTCAGGTAAGATTGCATTATCCACGACACCTAATTGACGATGCGCTTCTTCTTTATTCTCTACAGGAAATTCATCTAAAAAGCTATCTACAAGGCGAAGACCAATCTTCTCCCAACTTTTATCGAATTCAATTAACGTTCCATCTTTATCAAATAATATCCATTTCATTACACATAGCACCCCTGAAATTCATGATTTGTAACTATTCTATTGTAATATACTCTTCTAAATATTTATAGATATTCATATTTATGACAAGCTTTTCCATTTTCAAAAATTATAAAATTATAAGATAATGTCCTTAATATAAAATGATGACTTCATCTACTTAAGTGAGGTATAAATGATGAAACATAAAGAATTTAATTGTCCTGTTGAAGCAATTATTAGTTTAATTGGCGGAAAGCATAAACCTATTATTTTATGGTATTTACTTGAAGAAAAAACGTTACGCTACAATGAGCTACAAAAACGTCTTCCCCAAGCAACACCTAAAATGTTGAGTCAACAATTAAAAGAACTTAAAGAAGATGGTTTAATCGAAAAAGTGATTTATCCTGAGGTGCCACCAAAAACTGAATATTTCTTAACAGACTATGGTTATACTTTAAAAAATATTTTAACTGAAATGTGTCAATGGGGAGAAGATTATATGGGTGATTATATAAAAAAATAAAGATGTGTAGTTACCAAAAAGAAAGTATCTTACTTTAAAGTGCCTTCTTCTCAATCTCAAGTCACGATGATAGGATAAATTCATCAATAAAAAAGGACTGTGATATAAATGATGAATGCAATCCAATGGCCTAAAAAATGGTTACCTGGTTTAACTGATAATTTCGCATCAAACGAATTAATTATAAAAGAGTTAGAGTTTGATACCGTTGTGAAGAATTTAATTGATACTGCTCAATGGGAAAAATATTATGAAAATAGTAGTAACATCAATATTGAAAACACTGAATCTACCGAGTTATTCGATAATGCTAATTTCAAATTTGAAACATTCGGTTTTGGTATTAATGCGAAAGTCGAAGAATTTAATGTTGATTATACAAATCAAATAGCACGAATCGCTTGGCGAGGATGGAATGATGCGACAGGCGATGATTATTTAGAAGTTTATCATGCATGGTTAATAGAAACACTAGATCATAATCGTTTACGTATACTTACTCAAGAATCTCAATTAGGACATCCAGCAGTAGACTTAGCAAACGACCCAACCCATCCAATGATTAATGGCCACCAAGACTGGCTAAAAGGGTTATATCAATTTTCAAAATAAATCATAAAAATTGCCCGTTGACGAAATTTATATATTCATCGACGGGCAGTTGCTTTTTCTATTATCGTTAAGTTAATTATTTAGGTTCGCCATGTACTAAGATAGAACTTAAGAAATCGACTACTTTTTTAATGAAACCGAATACGTCTGTCACTTGATTTCACCCCTTTATCTATTAAACTTACAATTTTATTTTAATAGGTAAGAAGGGAAATAGCGCCTTTTTGCTTAGTTGATTATTGATCATGCATACATGTAATTTTTTGTGACTCACTTCTTGCTTCATTGCCTAATTGTGTTAAGTGTACTGCTCGGGATTAAGTGAAAGCAATTCTTCTATATAACTTTCTTTAATTTCATATACCACAGGATTGCTTTTTAATTTAATCAATTTATCTTCAAACTTCACAATCACTTCATTTACTTTGTTTCTTGAACACTCGATAAGTTCTGTAACCTCTTTAATACTTATTCTCGAATATTCACTACCAAACACTTTATCTTGCAAGAGTATAAATAGAACGTTAAATTCATATTTATTTGTCGCAATATACTCTAATGATTGAGCCAATCTTGTAATTATTTCTATATTATTTTTAAAGCTTTCAATGATATTATGTTGCCCTTCAATTAATAATTGCAACATGTCATTAATGAATTGGGTTAGCTCCCCTTTATTGAAATAATCAGATGTTTCTTCAAATGATTTATAATATTTATTTTTATTATTATTTACTACATATGAAAACGTAAGTGCTGTAAAGGGATCCAAATTATCATTTAATAATTTAGCCAAGATATAACGTCCGACTCTCCCATTCCCATCATAAAATGGATGAATGTATTCAAACATATAATGGCTAGCCATTATTTTATAAATAGCCGGTGCATCGTAATGCTTAATAAAACTCAACAATTTCGTTAAATATTCGTAAATTTCTGGTTCTGTAAACTCGTTTCGATGAACCCATTTGCTTTTTGAATTATCATATACGCCTATGGATTGTTTTCTAAACATTTCTCCGTCAGGTAAGTCTTTTTCTTTAATTTCACTCGAAACAATAGAATCGAAAATTTTACGAATATCACCCACAGAATTTAACTCCACGTTACGACTTTCAATCATAATATACTGGTTAACAAGACCATCGAAACGTTTATTTTCTCCTTTTACTTTATTAAGCGACGCTGCTATTTCTTGCTTAGAGCTTTTAATACTCTCTATTTCATTTGTACTTTGTAATTCATTTATCAATAAACATCTGAGATAAAATTTTCTGGCTAATGGAGTTATAATCAAAGAAAAATGTTTTATTCTAGCAGTATTATTAAGGATACTTTCTAAATTTAATATTAATTCTTTATTGAGAGTAAAAAATAATGGATAATTAATATGCCTCATTGGGTTTTCATCTTGTATTGGATGAATAATAAATTCAGTTACAAACGATGAAAAATCTTTTACCCTTCTACTATACTCAACCTCAAATTTTTCCCAGCCACACATATAAAAGAGTTTCTTGAGTGTTTTATATTCCAAAGATGTTAGTCCTTTCATACGTTTTTTACTATTTAAGATATACTTTCCCTAAATTTTCTTTTCGACACTAATGACTACGTTTTCTTTTAAAACCATCTTTAATATCTTTGAATAACTGATTACTTCCCGACCAATTTGAAAATGTCGACATAGTGAAAGTAATAATTTTGCTTATTAACTCCATACCACTCGCCTCCAAATACTTTTACTTATATTTACCACACCTAGCAAATTATTAACAAGCTAGCTTAGTTGAACAATACATCCTAATTCACTTTATAAGTTTTCGCTCAAAATCATTTAAAATAAGATAAATATATAGCCACCCCTACTAAAAATATAGCAATGATGCCATGACCTACTAAATTTATAGTAATCTGTTTTCTATTCATATTTTCTTTATTATTCATTCTTCTATAATTCAAGTTATAAAATAATGTACAAACAATTGCATACAGTATTACGAAGATTAAGCCCAGTAACAACGCTACATAAACATTCAAGTTAACCATCCTTTATGTAATCTTATTTGCCACAAATATAACATAGTATAGAGAACTCAATTATATAAGTGTAAGAGCGACAAATTTAAACACATGATTTCTTAGTAGATTAAAACACTTTTAATAATTATTAGCTTTAGCCACTAAATAAATAACTGTGAAATATTCCTATAAATAACAACTCATATTCTTTCATTTCCTCATCTAGTAATTCAAAATAAACAGTAACAGGAATAGCAATATCACTTTTACATTTAGCAATCTTTTGTTGTTCTTCATTAATTATATATGCCCAGTCGTTTGAACTATTATCTAATCTATACTGTTTATTCATTAGATAAAAATTAGCTTCTTTGAACGAATTTAGTTTATTTTCATTTGTTAATTTAAAAGTGAATTTCTTGGTTTTATGTGTGATAAATTCTATATTAAAGTGTTTATATTTAAATGGACTTATTTGATTAGACTTAAATACTAAATTGTTGTTCTTAGTATATACTTTAAAATTATTGAAAAATTTCCCTTCACCTACAAAATCAATAATTCGTGTGAAAATATTAGAATAATCTTTTTGCACATACCCGACTACCTTCTCACTATCTTCATCTATTATTTTTAACGGCCTAGTTGAGAAATTATTATAAATTTTATATTTATACATTTTAAAAAATCCTTTTTATATAATTAGCGTATGAATATTTTTGTACAAATCCACCCTATTAACATAACTATAACAAAAGCCAATAACGGCAAAAACACAAAAAATAATCCCATTATGCTAACTCCTTTTTAACTTTATACTTTTACAATAGCATAATAAATAAACTATTTGGAGATTCTAATTAAGCCACTTTAGTAATCTATTTCTAAATAGTTCTTTTAGATTAAAGGTGATTAAATTTTGATAATTTATATTTAACTATATTATTATAAAATTAAATCTAACTGCGAGGTGTCTATAATGAAATATAGAATAAGTGCTGGCGTTATATTCTTAATTATAATTATTATATTTACCTTTTTTATTCATCCTATGATTGACTTAAATAATCAATTACTAGATCTGGTATATGTAATAACGTTATTTACAATTGGCTCAATATTAGGTTATATTGGCCGTCGTTTAGATAATAAATAGTTCACATAAGCACTTTAATTTTATAGGCATCAAATTTAATTTTGTTGTTAGCCTTTACGTATTCAAAAACGTATTCATTTACAAAAACTATCACAACTAAAAAACTAGAATCCTCACCATTTCAAGGATTCTAGCTTAATAAGTGTTTATTATTTATATTCTGGAACGACTACGCGCCAACCGTGTTTATCTTCTAATTTACCGCTTTGGATGCCTGTATACGTATCGTATAATTTTTTAGTGATTTCGCCTGGTTGGTCGTTATTAATTACGATTTCTCTATCTTCATATTTTAAAGTACCTACTGGTGAGATAACTGCTGCTGTACCTGAACCAAATACTTCAGTTAATTCACCTTTGTCGTATGCTTCGAATAATTCATTGATTGAGACTTTACGTTCTTCCACTTCGTAGCCAAGTTCTTTAGCTAATTCGATGATTGATTTACGAGTGATACCTGGTAAGATACTACCATTTAAAGCAGGTGTTACAAGTTTGCCATTTTCAACGAAGAAAATATTCATGCTTCCCACTTCTTCAACGTACTTACGTTCTACACCATCTAACCATAATACTTGGTCATAGCCTAATTTATTCGCATTTGTTTGGGCTAATAAACTTGCCGCATAGTTACCTGCTACTTTAGCGAAACCTACACCACCACGTACAGCACGTACATATTCATCTTCTACATAAATTTTAGTTGTTTTTAATGTGTCTCCGCCGTAGTAAGCACCTGATGGAGATAAGATAATTAATAATTTATATTGATGAGATGCACGTACACCTAAAATACCTTCAGTCGCAAAAACGAATGGACGGATGTATAATGATTGACCTTCGCCTTCTGGCACCCAATCACGTTCAACATCTACTAACTGTTTTAATCCTTCTAATAATAGCTCTTCATCGATTTCAGGCATTTCCAGACGATCTAAAGAATTATTAATACGCTTGAAGTTTTGATCTGGACGGAATAACACTACTTCGCCCTCATGTTTATAAGCTTTTAGACCTTCAAATACGGCTTGACCATAATGAAGACCTTGCGCTGCTGGCGACACTTCAAATGGCGCATAAGGAACGATTTTTAAATCATGCCAACCTTTTTCGATATCATAGTCGAAACTTAACATATAATCTGTAAAATACTGTCCAAATCCTAAATTTCCTTCTGGTTTATCTTTAAGTGTTTCGCGTTTTTCAAATTTAACTTTTTCTGTCATGATGAAAGCCTCCTAAATATTTCCTAGATAATAGTTAACTTAAATTATAGCAACCTCATATTTTCTATTCAATAAGTTTTCTAAAAATTCAAACTAAATCCTCATTATGTACCTCTTCTTACTAAAATAACATACTTTATAAGCGATTAAAGGGTTTTCACATCTCGAATTCTTATTTATAATTTTGAAAATGGGCATCCGGCCAGTAAGCAACCATATCTTTATTACAAAGATACCATATATTTTCGAAAAGCTTAGCACTATTCGATAGTCATCATTACAACCATTCGTTACTATTACTTCATTTTGTACCAATAAAATCAAAAATACCAACAAAGTCATTTACTTTGTTGGCATATACTATATCGTCACGTATTTATTTATTACGTTCTTTTTCTTCAATTGCGTGTAACATTAACTCAGTCATTTTAGCTAAATCGTATTTAGGATCAAAGCCCCACTCTTTACGAGAATAACTAGTATCAATATTGTCTGGCCAGCTATCAGCAATCGCTTGACGTGCAGGATCTACTTCATAATCTAACGCGAAATCAGGATAATGTTTTTGAATTTCCGCTTTAATCATTTCCGGTTCAAAACTCATTGCACTTAAATTATAACCATTACGTGTAACAAGTTGATCACTATCCGCTTCCATCAATTTAATAATCGCATCAATCGCATCATCCATATACATCATATCCATATACGTATCTTTCGCGATATAGCTTGTATAACGACCCTGTCTTACCGCTTCAAAGTAAATTTCAACCGCATAATCCGTCGTACCGCCACCTGGTTCTTTAACATGTGAAATCAATCCAGGGAATCTCACACTACGCGTATCCACGCCAAATTTCTTGAAGTAATATTGGCATAATAACTCACCAGCAACTTTATTCACACCATACATTGTAGTTGGCTGTTGAATAGTATTTTGTGGCGTATCTTTCTTCGGCGTTGAATCCCCAAATGCACCGATAGAACTTGGCGTAAAGAAATGTAACTCATACGTTCTCGCAGTTTCCAACGCATTCATTAAACCACCCATATTTAAATCCCACGCTAATAAAGGATTCTTCTCAGCCGTCGCAGATAATAACGCCGCCATATGCATCAACGTATCCGCTTTGAAATTCTCAACAATCGCCATCATAGCTTCACGATTCGTTACGTCCAACACTTTAAACGGACCATTATTCACCGGTGACCCCTCTTCCGGTTCTCTAATATCCGTCGCTAACACATTATCATTCCCATAAATCTCTCTACATTTTAGAACCAACTCAGTCCCAATTTGACCAAGCGCTCCAGTAATTACGATTCTCTCCATCATTAAAATCTCCCTTTGTGTGTGTATAATATATCATTGTCCTTCTGAGGTATACATACCCCTTCTTTACACGCTCATTATAATATAAAAGCGCTTTCTTGTATACATACAAAATACATACATTTTACTTTTCTTTATTTTTGAAAAGTCAGAGATACTTACCCTACAAAACGTTTTATTTATTAAAAATTTTTAAATTTCTCGTAAATAATCCATCGAGCAAGCTTTATATGGAAAGAGTTATGCTAAGATAAAATTGTAAATTTTCATAAATAAAGGAGGCCAATATGAAGCAATATTGTATTTCATTTCTATTTATCATTCTAATCACGTTGGGTATCGCATCCGGCACAACGTATGCGGCTGAGTCAAACTCAAACGAGACACATGATACTGCCACATTAGCGACGAGCCCGACGACTTCATCTACATCTAAAGCAATGCCAACATCAGAAAGTGTATCAGATGAACCCTCTACACAGGCAACTTCTGAAACACCATCTCAATCCAATGATGCAGATAAGTCATCAGAGACAGTACGCCAAGAGGCCAAACCTACACATGCAACTCCAACATCAACAGAAAAAGCAACAAATCATGCTACATCAACTCAAAATAATGTAGCTATTCAAGAAGCACCGACGCATGAAAAAACCACTTCCAATTCTACAGAACCTAATAAGCAACTCGATACGGAAGATACGACAAGTGCCACATCTACAGATAATGCACAAGTAGCACATCATACAACGAAGGCCGATGTTACTTCTCAAACTAAAGATACGGTACAAACATCACAAGCATCAATGCAACAACCAAAAGAACATGATTCTACTCAATCAACACATCCAACACTTTCTACAACACAAGAAAGTAACAATACTACTCACACAACTCAAGGCATCGCATCATCTAAGAAATCAGAAATGACTTCATCAAATACAACAACGACACATACAATTTTACATACAAATGATATTCATGGCCGTTTTGTAGAAGACGAAGGCAGAGTAATCGGTATGGCTAAACTTAAAGGTCTGAAAGATAAATATCACCCAGAATTAATGGTCGATTCTGGCGATGCCTTCCAAGGTTTACCGGTATCTAATAATTCAAAAGGCGAAGAAATGGCAAAAGCGATGAATAGTGTCGGTTATGATGCAATGACTATCGGTAATCATGAATTCGACTTTGGTTATGATCAATTACTTAAATTACAGAAACAACTTAATTTCCCTATGATATCATCTAATATTTATAAAAATGGGAAACGTGTTTTTGACCCTTCAACGATTATTACTAAGAATAACGTGCGCTACGGTATCGTTGGCGTGACTACGCCCGAAACAAAAACCAAGACATCTCCTACTTCAGTAGAAGGCGTAGAATTTAAAGACCCATTGCCTAGCGTGTCACAAGCAATGAACGCGATTAAAGATAATGTCGATGTATTCGTTATCTTATCGCACTTAGGTATTGATAAATCTACAAAAGAACAGTGGCGTGGAGATTATTTAATCGATCAATTAACAAAGAATGGCTCATTCAAACAACCTATCTTTGTTTTAGACGGTCACTCACATACTGTTATCGAACATGGTAAACATTATGGTGCCAACAATATACTTGCCCAAACTGGAACTGCACTTGAAAATGTAGGCCGTGTTGATTTTAATTTTCAAGATAAACCAACAGCATCACTTATCAATGTAGCTGATACTAAAGATGTAGTAGCCGATTCACATATCGCAGCTCAAACTAAGAAAGCAAATGACGCATTCCTTAAAGAAACATCTACTGTCGTTATTCCTAATAATACAGTGACATTAAATGGAGAGCGTGAAGTAGCACGTACCCAAGAAACAAATCTAGGAAATTTAATTACTGACGCTATGGAAGCCTATGCAACTAAGAATTTCTCACATGCCCCCGACTTCGCAATTACGAATGGTGGTGGAATTAGAGCTTCTATCAACAAAGGGAAAGTTACAGAAAATGACATTATTACCGTATTACCGTTCGGCAACTTAATTTCTCAAATTAAAGTGAAAGGTTCAGATGTTGAAAAAGCTTTTGAACTCAGTTTAGGGTCACGCACTGACACACAAGACGGTAAAACAGTATTAGCTGCGAATGGGGGCTTCTTACAAGTATCTGACTCAATTCGCGTTTACTTTGATATTAATAAAGAAGCTGGCCATCGCGTGAATGCCATTAAAGTTTTAAACAAAGATACAGGTGCTTATGAAGATTTAGACCCTAATCGCACATACTACGTCACTACCAATGACTTTACGGCTAATCAAGGGGATGGCTACGAAATGTTTGTTGGCGAACGTGAAGAAGGCATTTCATTAGATGCGGTTGTCGTTCAGTACATGAATGATGCAGATCTAAGCAAGTATGACACTACTGAACCTGTACGTATCATTAATGGCGAACCTGAAGCAAATACTCAACCTAGCACACACGCCGAAGATACTAACCATCAACCAACTACTGATAATGGAGATGATAAAGTCGTTGAATTCCCTACTCCACATAAGGAACAAGATCATCCAGCAGTAGAAGTCATTGCGCATACTTCCGCTTCTTCTGAAAATGGAACATCTAAAGGGTATGATTCTCATAAAACTAATGTCTCTAACAAGGGCACAAATGTTATCCAGTTTCCAAGTCAACGTAAAGATGGTGCTATCTCAAGTTATCCTCAATGTGCTTTAGCAAACCATACTACGATGCCTAAAATGCCAAATAAACAAGTTACTGAAGTTATGGATGATTGCGCAACTATAAACACAGATTCAAATCTATTAGTATCACAAGCGTCTTATTCTAATATCGCTAAAAATACTACAAATATGCTAAATAAGGATTATTATGGCTCTAAGCATCACAATATATCACAATTACCTAACACTGGTAAAAATAATATGGAACGTAACATTGCGATATTACTCGTAGTTATAGGAGCCGGCTTAGTCTATTCTCGTACACGTAAAAAGTCCGCATAAGTCATAAAGTCTAAGAAATTAATATCTCATACTAAAAAAAGAACCAACGCACTAAAAATCTTTGAATAAATATAAAAGCCCATAAACGAACGTTAGGATGTTCATTTATGGGCCTTACTTTATTATTTACATTTATTGGTTATTCTTTTCTAATGCTTTTTTATAGGAATAGTTAGCCACTACAATATCTACAATTGCTAGTCCTACTGATTTAAATAACGTTACTTCTTTGTCGTCTTCACGTCCTGAGATTTTACCTGCTACGATATTACCTAATTCGCCGTGTAATGAGTTTTCAGTAAGTATGCCCTCTTCTTGTGGTACTTTTAAATCTCCCGTTTCTTCCATCGCGGCTTCAGTAGATTCAACGACAATTTTATTTGCAACTAACATAGATTCGGATGGGAGTTCCTGCATTTCAGGTTTGAAAGAACCTACTGCATTGAGATGAACGCCTGGTTGTAGTGAACGAGAATACACAGGTTTTGAAGAATTTGTAGCTGTTACAACAACATCCGCATCTTCCATAGCATCGTCCGCTTCATCAAATACTTTCGTTTGCACGTTATATTCTTCAGCTACGTCACTAGCTAACTTCTCAGCGTTCTCTTTAGTTCTGCTTGAGAAATGTACAGTATCAATATTTCTTACTGCCATAACGGCTGCAATAAGTCCTTCAGCTTGATCGCCAGCACCAATGACACATAATGTTTTAGCATCTTCACGCGCTAAATACTTAGTAGCTACACCAGAGATGGCACCAGTACGTATTTTAGTTAGGTAACTACCGTCTAACACTGCTAATGTTTCTCCCGTTTCATAATCACTTAATAATACAGAACCTGTAATAGTTTTCTTACCTTTTTTTGGATTATCTGGCGCAAAAGTGACCGTTTTAATTCCTACAATTTTGAGTTCATCTGAGAGTGCTGGCATTACTAAATATCGATTCTCTTCGTTAAATGGTAAGACGTAACGAAGTGGTGTTTCTGTTTTACCTTCTGAATATGCTTTTAATGATTGTGCTACTTCATCTATCACTTCTTCCATATTCAATAACTGTTGTTGATCTTGTTCATTTAACACTAGCATGTATGTTCCTCCATTTATATATTTAGGTTTATTACTTATTTACCCTAGACTATTCTTAATAAATTAGAATTTAAATATAACATTTTAAACGTGAAAATATTAAGTTAATGTATTTAATATGTTAATTCAGTATTGTACTAAAGTGAAAATGATGCTATCTTTATTTTATAAATAAAAAGCTTTCAATTATTGAAAAGCCTTGCGATTTCATAACCTTATGAAACTATTTATAAACTTTTGACGCTATGAGGTTAGGATAGAAATCTGAGATATTATCGAAAATTTCGTAGTCCTAATCTCATTTTTTGTTAATCTACATACCCTTCATCATAGTAAGTCGCTTTATTTTCCAAGAAAGTATTTAAACTATGATGATAATAGATTAATTTCTCATCTGCTTCTTCTACGGTTACCCAACGTAGCTCTGAAACTTCATCTTTCATCTGTATCTCTGTTATATAATCTTCCACTGTAGCCTTAAACATAATAAAAAGTGTGTGGACGCCCATTTGATGTGACTTACCTTCATTAATACTGATGATATCTCCAATAGTTGCCGTTAAGCCAGTTTCTTCCATAATTTCACGTTTAATCGCTTCGATTAATGTTTCACCTTGTTCAACCTTGCCTCCCGGTAAAGACCATCCGCCGCCATCGGTATTATGAACAAGTAGCACTTTACCTTCGTTATTTTGAATTAACGCATATACAACTTTCAATTCTTTCATTATCTTACCCTTCATTCATTTGGAATTACAAAACGCGATACTAGATGACCATTCTTCTTTGTATAAGATTCAATCGGATAGCCTCCACAACTTGTAATCACTGCTTTAGAAGCTTCATTTTTAGGGTTACATGTCATTAGAATCTTATCCACTTTCAACTCTTTTAGGATATGCATCGCCTCTTTTAACATAAACGTCGCAATCCCTTGTCCTCTATATGACTTAACTACCCCATAACCGACATGACCGCCTATATTAGTTAAACGTTGATTTAATTTATGACGTATATTAACTGCACCAACAATTTGTTTATCTTTGAAATAGAACAATGTCGTGCTAAGCACCCATCCTTCCTCTACTTCTGTCTTATTTAATTCATCTACCATATTTTCAAAAGACGCGTATTGAGCTAAATCCGTATTCGAAGGTACTACTGTTTCTTGATGGTCATACCATTCTTGGATATATCGCCTAAAAGTCGATTGATCACTATACTTCAATTGTCTTAATTCCGTCATAAGCATCGTCTCTTTCGCTTAAAATTAGTACACTCTTTTTCTCAGTTTAGCATTTAAGGGGTTAAATTTAAAAAGTTGAAATAGATATCACCTAAAATTTATAACTATTTAAATCAACAACACACATCGCATCATTAACTCAAAAAAGCCAGTCTGAAACATAGTCTATGTTTCAAACTGGCTAACTTCTTATATTATTATTTGATTGTTCCTAGTTCTTTACCTACTTTTTCATAAGCAGCGATAGCTTTATCTAACATTTCTTTCGTATGTGCTGCAGTAGGCATATTTCTTACACGACCAGTACCACGTGGAACTGTTGGGAAGACGATAGATTTAACATAGATACCTTCATCTTTAAGACGTTTACTAAACGCTTGAGTTTCTTTTTCATCGCCAATAATGACTGGTGTAATTGGTGTTTCTGAATGACCAGTGTCGAAACCAAGTTTTTCTAAACCATCTTTTAAGTATTGTGCATTATCCCATAATTTATCATGTAATTCAGTAGAAGCCATAAGCATTTTCACAGCTTCAGTAATAGCTCTTGTATCGCCAGGCGCAAGTGATGTAGAGAATAAGAATGGTCTAGATTGTGCTTTCAACCAATCAATTAATTCTTTCGTCCCCGCTACATAACCGCCTACAACACCAATTGCTTTTGATAACGTACCAATTTGGAAGTCAATTTTATCTTGTAAACCAAAGTGTTTTACTGTACCTGCACCTTTACCCATTACGCCAGAACCGTGGGCATCATCCACGTAAGTGATTAAACCAAATTCTTCAGCAATCTCAACAATTTCAGGTAATTTAGCAACGTCACCATCCATACTGAATACACCGTCAGTAATGTACATAACTTTATTGTATTGACCTGATTCAACTGCTTCTTTAGCTTTAGCTCTTAAGTCTTCCATGTCAGAGTGATTGACGCGAATAATTTTAGCTTTAGATAAACGACAACCATCGATAATAGACGCATGGTTTAATTCATCTGAAAGAATTGCATCGTTTTTATTCATTACTGCTGAAATTGCAGCCATATTACAGTTAAAGCCAGATTGATAGGCGATAGCTGCTTCCGTACCTTTAAATTTCGCTAATGTTTCTTCAAGCTCATCATGTAAGTCTAATGTTCCGTTGATTGAACGTACGGCTCCTGCTCCCACACCATGCGAATCAATTGCTGATTTAGCAACTTTTTTTAATTCTTCGTTTGTAGCTAATCCTAGATAGTTATTAGATGATAAGTTGATGTATTGTTTCCCATTAATTTTAATTTCTGGGCCATTACCACCTTGGATTGAATCGATTTCGTTATATAACCCATTATCTTTTAAATATTGAATATTTTCTTCTAAAAAATTGTGTAGTGATTGAACCATAATCATATCCCCTTTGTATTTTTATATCACCATAATAATAACCGATTTTTATCTAACATGAAAGCCTTATCATTATTGTAATATCAATATATTTAATATTCTTTATGTAATGTACATGTGTATTTCCAATGTGTATTTTTAGTCTATTTGCAAAGTTTTTAAGACTTCATTTTCAAAAATAAAAAAAGACGCTATTGAGTTAATTAAGAATTTGTTATACTAAACATCATAATAAACAGGAAGAAGTGGTTGAGGTGTTGGATTGGTTTCAATTAGCCAGTAAAAAAGAAAATAGAATGATTCAGATGCGTCGGGATATGCATCAATATCCTGAGCCGTCCTTTGAAGAATCGTGGACGCACAACTATATTCTTAACCAACTACGCCAACTGGATTGTGAGATTGAAGCGCCTGTGGGTCGTAATGGGATTAAAGCTACGTTTAAGGGAGCAGAACAAGACCCAGTCATTGCATTTCGAGCTGATTTTGATGCGTTGCCAGTGCAAGAATTGAACGATGTTCCTTATAAATCTAAAAATGAAGGCTTTATGCATGCATGTGGCCATGACGGTCATACGGCGATTCTATTAGGTGTGGCAGAAATTATTCATGAACATCGCCATTTATTAAAAGGCAATGTTGTTTTGATTTTTCAATATGGCGAAGAAATTATGCCTGGTGGTTCACAAGAGATGATTGACGATGGTTGCTTAAGAGACGTAGATAAGATTTATGGGACACATTTATGGAGCGGCTATCCTACAGGTACCATTTACTCAAGACCAGGAGCAATCATGGCTTCCCCTGACGAATTTTCAGTTACTATTTATGGAAAAGGTGGTCATGGCGCGAAGCCACATGAAACAATTGATCCTATCGTGATTATGGCTGAATTTATACTTAGCGCTCAAAAGATTATTTCTAGAACAATCGACCCTGTTAAAGAGGCCGTCCTTACGTTTGGAATGATTCAAGCTGGTTCTTCAGATAGTGTCATTCCAGACTCAGTCTTTTGTAAGGGAACTGTGCGCACATTCGATACTGAATTACAGACGCATATTCAAACTAAAATGGATAAGTTATTACAAGGTCTAGCATTAGCGAATGATATTACTTATGACATGAATTATATACGTGGCTACTTACCTGTGCATAATCACACAGATGCATATAAAGTGGTAAAACAAGCAGCAAATGAGATGCACTTACGCTTTAATGAATCAGAATTGATGATGATTGGAGAAGATTTCTCTCATTATTTAAAAGTTCGACCAGGTGCATTCTTCTTAACAGGTTGTGGAAACAAAGATAAAGGTATTACTGCGCCCCATCATAACCCACACTTCGATATTGATGAGCGTGCTTTCAAATATGCAGCGAGTGAATTCCTAAAAATTTTAGAAATTGAACAAGTGTTATAAAAATAGAATTGAGATACTTGAGTAGGCAATGATAATAGCTTAGTTTTCTTTTTAGATAACAATAAACCCCTTAAATGAACTTTTGATAAAAGCGCATTTAAGGGGTTTTTATGGGTTCTATAGGATTGCCGAATAACAAAAAAAAAGACTCCCCAAAGGGAGTCTTTTGAAATAATGAATAATAAATATTATTCGAAGATTTCAGTTACAACGCCTGATCCTACAGTACGTCCACCTTCACGGATTGAGAAACGAGTACCGTCTTCAATCGCGATAGGAGCGATTAATTCTACTGTCATTTCAACGTTGTCGCCAGGCATAACCATTTCAGTACCTTCTGGTAAGTTAACAACACCAGTTACGTCAGTAGTACGGAAATAGAATTGTGGACGATAGTTTGAGAAGAATGGAGTGTGACGTCCACCTTCGTCTTTAGATAAAACGTATACGTCAGCTTTGAATTTTGTGTGAGGAGTGATTGAACCTGGAGCAGCTAATACTTGTCCACGTTGTACGTCTTCACGAGCAACACCACGTAATAATGCACCGATGTTGTCACCAGCTTCAGCATAGTCTAATAATTTACGGAACATTTCTACACCAGTAACAGTTGTTTTAGAAGTGTCGTGTAAACCGATGATTTCAACTTCTTCACCAACTTTGATTTGACCACGTTCAACACGGCCTGTAGCAACAGTACCACGACCAGTGATTGAGAATACGTCCTCAACTGGCATCATGAATGGTTTGTCAGAATCACGTTCTGGAGTTGGAATGTAATCATCAACTGCTTGCATTAATTCTAAGATTTTTTCTTCGTATTGAGCATCGCCTTCTAAAGCTTTTAATGCTGAACCAGCGATTACAGGTACATCGTCACCTGGGAAGTCGTATTCAGATAATAAGTCACGTACTTCCATTTCAACTAATTCTAATAATTCTTCGTCGTCAACCATGTCAACTTTGTTTAAGAATACTACTAATGCTGGTACACCAACGTTACGTGATAATAAGATGTGTTCACGAGTTTGTGGCATTGGGCCGTCAGCAGCAGATACTACTAAGATACCGCCGTCCATTTGAGCAGCACCAGTGATCATGTTTTTAACATAGTCAGCGTGTCCTGGGCAGTCAACGTGAGCATAGTGACGTTTATCAGTTTGGTATTCGATGTGTGCAGTATTGATTGTAATACCACGTTCTTTTTCTTCTGGAGCGTTGTCAATCATGTCATATGATTGTGCTAAAGTGTCACCATTTTTAGCTAATACAGTTGCGATAGCAGCTGTTAAAGTTGTTTTACCATGGTCAACGTGACCGATAGTACCAATATTGGCATGTTCTTTTGAGCGATCAAATTTTTCTTTTGCCATTATTAAATCTCTCCTATTCAAGTAAAAGTTATTTCAATATTATCTCTCATGATAGTTTCTCACCATCATGAGACATAATTATTGTTATTGAAAGAATTCATAATTCCTTTATAATGCATTTTTCCTAAAAAATCAATTCATAAACGTGATTGCTTAAATAATAAGCTCAAGCTGTATTTTACCTAGAATTACTAGTTAAAACAAGTTTAATTATTCACCTTTATTTTTTTTGATAATCTCTTCAGAGATTGATTTTGGAACTTCTGCATAGTGGTCAAAGTACATAGTGTAAGTACCGCGACCTTGAGTGTTAGAACGTAATGAAGTTGCATAACCGAACATTTCTGAAAGTGGTACATAAGCGTTAACAACTTGTGCATTACCACGAGGTTCCATACCATCAACACGTCCACGACGAGCTGTTACGTCACCCATGATATCGCCCATGTATTCTTCAGGCATTTCGATTGTAACTTTCATCATTGGTTCTAAGATAACTGGATCACATTTTTTAGCAGCTTCTTTAAGTGCTAATGATGCAGCAATTTTGAAGGCCATTTCTGATGAATCGACATCATGGTATGAACCATCATATAATTTAGCTTTAACATCAATTAAAGGATATCCAGCTAAGACACCATTTTCCATAGCATCTTTAAGACCAGCTTCTACTGATGGAATGTATTCACGAGGAACTACACCACCAACGATAGCGTTTTCGAATTCGAAACCTGCGCCAGTTTCGTTTGGTGTGAATTCAATGTGAACATCACCGTATTGACCACGACCACCAGATTGACGAGAGAATTTACCTTGAACTTGTGCAGATTGCTTGAATGTTTCACGATATGAAACCATTGGCGCACCTACATTACATTCAACGTTGAATTCTTTCTTCATACGGTCTACTAAGATGTCTAAATGTAACTCACCCATACCGCCGATGATAACTTGTCCAGTTTCTTCATCAGTGTGAGCATGGAAAGTAGGGTCTTCTTCTTGTAATTTAACTAAAGCGTTAGTCATTTTATCTTGGTCAGCTTTAGATTTAGGTTCTACTGATAAGTGGATAACTGGTTCTGGGAATTCCATTGATTCTAAAAGAATGTCATTCTTTTCACCACATAATGTGTCACCAGTTCCTGTATCTTTAAGACCAACTGCAGCAGCGATATCGCCTGAGTAAACAGTGTCGATTTCTTGACGTGAGTTAGCGTGCATTTGTAATAAACGACCTACACGTTCACGTTTGTCTTTAGTTGAGTTCTTAATGTAAGAACCTGAAGTTAACGTACCTGAATATACACGGAAGAAAGTTAATTTACCAACATAAGGATCAGTCATAACTTTGAATGCTAATGCAGCGAATTCAGCTGAATCGTCTGGTTTAGCGATTACTTCTTCGTCAGGATTTTCAGTACGGTGTCCTACGATTGGTCTAACATCTAAAGGAGATGGTAGGTAGTCAATTACTGCGTTAAGCATTAATTGTACACCTTTGTTTTTGAATGCTGTACCGCAAAGTACTGGGTAGAATTCTACGTCAGTAGTAGCTTGACGGATAGCATCTTTTAATTCAGCAACTGAAATTTCTTCGTCACCAAGATATTTTTCCATTAATTCGTCGCTAGTTTCAGCAACTGCTTCGATTAATGTAGCACGAGCTTCTTCAGCTCTTTCTTTGTGATCTTCAGGAATTTCAATTTCATCGATTTCTGTACCTAAGTCGTTTGTATATTTGAAACATTTCATTTCAACTAAGTCGATGATAGCTTCAAATTCGTCTTCGGCACCAATTGGTAATTGGATAGGTGCAGCATTAGCTTGTAAGCGGTCATGAATTGTGCTTACAGAGTATTCAAAGTTAGCACCTAATTTGTCCATTTTGTTTACGAATACGATACGAGGTACACCATAAGTTGTAGCTTGACGCCAAACTGTTTCAGTTTGAGGTTCTACACCTGATTGAGCATCAAGTACAGTAACCGCTCCATCAAGTACACGTAATGAACGTTCAACTTCTACTGTGAAGTCTACGTGTCCTGGTGTATCGATAATGTTTACACGGTGACCTTCCCATTGAGCTGTTGTAGCAGCTGATGTGATTGTGATACCGCGGTCTTGTTCTTGTGCCATCCAGTCCATTTGTGAAGCACCTTCATGTGTTTCACCAATTTTATGGATACGACCTGTATAATAAAGAATACGTTCAGTCGTAGTTGTTTTACCAGCATCAATGTGAGCCATGATACCGATATTACGAGTGTTTTTCAAAGAAAAGTCTCTAGCCATTGTTTTTCTCCTTCCAGTTATTACTGAATAACTACTATAGAATATGGCGATGCCCTAAGCATGAACCAGCATTCTTGGTAAACCAATTTGTTGGAACACACTCAGGGTTAAAGCTTTTATCTTACCAACGATAGTGAGCAAATGCTTTGTTTGCTTCAGCCATTTTGTGAGTGTCCTCACGTTTCTTAACGGCACCACCTGTATTATTAGCTGCATCTAAGATTTCGTTAGCTAAACGATCTTCCATAGTTTTTTCACCACGAAGACGTGCATAGTTAACTAACCAACGTAATCCTAGAGTAGTACGACGTTCTGGGCGTACCTCAACTGGTACTTGATAGTTTGAACCACCCACACGACGAGCTTTTACTTCTAATACTGGCATAATATTGTTAATTGCTTCTTCGAATACTTCTAAAGCATCGCGACCACTGCGTTGTTCTACAAGGTCAAATGCTGAATAAAGAATTCTTTGTGCTGTTCCGCGTTTACCGTCTAACATAATTTTGTTAATTAATTTAGTAACTAACTTAGAGTTATGAATTGGATCTGGTAATACGTCTCTTTTAGGTACTGATCCTTTACGAGGCATAATGAAAATCCTCCCTTCCTATTATAGTATATTCTTAAAAATTGAAATTAAAATTTACACAATCTTAAACTTAATTTTTAGGTTTTTTAGTTCCGTATAATGAACGGCCTTGTCTACGTCCGTCAACACCTGAAGTATCAAGTGCACCACGTACAATGTGATAACGCACACCAGGTAAGTCTTTTACACGTCCACCACGTACAAGTACAACACTGTGTTCTTGTAAGTTATGGCCGATACCAGGAATGTATGCGTTGATTTCAATATTGTTTGATAAACGCACACGTGCATATTTACGTAACGCTGAGTTAGGTTTTTTAGGTGTCATAGTACCTACACGAGTACAAACACCACGTTTTTGAGGTGAATTTAAGTCAGTAAATTGTTTCTTTTTACTATTGAAACCTCTGTTTAAAGCTGGTGAATCTGATTTCTTAGATTTGCTTTGTCTTGGTTTACGTACTAATTGGTTAATAGTTGGCATTGAAATGTCCTCCTCTCTTCAATTCTTAATTCCACACATCCAGGTGGTTCATTTTTAGATTAAATAAAATTTAGTAAGCAATATTACTTACTAATTCTCATTCAATAACGCAACAATTGTCGCATTAACATTGATACCTACATATTTGCCTAAAGCTTGTTTGCTTTGAAAATATGAAACCGGTATGTTTTTATGATTGATTTGGCTAAATACGCGAGCCATTAAGTAGACTTCAACGTCTTGAGCAATAATCAATGATGCAACTTGATCTTTTTTTAACGCTTTGAGCGTTTGTTTAAGACCAACTACAAAGTGTTGTTTGTTAAAGCGTGCAACTTTTTCATTAGACATTAAAATATCCTCCAAAGTTCTGCTTGCATCAACCTTTACAATAATAACACTTAAAGTAGTAATAAGTCAACAAAATTTGAAGACTTTTCACTCTTTTAAATAAGAAAAATGAAGAGACCAGATTAAATACGTTTAAGAGTTAAGCAAGGCTAAGTGTTTCATCGTTTCTACTTTAAAAATCGATGAATAGCCTATCAAGCTTACTCGAAAAATATAATCTTTTCCGGTCTCTAAAATTTTGAAGGGTAGAAAGCTAGAATTAAAGTTGTACTAACTAGTAGTCATCTTTAATTCTAGTTATTTTATTGAACTATGATAGCTTTCGCTTATCTTATTCAGTAATTTCTACTTCTTCATTTTCAACTACTGGCGTTTCAGCTTTGTCATACTTAACATCGCTATAACGTCTCATACCAGTACCGGCTGGAATTAGCTTACCGATAATAACGTTCTCTTTAAGTCCAAGTAAGTCATCACGTTTACCTTTGATGGCAGCATCTGTAAGTACACGTGTTGTTTCTTGGAATGAAGCTGCAGATAAGAAGCTTTCAGTTTCAAGAGAAGCTTTAGTAATACCAAGTAATACTGGTTTAGCAGTAGCTGGGCGTTTACGTTCTTTGAATGCATCTCTGTTAGCATCAGTAAAGCTATGAATATCTACTAATGAGCCTGGTAATAGTTTAGTGTCACCAGCTTCGATAATTCTAACTTTACGTAACATTTGTCTAACCATTACTTCTACGTGTTTATCGTCGATTTCTACACCTTGCATACGATAAACTTTTTGAACTTCTTTAAGTAAGTAGCTTTCAGTCGCATTTAAACCAGCAACAGCTAAGAAGTTTTTAGGCTCGATTGAACCTTCTGTTAATACTTCACCGCGTTCTACTGATTGACCTACTTCTACTTTCAATCTTGAAGTACCAGAAGCTAGGTAAGATCTTGTTTCATTAGCGCCTTTAATAACAATTTCTTGTTGGCGATCTTTTGCTAATTTAATATCTTCTACGACACCTTCGATTTCAGTAATCACGGCTTGACCTTTTGGATTACGTGCTTCGAAGATTTCTTGGATACGTGGAAGACCTTGCGTGATATCGCTTCCGGCTACTCCACCTGTATGGAATGTACGCATTGTAAGTTGGGTACCTGGTTCACCGATTGATTGAGCGGCAATTGTACCAACTGCTTCACCCACTTCAACTTTTTCACCTGTTGCAAGGTTTTTACCGTAACATTTTTCACAAACACCGTGACGAGTGTTACAAGTAAATGCTGAGCGGATGTACATTTGTTCAATACCAGCATCAGTGATTTGTTTAGCGATTTCAGCTGTGATTAATTCGTCAGGACGGATGATAATTTCATCAGTTTCAGGGTGACGAATTGTTTCTTTAGAATAACGACCTTCGATACGTTCAATGAATGGTTCAATCATTTCTGTACCTTCTCTAATGTCAGAAACTAATAAACCACGGTCTGTACCACAGTCTTCTTCACGTACGATAACGTCTTGTGCAACGTCAACAAGACGACGAGTAAGGTAACCTGAGTCAGCTGTTTTAAGGGCTGTATCGGCAAGACCTTTACGCGCACCGTGTGTAGAGATGAAGTATTCTAATACTGTTAAACCTTCACGGAATGATGAAGTGATTGGTAACTCAATAATTTTACCAGATGGAGCGGCCATTAAACCACGCATACCAGCTAATTGAGTAAAGTTAGATGCGTTACCACGGGCACCAGAGTCACTCATCATGAAGATTGGGTTTGTTTTCTCAAGAGATTGCATTAATTCGCCTTGAATTTGGTCTTTAGCGTCAGTCCAAATTTCAACAACAGCGTTATAACGTTCATCTTCAGTGATTAAACCACGATTGAATTGTTTAGAAACACGTTCAACTAATTTTTCATGTTCATCTAAAATATCTTGTTTATCTGGAAGTACCACGATGTCAGAGACACCTACAGTAATACCAGCTTTAGATGAGAACTTAAATCCTAAGTCTTTCATACGGTCAAGCATCATAGAAGTATCTGTAATGCTAAATCTATTGAAGACTTCAGCGATAATGTTTCCTAAGAATTTTTTATTGAATGGTTCAATAAGTTCTTTATCTTCAAAGTACTCTTTAAGTCCACCTTCACCTAATTGAGTTGGATCAATAAAGTATTTGTCTGGTGTTTTACCTTCAAGGTTATCTTGAGTTGGTTCGTTGATATATGCAAATGAATCAGGGATGATTTCATTGAATATAACTTTACCTACTGAAGTAGCTAAAATTTTATTATTTTGAGCTTCTGTAAATGTAGGGTTGTTAAATGATTGTGCATGTACACCGATACGAGTATGTAAGTGTACATAGCCATTTGCATAAGCTTTAAGTACTTCGTTAGTATCATTAAAGATTGTTCCAGTATTCACTGCATCTTTACGTTCTAAAGTAAGGTAATAGTTACCTAATACCATATCTTGTGATGGTGTAACAACTGGTTTACCATCTTTAGGGTTCAAGATGTTTTGAGCAGCTAGCATTAACATACGCGCTTCCGCTTGTGCTTCTTTAGATAAAGGTACGTGAACAGCCATTTGGTCACCGTCAAAGTCCGCATTGTAAGCTGTTGTTACAAGTGGGTGAAGACGGATTGCACGACCTTCTACTAATGTAGGTTCAAAGGCTTGGATACCTAATCTGTGAAGTGTAGGGGCACGGTTAAGTAATACTGGATGTTCTCTAATAACATCTTCTAATACGTCCCATACTTCATCGTCCATGCGTTCAATTTTACTTTTAGCATTTTTGATGTTTGTAGCAATTTCACGTTGAACTAATTCTTTCATTACGAAAGGTTTAAATAATTCAAGTGCCATTTCTTTAGGTAGACCACATTGATACATTTTCAAGCTAGGTCCTACAGCGATAACTGAACGGCCTGAGTAGTCAACACGTTTACCAAGTAAGTTTTGACGGAAACGACCTTGTTTACCTTTTAACATATGTGAAAGTGATTTCAACGGTCTGTTACCTGGACCAGTAACTGGACGACCACGACGACCGTTATCGATTAAAGCATCTACTGCTTCTTGTAACATACGTTTTTCGTTTTGAACGATGATGCCAGGAGCACCTAAGTCTAATAAACGTTTTAAACGGTTGTTACGGTTGATAACACGACGGTATAAGTCGTTTAAGTCACTTGTTGCAAAACGTCCACCGTCTAATTGAACCATTGGACGAATTTCTGGTGGGATGATTGGAAGTACATCTAAAATCATCCATGCTGGATTGTTACCAGAATGTCTGAATGATTCAACGACTTCTAAACGTTTAATGGCACGAGTTAATCTTTGACCAGTCGCAGATTCTAACTCGTCACGTAACGTTTTTAATTCTTCATCTAAGTTAATTTCTTCTAATAGATTTTTAATACCTTCAGCACCCATTTTAGCTACAAATTGGCCTGGGTATTTATCATAGTAATCTCTAAATTCTGCTTCAGATAATAGAGATTTTTTCTCTAAGCCAGTTGGACCTGGATCTACAACTACATATGATGCGAAGTAGATAACTTCTTCTAAAGCTCTTGGAGACATGTCTAATAGAAGTCCCATACGACTTGGAATTCCTTTGAAGTACCAGATGTGAGATACAGGTGCTGCTAATTCAATATGCCCCATTCTTTCACGACGCACTTTAGATTTAGTTACTTCTACACCACATCTATCACATACCATGCCTTTGTAGCGTACACGTTTGTACTTACCACAACTACATTCCCAGTCTTTTGTAGGTCCGAATATTCTTTCACAGAAAAGACCATCTTTTTCTGGTTTCAAAGTACGATAGTTAATTGTTTCAGGCTTTTTAACTTCACCGTATGACCAAGAACGGATTTTTTCAGGTGAGGCTAAACCGATTTTCATATAATGGAAATTATTTACATCAATCAAGGAGCCTACCTCCTTCAATTTAGATTAGCTGTGCTATTTGATTGATTTACATTTATTGAAACTAAAATATTAGAAAGAAGTGAAATCAGTGAGGTAAGGGTGAGACACTCATATGAGTGCTCTAGGAAACCGGCAAACGGTCTCCTACCCTCCTCTGCTGAATTTCTACCTTCTTACAGTATTTTTAACTTAATAGCGAATTAGTCAGTAGTTTCTTTTTGTGTTTCTGGAACATCTTTTTGTTGTAAATCTACTTTGCGTTCAGTTGCATCTTCGTCATCAACGTCCGCCATTTCGATTTCATTATCTTGTTCGTCCATCACTTTGACATCTAAACCTAAACTTTGTAATTCTTTCATCAATACGCGGAATGATTCAGGAACACTTGGTCTAGAGATGTTTTCACCTTTAACGATAGATTCGTAAGTTTTAACACGACCTACAGTATCGTCAGATTTATAAGTTAGGATTTCTTGTAATGTGTATGCAGCACCGTATGCTTCAAGTGCCCATACCTCCATTTCACCGAAACGTTGTCCACCGAATTGTGCTTTACCACCAAGTGGTTGTTGTGTAACAAGTGAGTATGGACCAGTTGAACGAGCATGTAATTTGTCATCAACCATGTGGGCAAGTTTAAGCATGTACATTACACCAACAGAAATACGGTTATCAAATGGTTCACCAGTACGTCCGTCGTATAAGACAGTTTTACCGTCACGTGCCATGCCTGCTTCTTCGATTGTTGACCATACATCTTCGTCGCTCGCACCATCGAATACTGGAGATGCAACGTGGATGCCTAAGTTCTTAGCAGCCATACCTAAGTGTAATTCTAATACTTGTCCGATGTTCATACGAGATGGTACACCAAGTGGGTTTAACATGATATCAATTGGACGTCCATCTGGTAAGTAAGGCATATCTTCTTCAGGAACAATCTTAGAGATAACCCCTTTATTACCGTGACGACCACACATTTTATCCCCAACGTGGATTTTACGTTTTTGAACGATGTAAACACGTACAAGTTGGTTTACACCTGGAGATAACGTATCATCGCCTTCTTCACGATTGAAGACTTTTACGTCTAGAACGATACCGCCTGCACCGTGTGGTACACGTAATGAAGTATCGCGCACTTCACGTGCTTTTTCACCGAAGATTGCGTGTAATAATCTTTCTTCAGCTGTTAATTCAGTTACACCTTTAGGCGTTACTTTACCTACTAAGATGTCACCGTCTTTAACTTCAGCACCAACGTATACAATACCGCGTTCGTCTAAGTTTTTCAGTGCATTTTCAGAAACGTTAGGAATATCACGTGTGATTTCTTCAGGTCCTAGTTTAGTATCACGAGCTTCTGATTCATATTCTTCGATATGAATTGAAGTATAAACGTCATCTTTAACTAAACGTTCACTCATGATTACAGCATCCTCATAGTTGTAACCGTCCCAAGTCATGAAACCAACAACTACGTTACGACCTAAGGCCATTTCACCTAATTCCATTGAAGGACCGTCAGCTAAAATTTCATTATATTCAACTACATCGCCAATTGAAACAATTGGACGTTGGTTATAACAAGTACCTGTATTTGAACGTTTAAATTTAGCTAATGGATAACGATCTAATTCACCTTCGTGTTCAGTACCATTTTCTTCTACTAAACGACGAACTAAAATTTCTTTAGATTCAACGTGTTCTACGCGTCCTCTGTGTTTTGCTGTGATTGCAGCCCCAGAGTCACGAGCAGCTACGTGTTCCATACCTGTACCAACAAATGGTGCTTCAGTATTCATCAATGGTACCGCTTGACGTTGCATGTTGGCACCCATTAATGCACGGTTAGAGTCATCGTTTTCTAAGAATGGGATACATGCTGTCGCAGCTGAAACAACTTGTTTAGGAGATACGTCCATGTAGTCCATTTTCTCTTTAGCCATAACTGTGTTATTACCACGGAAACGACAAACAACTTCGTCATCTAAGAAACGACCATTTTCATCTAGACGAGAGTTCGCTTGGGCAACAACATAGCTATCTTCTTCATCTGCAGTTAAGTAGTCAATTTGTTCTGTAATTGAGTTAGTGTCTAAATCTACTTTACGATATGGTGTTTCGATAAAGCCAAACTCGTTTACACGTGCATAACTAGATAATGAGTTGATTAATCCGATGTTTGGTCCCTCTGGAGTCTCGATTGGACACATACGGCCATAGTGAGAATAATGAACGTCACGTACTTCCATTTGAGCACGTTCACGTGTTAAACCACCAGGTCCTAATGCAGAAAGACGACGTTTATGTGTCAACTCAGCTAATGGGTTAGCTTGGTCCATGAATTGTGATAATTGAGAGCTACCAAAGAACTCTTTAATTGATGCAATTACAGGACGAATATTAATTAATTGTTGTGGAGTGATTGAGTCAGTGTCTTGAATAGACATTCTTTCACGTACAACACGTTCCATTCTAGATAAACCAATACGGAATTGGTTTTGTAAAAGTTCGCCAACTGAACGTAAACGACGATTACCTAAATGGTCAATATCATCTGTATAGCCAATACCATTTAATAAGTTAAAGAAATAACTCATTGATGCAATGATGTCAGCAGGTGTAATACATTTAACTTCTGAATCTGGTAACGCGTTACCGATTACAGTAGTTGTACGTGCTTCTTCATCATTAGGCACATAGACTTTGATTGATTGAATTTCTACAGGTTCGTCAATTACGCTACCTTCTAATTCAAACACTTCACTATTCGCATTCGTTTCTAAAACTTCCATAATTTCGTCTAATTTACGACGGTCTAAAACTGTGCCTTCTTCAGCAACAATTTCGCCAGTTTCGCTATTAACGATTGGTTCAGCTAATTTTTGATTAAATAAACGATGTTTTAAGTGTAATTTTTTATTGGCTTTGTAACGACCAACACTAGCTAAATCATAACGTTTTGGGTCGAAAAAGCGTGAGTATAATAAACTTTTAGCGTTTTCCACTGTTGGTGGTTCACCAGGACGTAAACGTTCATAAATTTCTAGTAGTGCTTGTTCTGTATTTTCAGTGCTATCTTTTTCAAGCGTATTACGTAAGTATTCACTATCACCAAGTAAATCAATAATTTCTTGATCATTAGAGAAACCTAAAGCACGTAATAATACTGTTAATGGTAATTTACGTGTTCTATCAATACGTACGTAGACTACATCTTTAGCATCTGTTTCATATTCTAACCACGCACCACGGTTAGGAATAATTGTTGCATCGTAGTTTTCACGACCGTTTTTATCTATTTTTTCATTGAAGTATACTGATGGTGAACGAACTAATTGTGAGACGATAACACGTTCCGCACCATTAATTACGAACGTACCTGTATCAGTCATTAATGGGAAATCACCCATAAATACTTCTTGTTCTTTAACTTCGCCAGTTTCTTTGATAATTAGACGCACTTTAACACGAAGAGGTGCAGCATAAGTAGCGTCACGGTTTTTCGATTCTTCTAAATCGTATTTTGGTTCACCTAATCGATAATCTACAAATTCTAAAGAAAGGTTGCCAGTGAAATCTTCAATTGGAGAAATATCACGGAACATTTCTAATAAACCTTCTTTTAGGAACCAGTCGTAAGATTTAGTTTGAATTTCTATTAAGTTCGGTAATTCTAACACTTCTGAAATTCTCGCATAGTTTCTACGTTTACGATGTCTTCCATATTGGACAACTTGACCTGCCAAACAGATTCACCCCTCAAAAATTGTGTGATTCACCTAAACACGAAAGAAAATTCGTATAACAAGACAAAAAGAAAACGGCAACACAATTATTGATGACACCATTTTCGATTCTTTAATTATTCTTGTTTTACGTACTCATTTCGCGTAAAAGTACACACTTATTGAACATAAATTTTTACATTTTATAACTATATCAGAATACTAATTTGAAATCAACCTTTTAGGCTTTTCAGAATATAGTATCCCTTATTTTTATTTACAACTTCGACATGATTAAATATTTCTTCCATTTTCTTTTTAGCAGAACGCATACCTTGTTTCTTTTGAATTACAACGTATAATTCACCATTTAACTTAAGCTTTTGGTAAGCTTCTTCGAAAATGCGATGAACAACATCTTTACCAGCTCTAATAGGCGGATTCGTTAGTACAAAATCATAATAATTATCTTCTAGTTGAGATAATCCATCGCTTTCTCTAATAGATACATTCTCAATTCGATTCGCCTTTTTATTCTTTTCAGCCAAAGATAAGGCGCGTTGATTAACATCGACCATAGTAATTTGATGATGCGGTGAAACTTTGGCAATCATCAAACCGATTGGGCCATAGCCACAACCAACATCGACAATATTTTTACTAGGACCTGGCGGATGTTCATTTAAAAAGGTTTGAACGAGTGTATCAGAGCCAAAATCGACTTTACCTTTAGAAAACACACCAGCATCAGTCGTCAATTTTAATTCATTTTGATGATAGCGATACTGTATGATTTTTTCATCACTTTGCACTTCAGGGTTTTCATCATAATAATGCCCCATATTTCCACCTCTTCGTCATTGTTCATCATTCATTTCTTCTAGAAAATGAAGTAAAAACCCCGTTATCGTGATAACGGGGTTTTAATTTCTCAAAGAATGTAGGTTACATTCACATGAAATTCTATGACTAGTAATTCATGCAATGTATAACCTATATATTAAGTTAAGATACGAGAATTATTTTAATTCTACTGTAGCTCCAACTTCTTCTAATTGTTCTTTAAGTTTTTCAGCTTCGTCTTTAGCAAGCGCTTCTTTGATTACTTTAGGAGCGTTGTCTACTAAGTCTTTAGCGTCTTTTAATCCTAAGCCAGTTGCTTCTTTAACAGCTTTAACAACTTTGATTTTTGAAGATCCAGCTGAAGTTAATTCAACGTCAAATTCAGTTTTTTCAGCTGCTGCGTCTCCGCCACCAGCTGCACCAGCTGCTGCTACAGGAGCTGCTGCTGTTACACCAAATTCTTCTTCAATTGCTTTTACTAAGTCGTTTAATTCTAATACTGACATTTCTTTAATTGCTTCAATGATTTGTTCTTGATTAGCCATTTTATATTTCCTCCATTTATTTTAAAATTTTATGCGCGATTACTCAGCGCTTTCTTCTTTTTGTTCTCCAACAGCTTTAACCGCATAAGCGAAGTTGCGTACTGGAGCTTGTAATACTGATAAAAGCATAGATACAAGACCATCGTGTGAAGGTAATGAACCAACAGTTTTAACTTCTTCTGCTGAGATTACGCTACCTTCCATAACGCCTGTTTTGATTTCTAAAGCTTCGTGTTCTTTAGCAAATCCTGCGATAACTTTCGCTGGCGCTACTACATCTTCAGTTGAAGTTGCAACAGCTGTAGGACCTGTTAAGAATTCATCTAAGCCTTCGATACCTGCTTGTTCAGCTGCACGACGAACCATTGTGTTTTTGTATACTTTATACTCAACACCAGCTTCACGTAATTGTGAACGAAGTTCAGTTACTTCAGAAACAGTTAAGCCACGGTAGTCAACGATAACAGTTGAAACTGAATTTTTAAGTTGTTCAGCAATAACGTCAACTTGTTGTTTTTTAGCTTCAATAATAGCAGACATTCAGACACCTCCATTTTTATTTTTGGTGCTTTTTTTAATATTAATAAAAAAAGCACTTTCTACCCACGGCAAAAAGTGCTTGAAAGATCATTTGAATGATCATCACGTTCAAGTCAATTTTAGCCTCGGTAGGATAAATTTTAAGTTATCAAATAACTCCTACTGTCTTAGGTAAAATAATCACAATAAATAATATAACCTTATTACTACTACATGTCAAACCTTTTTTTCAAAAATATTTTTATCTTGAAAGTTAGTTAGTTTGTTTGATAGTAGTTAATTTTCAAAAAAACTGGCGGTGCATGCACACTACCAGTTTTATCTATATCATTAATTTAAATTATAATTTGAATGATGAAGTATCAATTTTAACTCCAGGACCCATTGTTGTAGTTACAGCAACAGATTTGAAGTAAGTACCTTTAGCTGAAGATGGTTTAGCTTTTGCTAAAACGTCTTGTAAAGCTTTGAAGTTTTCAACTAATTTTTCATCGCTAAATGAAACTTTACCGATTGAAGCATGTACGATACCAGCTTTTTCAGCACGGTATTCAACTTTACCAGCTTTGATTTCTTCTACAGCTTTTTTAACATCCATAGTTACTGTACCAGTTTTAGGGTTAGGCATTAATCCTTTAGGTCCTAATACACGACCTAATTTACCAACTTCGCCCATCATATCTGGAGTAGCTACTACTACGTCAAAGTCGAACCAACCTTGTTGGATTTTTTGTACATAGTCAGATTCACCTACGTAATCTGCTCCTGCTTCTTCTGCTTCAGTGATTTTGTCACCTTTAGCAAATACTAATACACGTTGTGATTTACCAGTACCGTTTGGTAGCACTACTGCACCACGGATTTGTTGGTCATTTTTACGTGTATCAATTCCTAAACGGAAAGCTACTTCAACTGATGCATCAAAGTTAGCAATGCTTGTTTCTTTAGCTAAGCTAATTGCTTCTTCAACACTATAGTGTTGAGTACGATCAACTTTATTAGCTGCTTCTTGATACTTTTTACCTTTTTTAGCCATTTATTGTTCCTCCTTTAGTGGTTTTAGCGGAATTTCCTCCCACGCTTACTTGTGTGTCACACAAGTTAAGAGCAGATAACAGATGAATGCCTTAACTTTTTGTAAACTAATAAAAGTTTACTCATTTCTCAGACTAATCATAGACAATATGATTCGTTGTCATTTCTGTTACCTGCTATCGTCTATCAGTTATTTCAAAGTTAAACTTTTGTATTCGATAATTATTGTACAGTGATACCCATACTACGAGCAGTACCTTCGATAATACGCATAGCTGCTTCTTCGTCTGCAGCGTTTAAGTCTTGCATTTTGCTTTGAGCAATTTCACGTACTTGATCTTTAGTTACTGTAGCAACTTTAGTTTTGTTAGGTTCACCAGAACCTTTTTCAATACCAGCTGCTTTTTTAAGTAGTACTGGAGCCGGTGGAGTTTTAGTAATGAATGTAAATGAACGGTCTTCATATACACTGATTTCTACCGGAATGATTAAACCTGCTTGTTCTTGCGTACGTGCATTGAATTCTTTACAGAATCCCATAATATTCACACCTGCTTGACCTAATGCTGGACCAACTGGTGGTGCTGGGTTTGCTTTACCTGCAGGAATTTGTAATTTAACTACTTTTTCTACTTTTTTAGCCACGATGTGCACCTCCTTGATATCGTGATGTGGTCACAGGGCTCAGTTTTGCCCTCCCACTCATAAACATTTCGTGACGAAATGAGCGTTATAAAAACGCGACCACATTATTTTAACACTGAATATACGTAAAAAGCAATAGTAAAATTTCATCTTTATTTGTATTTCAGTGAGAGCGTTGACATAAATATAGGGAGTGGGATAGAAATCTAATGTAATTTCAAAGATTTCGTCGTCCCACCCCGGCAAGGTTGACTAGGAATGAAGAAAGTGAGGCTCGAGCGCCTCTTCATTTCAGACAACTACTGCCAAATTCCAAAGACTTCGTCGTCTCGCCATGGCAAAGTTGACTAGAGATGAAGAAAGTACGGTTTCAACGTACCTTCTTCACAGTCAACTAATACCAAAACTAAAGCTGAGCCATTTTTATATTAATGCCTCAACTCTATCTTTTATAGCTTTTCGATTTGATCAAATTCAACTTCTACTGGTGTTTCTCTACCAAACATATCTACCAGTACAGTTAATTTGAATTTATCTGGTTCGATTTCTTGAACTTCACCGACTTGGTTAGCAAATGGACCTGATTTAATTCGAACTTGTTCACCCACGTCTAATTCAACGTCGATTGTTTTTTCTTTAAGTCCCATTTGTTTTAAAATGAATCTCATTTCTTCAGGTAGTAATGGGTTTGGTTTAGATCCAGCTCCAGCTGAACCTACGAAACCTGTAACACCTGGTGTATTACGTACTACGTACCATGACTCATCTGTCATTACTAATTCTACTAATACGTAACCAGGAAATGTTTTTTTAACTTGTTTCTTAGCTTTACCATCTTTAACTTGGGTTTCTTCTTCTTCTGGTATGACAACTCTAAAAATCTGTTCTGTCATATTCATTGATTCTACTCTTTTTTCTAAATTCTTTTTAACCTTGTTCTCATATCCAGAATATGTATGCACAGCATACCAACGCTTTGCGCCAACCTCTTCAGACATGTTGTCACTCCTTACTCTTATCTAAATAATTCTATTAAATTACCAATACCTAAGTCTAATACCCAGAAAAAGATCATGAAGAAAATTACTGTAGATACTACAATTACAGTATATTTAAAAAGTTCTTCTTTTGTAGGCCAACTTGTTTTTTCCATTTCACTTTTTACGCCTTGGAAGAAACTTTCTTTTTCTTTACCTGTGCCTTTATCTTTAGCCATCAAAATTACCTCCACACTCACGCTTAATTAGCCATTCGCTATAATAACATTGTTCGCTATTACTTTGACTCTTTATGAATCGTATGTGCATTACATCTTGAACAATACTTTTTTAACTCTAATCTTATTGCAGATTTTTCGTTTTTCGGAACGGTATAATTTCTATTACCGCAAACCTCACAAATTAAAGGTACTTTTTTCACTACTATTCACCTTTGCTCATTTTAACACCAGTATACTATACATAAATCTAACATTAAATGTCAAACGGCTATAGTTTGAAAGCCCGATACATTCTACTTAAAATAAGAGCTTTTCACTCAATCTTCAACCATCAGCAAGACTACTGCATTGAATCATAATATTTTGTTAAATAATCTTTCATTTTCATTTTACAACGTTGAATAGTATTGTAAACTACTTTATCTTTCACACCTAATGCCTTGGCTATTTCTATTGGCGAATAATCCAATAACATTAGCTTAGCCACACGGCTTTCCAACTTGCTCAAACGACCCAAACTACGTTCTAATTGTTCTCTTTGTTCTTGTCTTAGATATGCTTCTTCCGTTTTCTTTGCAAAATGATTCGATTGATAAGTCACGATGTATTCATTAATAAATGTATCTTGCTTATGAAGTTCAGTATATTTTTTTCTCCAAAAATCTTTCTTCATCGAATAAACTATACAATTCAAATAATGTTCAAACGGTATCCCCATATTAAAATCAAATGTTGGTAAAGCCAAATAAATTCTAATCATTATTTCTTGCATCAAATCTTTAAGATCTTCTTCAACAGTACCTAAACTTTTAAATTTTATAAAAAGAATAGGTTGTAAGTGACAAACGATTTGAGTGAATACTCGTTCTCGCTCACAAGCATTATGACTACATTGAAATTGTTTAAATAGCTCTTCTAGTTGTAATTGTTGCACCATAAACTATACCTTTCGCGTTAAATTAGCCATAGTTTATATGAAACAATCTTTAACTTGCAAGAGCGCTATTTTAGTCCTTTTTATGGTTGCCACGTCTAATTTTCTCAAATTCTGCAAGTACATCATTAGATAACGAAATTCGAGTTCTTGGTTTACTTTCAATTATGTTGTCTAACGATTTACTTACCGTAATTTCGTTTTCTTTTAAATCACGCCACATTTCTCTAGAAGATACTCTGTATGCACCAGCTCCGAAAATAGCATGTTGCTCACTCATATCACTCGTTACCACTGTAATATGCGTTGTATGTTTATTATATAGGTTATAAACATAGCATTCTATATAGCTATCTGCTGTTTCCTTTTCCTTAGTGAAGACCGTCTTAACACCATGATAAATGTATTCTCTTTCGATACCAGATTGTTCATATGCATCGAACACACATACAATTTCATCTGCTACTACGGCGTTATAATTGGCGATAGCGTCTAAGAGTTGTTCTCGTGCCTCTTGCAAATTGTCTCGAGCAATCCTACTAAGCTCAGGTGATTGGCCTATCATGTTATAGCCATCAATGATTAAGTATCTATCCTTCATGCTTGTTCTCCGACTTGATGTCTTTTACGATATACTTCATACATCATTAAACTTGCTGCTACAGAGGCATTCAGACTATTTACATGACCTACCATTGGAATCTTGATATAGAAGTCACATTTATCCTTAACGAGTCTACTCATACCTTGGCCTTCACTGCCAATAACAATTGCTAATGGCATATCAGCTGCCATGTCTCTATAATCAGTTGCGTTATCCGCTTCGGCTCCGGCTACCCAATAACCATTGTCTTTTAACTCATCAATCGTTTTCGATAAGTTAGTGACACGCATAACGGGAACATGTTGAATCGCTCCAGTTGAAGCTTTAGCCACTGTTTGTGTTAGTGCTACTGAGCGTCTTTTAGGAATGATAACACCGTCAACGCCACTTGCATCCGCTGTTCTTAAAATTGAACCTAAATTATGAGGATCTTCTAAACCGTCTAAAATGACAACAGTTGATAGACCTTCTTTTTCTTTTTGAGTTTTAATAAACTGATCAAAATCTGCATATTCGTATGGAGCAATTAATGCTGCTACCCCTTGATGAGGTGCATCTGCTAAATTATCTATTTTAGATTTTGGTACTGTTTGAACAATCAATTTTTGCTCTTTTGCATTTTGTAAAATGTCATTGATTTGTTGCTTTCTAATACCTTCTTGAATCCAAATCTTATTTATTGTATGGCCAGAAACAATTGCTTCTTTTACAGCATGTCTACCGACAATTACGATATCTTCCATTGTTCTCACTACCTTTCATTCACTGTTTGAACAATCGTATCAAGTAAATTCTTCAATCTATCTTCTTGATGTTCTAAATATAAAAAGCCTATCACTGCTTCTAAGCCTGAACTTTTACGATATGTTTGTATATCTGTATTTTTAGCTTTCGTATGACTTTTAGCATTGCGTCCTCGTTTCACAATGTCTAATTCTTCATCTGTAAACCAACCTGTTTCAATAAGCGTTTCAAGCGTTTGTGCCTGACTCTTAGCAGACACATAGCTTTTTGAAACGTGATGTAAACGATTGGGCTTACTTTGTAACTTAAGCACAATATATTCTCTTACATGTTGATCTAACACGGCGTCGCCCATATAAGCCAAAGTTAAAGGATTTAATAATCTAATATTCATCTTAACCACGTTTGAAACGCACACCTTGTGGCGTATCTTCTAAAATAATATTTTGTTCTTTTAACATATCTCTAATTTCATCTGCACGCGCAAAATCTTTGTTCTTACGTGCTTCATTACGTTCTTCGATTAATTTTTCGATATCTTCATCAAGTAACATGTCAGATTCTTTCCCTTTAAGTGGAACGCCAAGCACATCACTAAAGATTTGATAAACGTCTTTAAATCGTTGAATCACTTTAGTAGACGTTGTGTTTTCTAACACATATTTATTTGCTAATTTAGTTAAGTCGTACCAAGCTGTAACTGCATTGGCAGTGTTAAAGTCATCATCCATAACCGTTTCGAATTGTTCCAAAATATGATCTACTTGTTCAACGTAATTAGATTGGTCTGCAATATCTGTAGCTATTGCTTCTCGTTCCTCGATCAATTTATAGCTATTACGAATACGTTCTAAACCACTCTTAGCCGCATTAACAAGTTCTAAATTATAGTTAATAGGACTTCTATAATGGACACTAATCATAAAGAAACGTAAGACGTCTGGGTCAACTTCTTTGATTATGTCGTGTACTAAAATAAAGTTGCCTAGTGATTTACTCATTTTTTCATTATCAATATTAATGAATCCATTGTGCATCCAATAGTTCGCAAATGGCGCATGGTTATGCGCTTCTGATTGAGCGATTTCATTTTCATGGTGTGGGAATTGTAAATCTGATCCCCCAGCATGGATATCAATCGTCTTGCCTAATTCGTGATACGCCATAACTGAACATTCAATATGCCAGCCTGGACGACCTTCGCCAAATGGACTTTCCCAGCTTATTTCACCTGGTTTCGCTTTTTTCCATAGTGTGAAGTCTAGGGCGTCTTCTTTTTGTTCACCCGCTTCAATACGTGCGCCTACTTTTAAATCGTCGATAGATTGATGACTTAATTTACCATAGCCCTCAAACTCACGAGTTCTAAAGTAAACGTCACCGTCACTTTCATAGGCATAGCCTTCATCAACTAATTTTTTAATAAATGCAATAATTTCATCCATATGATTCATTACACGTGGATTAGAAGACGCTTTTTTTACATTTAAAGCACCTACATCTTCATAAAACGCTTTAATATATTTATCAGCAATTTCAGGTACGCTTTCGTTCAATTCTTTAGAACGTTTAATCAATTTATCGTCAACGTCTGTGAAGTTTGAAACATAAGTTACTTCATAGCCTTTGTACTCGAAATAACGACGTACGACGTCATAGTTAATTGCTGGTCGCGCGTTACCAATGTGGATATAGTTATATACTGTTGGACCACATACATACATTTTTACCTTACCTGGTTCGATAGGTTTAAACGTCTCTTTCTGACGAGTTAATGTATTATATAATGTAATCATCTTTAATCTCTCCGTTCTTAGCTTTTTCAAGTTGTTTCTCTAGTTGCTTAATTTGTTCATATAATGGGTCAGGTAAATTACGGTGATCGAATGTTTTACCAATGCGTTTACCTTGTTGCTTAACAATATGACCTGGAATACCGACAACAGTTGTATAGCTTGGAACTGATTGTAAAACAACTGAATTTGCGCCGATATTAACATTTGAATCGATTTGAATATTGCCTAAAATTTTTGATCCTGCTGCTATTAATACATTGTCGCCAATATCTGGGTGTCGTTTACCTTTTTCTTTACCCGTACCACCTAATGTTACGCCTTGATAAATCGTCACATTATCTCCAATAGTACATGTTTCTCCAATAACTACCCCCATGCCGTGGTCAATGAATAAACGTTTGCCAATTCTAGCACCTGGATGAATTTCAATCCCTGTGAAAAATCGTGAAATTTGAGATATGATTCTAGCTAATACATACCGTTTTTTATTATACAATTTATGCGCAATTAAGTGACTCCACACCGCATGTAAACCCGCATATGTTGTAATCACTTCAAACGTTGTACGTGCTGCTGGATCTTGTTCAAATACCATTTTCACATCGTCTCTAATTCTTTTTATCAAGACTGTCGCCCCCTCAGTTTTTTAAAAAGTAATAAATCCAACTCTTTCAACTACTAAAACTTCAAATAGATTAGTAAAATAGCGCCCCTAACACTGTAATAGATGCTAGAGGCGCTATCGCACGGTTCCACTCTGTATTTTAGACAAGACATACTCAACAATAATCAACTTTCAAGTCGATTACCTAGCAAGTCTTTATCATACTCATTTCTTTATTAACTTAAATTATACAAAGGTGCATTCAATATCGACTATGATGTGCTCACAGCAACCGCACACTCTCTGAATTCATGGTCATATATTTACTAATCCTTTGAAACACTTTCAACCTAATCATATGAGCTTTAGGATAATTTTTCAAGTCTAATTATATTTAATTTTCACCTTTAAAAAATTACATCTGCTCATTTTTAAACGTATTGTTTTAAACGTGATAAAACTTTATCTCTACCTAATACTTCAATCGTATTTGGTAATTCAGGTCCATGCATTTGGCCAGTTACCGCTACACGGATAGGCATAAATAATTGTTTACCTTTGATGCCTGTTTCTTTTTGAACTTCTTTTATTGTTTTCTTAATTTCAGCAGCTTCGAAAGGTTCTAAAGCTTCTAATTTGCCATATAAATGACTCATTAATTCTGGAACTTGTTCTCCATTAATCACTTCTTGTTCTTCTTCGCCTAATTCAGGCATTTCTTTAAAGAACATTTCAGATAATGGCACAATTTCTCCAGCATAACTCATTTCTTTTTGATAAAGTGCTACAAGTTTGCGACCCCAATCTTGATCCTCTTCGCTAGGATCTTCAGGAATTAAGTTTGCTTTAATTAAATGAGGTAATGCAAGTTGGAATACTGTTTCAGTATCTTTAGTCTTCATATATTGGTTGTTAACCCAAGCAAGTTTTTGTCTATCAAACATTGCTGGTGATTTAGAAAGACGTTTTTCATCAAAGATTTTAATAAATTCTTCTTTAGAATAAATTTCATCTTCGCCTTCAGGTGACCAACCTAATAACGTAATAAAGTTAAATAATGCTTCTGGTAAGTATCCTAAATCACGGTATTGCTCGATGAATTGTAAGATTTGACCATCACGTTTACTTAATTTTTTACGTTCTTCATTAACAATTAATGACATATGGCCGAAACGAGGTGGTTCCCAACCAAATGCTTCATAAATCATTAATTGTTTAGGTGTATTAGACACGTGGTCATCTCCACGGATAACATCTGTAATTTCCATATAATGATCGTCGATTGCTACTGCAAAGTTATAAGTTGGAATACCATCTTTCTTCACAATAACCCAGTCGCCCATATTGTTAGAGTCAAATGAGATTTCACCCTTAACCATGTCATTGAACGTATACGTTTGATCTTGAGGTACACGGAATCTAATTGCCGGTTTACGACCTTCCGCTTCAAATTGTTGGCGTTCTTCTTCAGTTAAATGAGCGTGTTTACCACCATAACGAGGCATTTCACCACGTGCTAATTGTTCTTCACGTTCTTTTTCTAACTCATCTTCAGTCATATAACATTTATAAGCTTTGTCTTCATCTAATAATTGTTGAATTAATGGATTGTAAATATCTCCACGTTCAGACTGACGATAAGGACCATAACCTTTATCTTTGTCGATAGATTCGTCCCAGTCTAGTCCTAACCATCTTAAATTATCAAATTGTGAAGATTCACCATCTTCAAGGTTACGTTTACTATCTGTATCTTCTATACGTACGACGAAATCACCATCGTAGTGTTTAGCAAATAAATAGTTAAATAATGCTGTTCTCGCATTACCAATGTGTAAGTATCCAGTTGGACTTGGCGCATATCTCACTCTTACGCGTTCACTCATTATATTCACTCCTATAATATTGATTTATTCTTAAATAACGAATTCGTTCATTTTATCTAATATTGACGGATATTAAACGTCTTACCTTCGTATTTATAACTCGTTAAGAAACATCTTCTTTCCATTAGAAAAAAGCTATCCCAAACCATCATTAATGACTCGTTTTCGAATAACTTTCCTCTCCATTCTCATCTTAGATAAAACTTCGCATTTCTACATTATTGTAGCACTAAATATGTACTTTGATAAGTCACATGTTCTTGCTCAACTTCCGTTCATCACTACTTCTTTAAGCCGACATAATCCCGGACTTTATTTTTGAAAAGTGTCGCACTAAAGCCAACGTTTCACATGAAACGCTATGCCATGCCTACACTATATCGTCTATCTTTTTAGCAAATATAATACGTCCTGAAGAAGTTTGTAATAAACTAATCACTTCTAAATCGACATGTTTACCTACAAGTTGCTTAGCATTATCGACAACAACCATTGTGCCGTCATCAAGATAACCTACGCCTTGACCAGGCTCTTTGCCCATTTTCGTAAGTAGAATATTAATGTGGTCGCCTTGGTGTAAATTCGGTTTAATCGCCTCAGATAAATCATTAACATTCAACGCTTTAATCCCTTGTACATGACATACTTTATTCAAGTTAAAATCAGTTGTAATAACATGGGCATGATATGTCTGAGCTAACTTAATTAATAATTCGTCTATGTCACTATGCGATGTTTGTGGATGAATCACATGTGTCGGATAATCTAAGTCATGTAATTGATTTAAGATATCTAAACCACGTTGTCCTTTTTCACGTTTAACACTATCATTGGCATCAGCCACTACCTGTAATTCATTAATCACGCCTTGTGGAATGAGAATTTCACCGTCAATAAACCCACATCGTATAATATCTAAAATACGACCATCAATAATTGCACTTGTGTCTAATAATTTAGGCACTGCGCTGACATTGCTTTTAGACATAGAGCGCGCCATATTCTCAGGCAAAAACGACAACATCTCGTCGCGCTTTTTCAAACCAAATTGGAATCCCAAATAACACAATAAGAGTGTGATAATGAGCGGTATCAGATGGTTTAAGATAGAGTTGCCAATAATTTCTAAAATAAAGGACGCCATTACTGAAATAAATAGTCCGATGATTAGACCTAGTGTCGCAAATAAAATTTCTACTGCACTACGTCGCATAATCCAATGTTCCACCGTTTTAAGCGTACGTGTAACTTTATTAATAAATAATCCAAATATTAGGAAGAAAAGAAGTATACCAATTAAACCATCAACGTAATAATTGGTTAAAATAGGATAGTTATTAATATTTAAGTCACGCACTATTTCTGGTATTAACAAAATACCAAGAGCAGCTCCAAGAATAATGTAGATAATGACTACTATTCCTTTTAAAACTTTCATAAATTTCACCTCTTTTGCTATCCTATTTAAGATTTAAACGCATATTTAAGCGCTTCATGAACGGTAGACACACCTACTACGCGAATACCTTCAGGAAACGTCCATCCTCCGATATTAGTTTGTGGAATAACCACTCTTTCAAATCCTAACTTAGCTGCCTCTTGCACACGTTGTTCGATACGAGATACACGTCTCACTTCTCCCGTTAAGCCGACTTCACCAATATAACAATCTAAGCCATCTACTGCTTTGTCTTTAAAGCTAGAAGCTGTTGCTACGATGATACTTAA
The DNA here is from genome assembly GCF_022690565.1 of Staphylococcus sp. acrmy. Taxonomy (NCBI): domain Bacteria; kingdom Bacillati; phylum Bacillota; class Bacilli; order Caryophanales; family Staphylococcaceae; genus Staphylococcus; species Staphylococcus sp. acrmy. The sequence goes on along the minus strand of NZ_JALCVE010000009.1, from coordinate 11,474 downwards.
ATCTACTGCCGGTTCAGTTAAACGTACGCCACCAGCTACTTTGATATAGGCATCTTGTTGTTGAAGTAAATAATTCTCCTTCTTCTCTAGAACTGCCATTAATAAACTCAATCGATTATGGTCAACACCTGTAGCCATACGTCGTGGATTGTTAAAGGTAGTTGGTGTTACTAAAGACTGTACTTCAATAAGTAACGGTCGTGTGCCTTCCATAGTTGCTACAATTGTCGAACCAGGTACATTGGTCGAACGTTCTTCTAAAAACATTTCAGATGGGTTTTGAACACCTTTTAAACCACTTTGTTTCATTTCGAAAATGCCCATTTCATTAGTTGAACCAAAGCGGTTTTTAACTGCTCTCAAAATTCGGTAAGCATGGTGTTCATCACCTTCAAAATACAATACCGTATCTACCATATGTTCTAATAAACGTGGTCCAGCAATTTGACCTTCTTTCGTTACATGTCCGACAATAAAAGTCGCAATATTCATTTGTTTAGCAATATTCATCAAGCTCTGTGTACTTTCTCGAACTTGTGATACTGAACCAGGTGCCGAACTAATCTCAGGGTGATAAATAGTTTGAATCGAATCCACGACTAATATGTCGGGTTGTTCTTGTTGAACGGTCTGGTGAATAACTTCTAAGTCTGTTTCAGCTAAAACATTTAAATTACTCGAATCTTCTTCTAAACGCTCAGCACGTAATTTAGTTTGATTGAGTGATTCTTCACCTGTTATGTATAAAACATTCAACTTTTGTGATAATGATGCGCAAATTTGTAGTAATAACGTGGACTTCCCAATACCTGGGTCCCCGCCGATTAATACTAAAGATCCACTAACAATTCCTCCGCCTAATACGCGGTTAAATTCTGTCGATGCTGTTTGTACTCTTGGAGTTGCTTCATGCTTAATACTGTTTAATTTTTGTACTTTTGCGCTCGACTCTTTCGCCTTCACGCCATGTTTAGGATTTGAAGCTTTCTCTACAATTTCCTCCATTTGGTTCCATGCGCCACAATTCGGACATTTACCCATCCATTTTGGAGATTGATAGCCACAAGCCATACATTCGAAAATTACTTTCTTTTTGGCCAAAATTGCACCTCCGATTTTTCTTTGAACAAATCTATTTTATATGTATAGGATAATAATGACAAATGTAAAGACAGATAAGAGGCTAAAGACCTTTATGTAATGCTTTCACTTTTTAATTGAGCTTTTATTTTCAATATTAAAATAAAAAAAGCGAGAACAGAAATCTTAATTATAAAGATTTCTGTCTCACTCTTCTACTACGGCATTGTTCTATGCTTCAGTTTCAGATGTTTCTTTTTCATCTTTTGAAGATGCAGTGTCTCTATCATGGATGTCATATTTAAATTCTTTATCATCATGATCGATGATAACTTCTTTACCTTCAATTTTATTGCCATCTAAAATCAATTCACTAAGGTTATCTTCTACTGTTTTTTGGATAGCTCTGATTAATGGACGTGCACCATATTCAGGGTCATAACCTTCTTCGGCGATTTTTTCTTTCGCTTTATCAGTAACTTTGATATTAATGTCTTGTTCTGAAAGACGTTTAGTTAATTTATTAACCATCATCGTTACAATTTCTTTTAATTCATCTTTAGACAATTTGTGGAAGACGATAATATCATCTACACGGTTTAAGAATTCTGGACGGAATGCATTTTTAAGTTCTTTCATCATTGTTTTACGAATTGTTTCGTAGTCATGACCTTCTGAACCGCCACCGAATCCTGCAAAACGTTGGTCTTGTAATTCTTGTGCTCCAACGTTTGATGTCATAATAATCACAGTGTTACGGAAGTCTACTTGACGACCTTTTGTATCTGTTAAATGACCATCATCTAATACTTGTAAAAGAATGTTGAATACATCTGGATGTGCTTTTTCAATTTCATCGAATAGAATAACTGAATAAGGTTTGCGTCTTACTTTTTCAGTTAATTGGCCACCATCATCATGACCTACATAGCCTGGAGGCGCTCCGACTAAACGGCTCACTGCATGTTTCTCCATAAACTCACTCATGTCGACACGAATCATTGCATCTTCTTCACCGAACATTGATTCAGCTAGAGCGCGTGCTAATTCAGTTTTACCTACGCCTGTTGGTCCTAAGAAGATAAAGCTACCAATTGGACGTTTAGGGTCTTTTAAGCCTGCACGTGCACGACGTACCGCTTTACTGATAGATGTTACAGCATCGTTTTGACCGATAACACGACTATGCAGTGTATCTTCTAGGTTTAATAAGCGATCTGATTCAGTTTCATTAATTTTAGTTAATGGGATACCAGTCCATCCTGCAATAACCTCTGCAATATCTTCTTGAGATAGTGATGTAGACTGACCACCTTGTGAAGTTTGCCATTCGTTTTTAGCATCTTCATATTGTTTTTCTAATTTAGTTTGTTTATCTCTTAAATTAGCTGCATTTTCAAATTCTTGTGCATGTACAGCTGCATCTTTTTCATTTTTAACTTTTTCGATTTCTTGTTCAATTTCTTTTAAGTTATTAGGTGTTGTATGACTTTTTAGTCGTACTTTTGAACTAGCTTCATCTATTAAGTCAATCGCTTTGTCTGGTAAGAAGCGATCTGAAATGTAACGGTTACTTAATTTTGCAGCCGCTTCAACTGCTTCATCAGAAATATTGATGCGGTGATGGGCTTCGTAACGGTCACGTAAGCCTTTTAAGATAGCAATAGTATCTTCTACAGTAGGCTCACCTACTTGAATAGGTTGGAAACGACGTTCTAACGCAGCATCTTTTTCGATGTTTTTACGATATTCATCTAAAGTCGTTGCACCGATACATTGTAATTCACCACGTGCTAACGCTGGTTTTAAAATATTTGAAGCGTCGATAGCACCTTCAGCACCACCGGCACCTACTAACGTATGCAATTCATCAATGAATAAAATAACATTACCTGCTTGATGAATTTCTTCCATTACTTTTTTCAAACGTTCTTCAAATTCACCACGATATTTAGTACCAGCTACAACCGTACCCATATCTAATGACATTACACGTTTACTTTTAAGTGACTCTGGTACTTCACTATTCACAATTGCTTGTGCTAAACCTTCTGCAATCGCTGTTTTACCTACACCAGGTTCACCAATGAGTACAGGGTTGTTTTTAGTACGACGGCTTAACACTTCAATGACACGTGTAATTTCTTTATCTCTGCCGACTACTGGATCTAACGTACCGTCTTTAGCTATTACTGTTAAATCACGTGCTAAGCTATCTAAAGTTGGCGTATTGTTTGATTTGTTAGCTGTTGCATTTTTATTAGTCATTTCTGGGCTACCTAAAGCTTTAACAACTTGAGCACGTGCTTTAGTAATGTTTAAATCTAGATTAGCGAATACGCGAGCTGCTACGCCTTCATTTTCACGGATTAAACCTAATAAAATATGCTCAGTACCTACAAAATTATGGTGTAACTTTCTCGCTTCATCCATTGAAAGTTCAATTACTTTCTTCGCTCTTGGTGTATAGTGCAATTTACCTGTTTGTTCTTGGCCGTGACCAATTAGTTTCTCTACTTCTTCGATGACTTTATCTTCAGTGATATTGAAACTTTCTAATACTTTAGCTGCAATACCTTCTGGTTCTTTCATCAATCCAAGTAATAAGTGTTCTGTACCGATATTAGAATGGTTCAAGCGAATTGCTTCTTCTTGTGCATGTGCTAAAACACGTTGCGCACGTTCAGTTAATCTACCAAATAGCATATATCTTTGTACCTCCTATTTTATATGTTCCCTTAATATATCCGCTCTTTTTTCATTTACTGATATAGTTTCATCTTCATCGTTATATAGGAATGCCGATTGAATACTTACCATTAATTTATTAAACTTAAAATCTTCTAAAGTAAGGTATCCTAAATCAATTCCTAATTTCACTTCACTTAATCGATAAGATGCTTCTTCCATTGAAATCATTCGACAATTTTGCAAAATACCGAGTGAGCGGTAGATGCGGTCTAATGTTTCAAGTTCATTATATTGAGTTAAACGTTCACGAATTTGTATTTCTTCATTAATTATCTGTTGAACAACTTCAGTTAAATTTTCAATAATCTCTTCTTCTGTTTTACCAAGTGTGAGTTGATTTGAAACTTGGTAAATATGGCCATAAACTTGTGAGCCTTCTCCATATATACCTCGAATCGTAAAACCGAAACGATTTATCGTTTGGGCGATACGGTTCATACGCTTCATTATAGACAAGCCAGGTAAGTGGAGCATTACACTTGCTCGCATACCCGTACCGATATTTGTTGAACATGTGGTTAAATATCCTAACTGCTCGTCATAGCTAATCTCTAAAGATTCATCGAGTGTATTATCAATCTCAGAAGCTTTGTCATATAGCTCATGAAGCGTTAAGTCATTACCCATTGCTTGAACACGAATATGGTCTTCTTCATTAATCATAATACTTATCGACTCATCTTCGTTTAACAATACTGCTGAAGCTGGCTGTTTAATTAACTCTGGGCTAATTAGGTGTTTAGCTACCAACTTCATTTTATTCTGTTGATCCATCATATCGAGACGCATAAGCGATAAATCTGGTAATGCATCTTGAACTTCGTTGATGACCCTAAAGCCGGCTTGCTCAGATGGAAACATTAACGGGTGAACATGATTCTCTAAGTTTCTGGCTAATCGAATACGCGATGACATTACAATCGGTGACTCGGCAGTTTCTTTCATCCATTCACTTATAGGCGTATTAATATCACTCATTAGGTTCCACCCCACTCTCCTCTTTCAAAGCCTTAATTTCATCTCGAATTACCGCTGCCTCTTCAAAGTTTTGTTCTTCAATTAAGGTATTTAAATACTTCGTTTTTTCTTCAATTTGTTTCTTGATTGCAAGTTTCTTATGCGAAGAACGAGGTGTTTTACCTACGTGTTCAATTTGTCCTCCTTGCACACGTCTCACAATGTTTACAATGTCATCTTTAAACGTCGCATAACAATTGGCACATCCAAATTTCCCTACATGCGCAATATCTTTTAACGTCATGTTACATGTAGGACATCGTTTTTCTTCTTGAAAAGCTACTTCATGAAAATTAATTCCATGTTTAGCCGCCAAATGTTGCAATATTTGTTTTACGACAAATGCTTCTTCAATGTCATCCTGGAACTGTGAATATGAGGAAGTAGAGTCATTCTGTTGCCAAGGGTTATCACCCTCTGCACATATTGAACATACCCATTTTTCAGAAGTTCCTTCTTTACTTTTAACTGTGAGTTTAACCTCTGCTTCATTTAAATGACAATTTTCGCAAAGCACACATAGACACCTCGCTTTTTCTCTATTAATAGTAATTAATAATTGGTAATAATCGTTTCAAGATGTTAGCTCTAATGATATCTCGTGCCACCACATCCATTTTTAATGTTTCGCGATCGACAATGACGTGAATCATTCGAGCTTCTCTTTCACTAATTAAGCCTTTATCCAATAGACCATCTATAATGTAATATGCCTGTTGTTGTGAGATTGATGGGCCTATTAAACGCATTAAATGATTAATATATCCTGTTGCATCTTTATTTTCAATTTTAGTGATTCGGATGTAACCTCCGCCACCACGTTTACTTTCTATTTCATAGCCATGTTCATTTGTAAATCTTGTTTTAATAACATAATTTAATTGAGAAGGTACACAGTCGAAACGTTGAGCAATATTTGCCCGTTGAATTTCTACCACGTCTTCATTAGTTTCTTCAAATAATTTTTTAATGTACTGTTCTATGATGTCAGACATGTTGTGCATGATTTACCACCTCTTTTGACCTTCTTTGACTATATTATAGGAGCATCTTTGACCTTTTTCAACCAATTTGTTTTTTAATTATTAAAAAATTAGGATGTTACATTTACTAATTTAATGTATTATATTAGGTAAATAAAAGATAAAGGAGTAGAGTTATGCATATTCTCATTGGGATTATTGGGATTATTTTCTTTTTAGCGCTTGCATTCTTATTTAGCTCTGACAGAAAAAATATTCGTTGGCAATATGTGGGTATATTGCTTGTTATCCAACTTGTTTTTGCGTTCATTTTATTAAAAACAACAGCAGGTATTACAGTTATCGGTGGCATTTCAGAGGGATTTAACTACTTATTACAGAAAGCAGCAGAAGGGGTTAACTTTGTATTTGGCGGATTTAAATATGTCGATCCAAAAAATCCACCATTCTTCTTTAACGTGCTGTTACCAATCGTCTTTATTTCAGCATTGATCGGTATTTTACAATATACTCGAATTTTGCCATGGATTATTAATGTTTTAGGATTCTTAATCTCTAAAATCAACGGTATGGGACGTTTAGAATCATACAATGCAGTTGCAGCAGCAATCTTAGGACAATCAGAAGTTTTCATTTCTTTAAAAAAACAATTACCTTACATACCTAAACACCGTTTATATACTTTAACGGCTTCGGCAATGTCTACTGTTTCAGCGTCAATCATTGGTGCTTACTTCAGTCTAATTGAACCTAAATATGTCGTTACTGCCGTAGTATTAAACTTATTCGGTGGTTTCATCATCGCATCTATCATTAACCCTTATAAAGTTAATGAAGAAGAAGATAAACTATTAGTTGATGAAAGCGAAACTAGAAATCAATCGTTCTTCGAAATGTTAGGGGAATACATTTTAGACGGTTTCAAAGTTGCCGTTATCGTAGGCGCAATGTTAATCGGTTATATCGCTATTATTGCATTATTAAATGGTATTGTAGGCGGTATATTCAGCCTAATCTCTGGCGGTACTATTAATTGGGACTTCCAAACATTAATTGGTTTCGTCTTTGCTCCATTAGCCTTCTTAGCTGGTGTACCTTGGCAAGATGCAGTACAGTCTGGCTCAGTTATGGCGACTAAATTATTATCTAACGAATTCGTTGCGATGCAATCACTAGGTGACCTTAAAGGCATCTCTGAGCATGCGAAAGGTGTTACATCAGTATTCTTAGTATCATTCGCTAACTTTAGCTCAATTGGTATTATTTCAGGTGCCATTAAATCACTTAACTCTGAAAAAGGTGACGTCGTAGCTCGCTTTGGTCTTAAGTTATTATTTGGTGCGACATTAGTATCATTTATTTCAGCAACAATCGCAGGTTTCTTTATTTAATAAGATACATTATCACAAAAGCTTTATTCTTAAAAAGGAGGCTACTCGAAATTGAGTAGCCTCCTTTTGTCATACTATTTTACTTTACCATATGGTCTATAAAATATTGTGTCACTCTATAATCATCCGTTAGTTCAGGATGGAAAGAAACACCTAAATATTTATCTTGTTTAACGGCAACAATCTTATCTCCAACAGAACTCAATATTTCTACCCCATTTTCCACACTAGAAATATGAGGGGCTCTAATAAATACGCCGTCAATATCTTCAGCAATACCTTTAATATCGAGCTCAGCTTCAAAACTATCAACTTGTCTACCGAATGAGTTACGCTCTACTGTAATATCTAATTTCTTTAAATAACCCGTTTCGCCTTCCACGTCTTTAGCAAGCACGATGAGACCTGCGCAAGTACCAAACATTGGTAAGTCAGATTGTTGTAACTTTTCTTTAAAACCATATAAATCCATTAATCGTCTTAAAGTGGTAGATTCTCCACCAGGAATAATTAATCCATCGATGTCGTCTAACTGTTCAACTCTTTTTACAGCAATGCCTTCGTGACCACTAAGTTCAATGTGACGAATGTGTTCACGTACCGCACCTTGTAACGCTAATACACCTATTTTCATATATTACCAACCACGCTCTTGCATACGTTCTTCTAATGAAATTTGGTTAATATCTAAACCTTTCATTGCAGTACCTAGCTCAGCAGCTAATTTTCCAATAAGTTCGTAATCTTGATAGTGTGTAGTGGCTTGTACGATTGCTTTAGCAAATTTTTCAGGATCATCTGATTTGAAAATTCCTGAACCTACAAACACACCGTCAGCGCCTAATTCCATCATTAACGCTGCATCTTGAGGTGTCGCCACGCCACCTGCTGCAAAGTTAACGACTGGTAAACGACCGTTATCTTTAATTTGTTTTAATACTTCGTAAGGCGCACCTAAGTCTTTCGCATATGTCATGATTTCATCATCATTCATTACTACTAAGCGACTCACTTCAGAGTTAACCTTTCTCATGTGTCTAACAGCTTCTACAATATTACCAGTACCTGGTTCCCCTTTAGTACGTAACATTGCTGCACCTTCGCCAATACGACGAGCAGCTTCACCTAAATTACGGCAACCACAAACAAATGGAACTGTAAATTGGTCTTTTCTTAAATGATATTCTTCGTCAGCAGGTGTTAAAACTTCAGACTCATCAATATAGTCTACTCCCATAGCTTCTAATACACGTGCTTCAGTAATATGACCAATACGTGCTTTAGCCATAACAGGGATAGACACTGCATTCATTACTTCTTCTACAATTTTAGGATTAGCGCTACGTGCTACTCCACCAGCTGCTCTAATATCAGATGGTACACGTTCTAAAGCCATTACTGCTACAGCGCCTGCTTCTTCAGCAATTTTAGCTTGTTCTGCATTAACAACGTCCATAATAACGCCGCCTTTTTGCATTTCAGCCATTCCTCGTTTAACTCGTTCAGATCCTACAATTTTAGACATACAATAAACCCCTTTTCCAATTGATTAAACCCATTTTATGATATAAACTGATATTTAAAAAGGTGCAATTTATTTATAAATATAGGGGCCAGTTTTATATGTCTAAAAAACAAAAGTTATATTTATCATTGTATAAAAAATTGAAAAATCAAATTATAGAAGGACAATATCAGTCAGATGATAAGTTTCCTTCTAAACGCCAACTTAGTGAACATTTGTCATTAAGTCACACCACTATTGAACATGCTTACCAATTATTACTAGATGAAGGCTTTATTTATTCAAAACCACGTTCAGGTTATTATGTTTCAGATATTCAATCTCTACCTATTATTAATGTACGTGATACTCATACGATTGAAGATACTCCTAATACCGCTGATACCGACTATCAATATTATTTTAATTTAGCAGAAATTGACGCAGAGTATTTTCCACTTCATTTATTTAGAAAATATGCGAAAGAAGTCTTCGAGGACGATCAATTAGAACTTTTAGAAAAAGGAGATTTACAGGGGGAGATTGCGTTACGTCAACAAATAGCACATTACTTGTTTAACAGTAGAGGTGTGTCATGTCATCCTAATCAAATCATTATTGGTTCTTCTACCGAACAGTTATTAAATATGGTAATAGAACTTCTTAATGATTCATCATTTATTATAGAAAAACCAAGTTATCCACCAATTAAGCATGTATTAGATAAGCAACAACGCCCTTATATACAAGCTACTGTCGAAGAAGATGGAATTAACACTAGTGAAGTACTTAATTCAAATAATGATATTTTATATATAACACCTTCACATCAATTTCCTACCGGATATGTAATGAATTTAAAAAAGCGCACTCAGCTCATAAAATGGTCACACCAAAAAGTCAGTCGCTATATTATTGAAGATGACTACGATTCAGAATTCAGATATTACGGCAAACCTATTCCAGCACTACAAAATTTAGATAAAAAAGACAAAGTAATTTATATAAGTACATTTTCTAAATCACTGTATCCTAGTTGTCGTATTGCTTACATAGTCTTACCTAATACATTGTTAAGTGAATATCATGCTATGGGCCATAAAGAAAGTAATACTGTACCTGTTCATATTCAACAAATCATTGCTAATTTTATGTCTTCAGGAAGCTTCGAAAGACATTTAAATAAAATGCGTAAAATTTATAGAGAGAAACTAAGCTATATTTTAGATAAACTCACACCTTATCATCATCAACTTCAAATCGAAGGCGCTTTTACAGGCATGCACTTTACTCTTACGGTTAAAAATGGATTGACGTTAGAAGAATGTCTAGAACGAGCACAACAGCTAAAATTAAAATTGAATGTTTATAACTATGACAATCAACCCCAATATGAACCGAAATTTATACTAAGTTTTGGTGGTATTCCTAACGATCAACTTGAATCCCATACCGATACTTTAATTAAAGCATTAACGATATGAGAGAAGTAAAGTAATTGATTGGAACAGAAGTGATAAGAGACATTTCCTTTCAACAAAAAAGAGATTGAGCAACATGTATTGCTTAATCTGGTTCTATACTAAATCGAACTGATGAAAAAATCAGTTCGATTTTTTATGTCTTTAAGAATATAAAAATGGCGCAAATATCTCTATAATTGTAAGTGCCTTAAACCAACAATAAGGAGAGAAATTGCGCCTATATCTGATTGTATATCAAAAATACTTGGAATTAAAGATAAAAATAATCAATTAAAAGAATACATCAGAAGTTAAGTAATTAATTTATGGTAGAAATTTATTTAAACAATTAAACTTTTTGCCTTATTCATAAAATTTCATATGTCTTTTTTCTTCTTTATAATATTCTAACCTATCTTGCAATGTGCCAGTGTGTAGTTCTAATTTATGACCATCTGGATCAGTAAAATAAATTGATTTTTTATCTCTTTTATTTCTCTCACGACCTTCCAATATATAGACCCCATTTGCTTTTAACCATTTGTACCAATCCTCAAATTCAATTTCTTCGATAGTAAAAGCTATATGTGTATACGAACTGTGTATTTCATTTCTAGGTATATTAGTTTCTTCATTCAAAGCAATCCATATACCACCGATTGTAAAATATGCAGTATGATCACCTTCTACTAAAATTTTACCTTTTAAAATATCTCTATAAAATTTTATAGATGCTTTGATATCTGATACTGAAAAAGTAATGTGATTTATAGATTGAATCATAATATCCCCCCGCGTGTATTTAATTCAATCATATTATAAAAATAGGCATAAAAAAAGAAACCTTTAGGCCTCAATATCGGCTCATCCTCTAGCGGAATGTAATCTGCTACCATCGGCGCTATGGAGCTTCCTTTGCTTTGAGGCAAGCGTTCGCATCTTTCTTCATTTTCGTTTCTCGTTGGCTCATTTAGCCCAACTAAACTCGCTGCTCTCTTTCCTCAATTCATCAGCTTCAATCGCTTTCTCTTCGCAAAGCTAAATAGACGCTAACGTGTTCTCTCCGAAGTTTGTGCCGTTTTTTCTTTTAGTTTACTTTCTTTTTGCCTTCGGCTTGAGTTTTATTCATTTTCTTTTACTTAGAAATAGACAAAAAAAAGAGACCTTTCGGTCTCAATATCGGCTCATCGCATCCATACGATTTAATTGCCTGGCAACGTCCTACTCTAGCGGAACGTAAATCCAACTACCATCGGCGCTAAGGAGCTTAACTTCTGTGTTCGGC
>NZ_JALCVE010000008.1:0-106555 GCF_022690565.1 Staphylococcus sp. acrmy | reverse complement strand
ACACCTGTTCCCATGCCGAACACAGAAGTTAAGCTCCTTAGCGCCGATGGTAGTTGGATTTACGTTCCGCTAGAGTAAGACGTTGCCAGGCAAATATTGAGACCGAAAGGTCTCTTTTTTTATGTCTATTTTTAAGTAAAAGAAAACATATAAAACTCAAGCCGAAGGCAAAAAGAAAGTAAGTAAGAAAATAAGATTTATAAACTTCGGAGAGAATATGCCAGCGTCTATTTAGCTTTGCGAAGAGAAAGCGATTGAAGCTGATGAATTGAGAAAAGAGAGAAGCGAATTTAGTTGCGCTAAATGAGCCAACGAGAGACGAAAATGAAGAAAGATGCGAACGCTTGCCTCAAAGCAAAGGAAGCTCCATAGCGCCGATGGTAGCAGATTACGTTCCGCTAGAGTAGAGTATAATATTACTAAGCAAGTAAATTAAAAAATAAAAAACAAAGCAAACATTCCCGTAATGAATAATAAAAAATAAGAAGCCAGATATACATTTAAAATGTACACCTAGCTTCTCAGTAATTTATTCATCAATAGCACTTCTAAATCTATTGTTAAATCAATAATGAATATAGCATTTTATTTTCATTGATATAGATATTTGAAGGGTCAAAATGATTTACATTATTTTTTAGTTGAGTTAAATCTTCATGGTTTTTTAGTTGAATACCGATGATAACAGTACCAGTATTTTGCGATGATTTCTTTAAATATTCAAATTTAGTGATATCATCTTGAGGGCCTAATACATCGTTTACAAATTCCTTAAGCGCTCCAGGACGTTGTGGGAAATTAAGTATGAAATAATGTTTCAGAAGAGAACGCTCTTCAATTTCTTTCATACGGTTAATATCATTGTTACCACCACTAACAACACAAACAATGGTTTTACCTTTAATTTCGTTACGATAGAAGTCTAACGCAGCCACACTTAAGGCACCAGCTGGTTCCGCAACAATAGCTTGTTTTGAATACATATCGAGAATTGTAGAACATACTGCGCCTTCATCAACTTGGATATAGTCATTTACATTGTGTTTAGCAATATCAAATGTAATATCGCCTACACGGGCAACAGAGGCGCCATCTACAAATTTATCAATATGATCTAAAGTAACTACTTTATTATGAACGACTACAGATTCATACATACTACTTGCGCCTGCAGGTTCTACGCCAATAATTTGAGTATTAGGACTATATTGAGACATATAAGTACTAACCCCTGAAATTAAGCCGCCACCACCAATTGCTGCAAAGAGATAATCAAATGTTACATTATCTTGCTCCGCTTGTTCTAAGATTTCTTTAGCCAATGTTCCTTGGCCAGAAATAGTATTAATATTATTAAAAGGGTCGATAAACGTCATTTGATTTTTATCAGTATATTGTAACGTCTCTTTAAGACAATCATCAAATGTATCTCCAGTTAAAATAATTTCAACATTATCTGCACCAAAAAATTTAACCTGATTAACTTTTTGTAATGGGGTAGTAACTGGCATAAAGATTACAGCGTTTAAATTTAACGCCTTAGCTGTATAGGCTACACCTTGAGCATGATTTCCGGCACTTGCACAGGTAATACCTTTCGCTTTCGCATTATCATCTAATACTGAGATTGCATTATAAGCACCTCGTAACTTAAAAGAGCGCACCCATTGTAAATCTTCTCTTTTTAAATATACGTTACAGTCATATTTTTGTGAAAGATAGTGATCATACTGTAAAGGCGTTTCTTTTACAATATCTTTAATTCTTAAATAGGCTTCATCTATATCTTTAGCACTCACTGTCATCTTTACTGTCATAATATACCCATCCTTACTTCATTTTTTCATATTTTTCTATAAGTTCTTCATATTGAAGTGTAATTGCAATATCATCTAAACCATTTACCAATTTATTTTTCCAAGTTTCATCAATTGAAAAGTTAAATGTTTTATCTTTGCTAGAAACATTTTGGTTTGGTAAATCTACAGTTATTTCTTCCTGAGTTGCTAAATAATTTCTAGCATCCTCATCTAATACAATTGGTAACATCCCATTCTTAGTACAGTTCATGTAAAAGATGTCACTGAAACTACCAGCAATAATAATATTGAAACCATAGTCTTTTAATGCCCATGCAGCATGTTCACGACTAGAACCACAACCGAAATTATCTCCTGTAATTAAAATTGAAGCTCCAGCATATTGCGGTTTATTTGGATTAAAATCAGGATTGTCAGAGCCATCAGCTAGATAGCGCCATTCATCAAAAGCAAAGGGACCAAAGCCACTTTTAGTAATACGCTTTAAATGGGCTTTAGGAATAATTTGGTCAGTATCAATATTATCGTTGAGTAAAGGTACAATTTTTCCAGTATAAGTTGGGATAGGTTGGATATCCATAACTATACGACCACCTTTCTTACATCAACAAATTTGCCATGAATAGCAGCTGCAGCAGCCATAGCTGGAGAGACTAGGTGAGTTCTAGCACCTTTACCTTGTCGGCCTTCAAAGTTACGATTACTTGTTGATGCACAATGAACGCCCTCTGGAACTTGGTCTGGATTCATACCTAAACACATTGAACAACCCGGTTCTCTCCACTCAAACCCAGCATCTTTAAATATTTTATCTAATCCAATTGCTTCAGCTTCTTTTTTGACAGTACGTGAACCAGGGACTACGATAGCTGTAATATTAGGATGAACTTGTTTCCCCTCTACAATACGGCTTGCTTCAATTAAGTCTGAAAGTCTAGCGTTTGTACATGATCCTAAGAATACATAGCCTAAATCAATATCAGAAGCTGTTTGTCCAGGTTGTAAATCCATATAATGATATGCACGTTCATCGTTAATATTTTTTATTTCTGGAAAAGGACTATTCACTCCTACACCCATTTCTGGATTAGTACCCCAAGTTACCTGTGGTTCTAAATCAGTTACATCTAGTTCAATTACTTTATCGAAAATTGCATCCGCATCTGAATATAATTGACGCCATTCAAGAAGGGAATGATTATAGTTGTGAGCGTAAGGACGACCTTTAACATAGTCGAAGGTCACATCATCAGGCTGCATAATACCGTATTTAGCGCCACCTTCGATTGCCATATTACAAATCGTCATACGAGCTTCCATTGACAAAGATTTGATAGTTTCTCCAGTAAATTCCAGAGCATAGCCTGTACCGAAATCGACACCATACTTATTAATCAAATATAAAATAATATCTTTAGCGTAAACGCCAGGTTGAAGTTTACCGTTAATATCAATTTTTAGATTTTTAGGTTTAGTTTGCCAAAGTGTTTGAGTAGCAAAAACATGCTCAACTTCACTAGTACCTATTCCAAAAGCTATAGCTCCAAAGGCTCCATGCGAAGCTGTATGGGAATCACCACAGACGATAGTTTTGCCCGGTTGTGTGAGACCAGTTTCAGGACCCACCATATGTACAATACCTTGTTCATCTGAACCCATATCAAATATATGCACACCAAAATCTTTAGCATTCTTTTGTAATGTGGTAATTTGTTTATTTGCAATTTCGTCTTTAATATTAAAAATATCAATCGTAGGCACATTATGATCTAATGTTGCATAAGTTAAATCTGGACGTCTTAATTTACGATTCTGTAGTCTCAATCCTTCAAAAGCTTGAGGAGAAGTAACTTCATGAATCAAATGCAAATCTATATATAAAAGTTGAGGTTCACCTTCTTTTCCAGTTAAAACATGCTTATTCCAAACTTTATCGAATAGTGTTTGCCCCATAAAATTATTCCCCCTTTATTGATAATTGGCTTTTAAATGATTGAAGATTTCAGTAGTAGTACAAGTGCCACCTAAATCTTGCGTTGTTATACCTTTTCTAATTAAGTTGAAGACAGATTGTTCTAATTCTAATGCAGCATCTTCTTGTTCTAAACTTTCACGTAAACACATCGCAAGAGAAAGAACCATGCCGAATGGATTAGCGATATTTTTATTAGCGATATCAGGTGCCGAGCCATGTATAGGTTCATATAATCTTGGCCCTTCTTGACTAAAACTGGCAGAAGGGGACAAACCTAGTGACCCGGGGATAACCGAGGCTTCGTCACTTAAGATATCACCAAATAAATTTTCAGTAACGATGACGTCAAATTGTGTAGGATTTGTAATTAAATGCATGCTACACGCATCTACAAGTAAGTGATTTAGTTCTACTTCAGGATAGTCTTTACTTACTTCATTGATTGTTTTTCTCCATAATTTACTAGAAGCTAGTACATTCTCTTTATCTACAGAAGTTAATTTTTTCTTGCGATTATTTGCTAATTCAAATGCCACTCTAGCTATTCTTTCAATTTCTGCCTTGGTATAAGTAAGAGAATCTAATGCAGCAGTATCGCTAATTTGACGAGGTTCTCCGAAATAGATACCACTAGTCAATTCACGTACGATTACTAAATCGGTACCTTCTACACGTTCTTTTTTCAATGGAGAAAAATGACTTGTACCATCAGTAACTTTGGTTGGTCGGATATTAGCAAACAATCCTAGACCTTTTCGCAAAGCAAGTAGACCTTGTTCTGGTCGATTGTTAGGGTCAGTCCACTTAGGTCCGCCAACAGCGCCGAGTAAAATCGCATCAGCTTGTTCACAAGCAGTTAATGTTTCATCAGGAAGGGGAGTGCCATGTGAATCGATAGCTGTTCCTCCAATATTAAAATTCTTGAGGGTATAAGAAATATCATATTTTTTACTAATAAGATCTAATAGTTCTATACTACCGTTAAGAATCTCAGGACCAATCCCGTCTCCTGGTAACGCTACAATATTATATGTCATACTTGGGTGCCTTCTTTCTCAATGAATTCTGAAACATATTTTGCATGTGCTTCGACATAAGCTTTGCAAGACGCTTGTAAGATATCATGATCGATACCAATACCGTTGACTGGTTGACCTTCAATTTTAAGATCTACATGCACTTCAGCTTGCGCATCGGTGCCTTCTGTAACCGAATCAATTCGATAATCAACCAATTCACTCTTTTTTTTGAAAATGCGGTCAACTGCATTATAAATTGCAACAATAGATCCTGTACCAATACTTGAATCTTGATACGTATTACCATCTTTATCTTTAATAACAACTACAGCACTTTGTAATCCGTGTGATACAAATTGAAGTTGTAATGTTTCAAGATGATAAATTGAATTTTGTTCATGTTCAGAACCTTGAATTAGCGCGTGAATATCTCTATCAGAGACATCTTTTTTCTTATCAGCAATCGCTTTAAATTGCTTAAATAATGTGACTTGATCTTCTGCTTTGATATCATAGCCTAAAGATTTAAGCTTCTCACTAAACGCATGTTTACCTGATAGTTTGCCTAGAGGTAATTCATTTTTACTAATACCTACTAATTGTGGCGTCATAATTTCATAGGTTTCAGGATTTTTAAGTACACCATCTTGATGAATACCTGATTCATGACTAAAAGCATTTTGGCCTACAATCGCTTTATTTTTAGGCACGCGAATACCTGCATATCTTGAGATGATATCTGAAGTATTTTTAGTTTCAGCCAGGTTTAACTGTGTTTCAATACCGTAGTGATCTCGACGGACATAAAGCGCTAAAGCTAGCTCTTCTAAGGCAGTATTACCTGCACGTTCACCAATACCATTAACGGTGCCTTCAATACGTTCTGCGCCATTTTCAATTGCGGCTAAGCTATTAGCTAACGCCATACCTAAGTCATCATGGCAATGTGCACTATAAATCACTTTGTGTTCTGATTTAACATGTTCTAGTAAAGATTTAAAAATGAGGCCATATTCAGTTGGATAGCTATAGCCCACTGTATCAGGAATATTAATAATACTTGCACCTGCATCAACAGCTGTTTGAACACATTTAATTAAAAATGCAATATCTGTTCTTGACGCATCCTCTGGTGAGAATTGAACAACATCTAAGAATTGTTTAGCGTAGCTTACATGTTTGGTAATACTTTCTAAAACTTCATCTTGAGACATTTTTAATTTGTGTTCTAAGTGGATAGGTGAAGTTGCTATAAATACATGTACACGAGGGTGTATAGCATCTTTAGTTGCTTCATAGACTGCATCGATATCGGATTGTTTACAACGTGCTAATCCACAAACTGCTGTAGTAGTTAAAGCCTTAGATATTGCCTGAACAGATTTGAAACTTCCAGAGCTTGAAGCGGGGAAGCCAGCTTCAATGACATCGACTCCCCATTTTTCAAGTTGTTTAGCTATCTTTAAACGTTCATCAAATGAAAAACTCACACCTGGTGTTTGTTCACCATCTCTCAACGTAGTATCGAAAATTTGAATATGGCTCTTCATTTCAATCACTCCTTACTAATTATTGTTGAATACTTTTAGATTTAATAAACGGCATCATTTCTCTTAGGTCACGACCAACCGCTTCAATTTCGTGACCATGTTGTTGTTCACGTAATTCATAAAATTCTTTAAAGCCATTTTCATTATCTTTAACAAAACGATTAGCAAAGTTGTCATTTTGAATATCGTCTAAAACTTTTTTCATGTTATCTTTTACGTCTGGAGTGATAACTCTAGGTCCAGAAACATAGTCTCCGAATTCAGCAGTATTTGAGATAGAATAACGAACATTTTCCATACCGCCTTCATACATTAAATCAACGATTAATTTCATTTCATGTAATACTTCGAAATAAGCTAGTTCTTTTTGATAGCCAGCTTCTACTAAAGTTTCAAAACCACTTTGGATTAATTTGTGGATACCGCCACATAATACAGCTTGTTCACCGAATAAGTCTGTTTCAGTTTCTTCTTTAAATGTAGTTTCGATAACACCAGCTCGTGTTGCACCGATACCTTTGGCGTAACTTAAGGCAATATCACGTGCATTACCTGAAGCATCTTGTTGAACGCCAAATAATGCTGGTACAGCAGTACCTTCAACAAATGTACGACGAACTAAATGGCCAGGCCCTTTAGGAGCAACTAAAAATACATCTACATCGGCAGGTGGTTCGATAACGCCAAAGTGAATGTTAAATCCATGTGCAAATGCTAGGGCATTACCAGCTTCTAAATTAGGTTCAATTTCATTTTTATAAACGTTACCTTGGATTTCGTCTGGTAATAACACCATTACTACGTCAGCTTGTTTTACTGCTTCGCCAACTGGAAAGGCTTCAAATCCATCTTTTTTTGCTTGGTCAAAAGATTTACCAGGGCGGATACCAACCACTACGTCATAACCATTATCTTTAAGGTTTTGTGCGTGTGCATGTCCTTGAGAACCATAACCTACGATTGCGATTTTTTTACCTTGTAATGCGTCTTTTTTAACTGAATCATTATAATAAACTTTTGTCATAATACTTCCTCCAATTTTAAAATAATTTGAATATTCTAACTTTTATAGATATAAAATCTACGCATGTTGATGATAGACATTCAA
Organism: Staphylococcus sp. acrmy; assembly: GCF_022690565.1. Taxonomy (NCBI): domain Bacteria; kingdom Bacillati; phylum Bacillota; class Bacilli; order Caryophanales; family Staphylococcaceae; genus Staphylococcus; species Staphylococcus sp. acrmy. The sequence continues at coordinate 99,083 of NZ_JALCVE010000008.1, read as the reverse complement.
TATCTTTTATTTATCATGCTAGCGCATCAATGTAGATTTATTTAAACTTCCTCAGGTGTAACATCTTTGATTTCTAATACGCTTACTTGTTTTCTTAATTTGGCGATAAGAACTTTTAAAATCTTTTCATCTTCGATATCTGCCACAATAAACATATCTGAGAATCCTTGTTCTTTTGCAGGTTTAACTGTTAATTCATTGATATTATATTGTAGTCTTACAAATGCACTAGTAATACGGTTTAAAGTGCTTACTCGATCTGTAACTTTTAAATGTAATGTTCGCTTCATTCAAGACCCTCCATTTCATGGTTTGCTTTACCACTTGGAATCATTGGATTTACAGGTTCAGTAGGTGAGATTCTCACTTCAATTAATGCAGGGCCCTCATATGCGAAAGCTTCATCTAGTGTTTCTTTTAATTTATTTGGTTGATCAATTAAGTAACCTTGTACGCCGTACGCCTCTGCCATTTTCATGAAATCAGGTTGATCATTAAAGACTGAATGAGAAAAACGTTTATTAAAGAATTTATCTTGCCATTGTTTTACCATACCTAATGTTCCGTTATTAATTAATACAATTTTGACATTTAAATTATATTCAGGGAGTAGTGCCATTTCCTGATTAGTCATTTGGAATCCACCATCGTCTACGAAACAAACTACCGTTTTATCAGGTGCAGCTAATTGAGCACCAATAGCTGATGGAATACCAAAGCCCATAGTTCCTAAGCCACCACTTGTAACCCACTGGCCATAATTTTTAAATGGATAGAATTGAGCAGCCCACATTTGATGTTGACCTACATCAGTGGTAACAATAGCATCACCATGTGTAATCTTACCGATATATTCAATTGCTTCTTGAGGTCTGCAAAATGTTTCGTCTGCTTTACTATATTTAAATGGATGAAGTGATTTATTCTCACGACAATGCTCGATCCATTCTTTATGAGAGTCAGTAGCTGTATGTGTGTGTGATAAAGCTTCTAGAACTTTTTTACAATCTGCAACTATACCTAAATCTGTAGCGATGACTTTATTAATTTCTGACTCATCGATATCAACGTGGACAATAGTCGCATTAGGCGCAAATTCATTTGGGTTACTTGCAAGACGATCATCAAAACGGCTACCAAAATTGATGAGTAAATCACATTCTGTAAGTGCCATGTTACTAGCGTATGATCCATGCATTCCGCCCATACCTAAGAATAGGGGACTTTCATATGAAATTGCGCCTAATCCAAGCAATGTCGTTACAACTGGAATTTGATGCTGTGTGACAAAGTCGGTTAATAACGTATTTGATTTAGAGTGATTAATACCTGCACCAGCTAAAACTAGTGGTTTTTGAGCTTTAGCTAGATAGTCTGATAATTGTTTAATATCAGTTTCGTTAACTTCTTTTTCAACATGGTAAGCAGGTAAGTTTACTTCATTTTCAAGTGGTGCAGTTGTAGAAAGTACACCCATATCTTTTGGGAAATCTACTACCACTGGGCCTTTACGACCTGAGTTAGCTAGGTAAAAGGCTTCGTGAATGATTCGAGGGATGTCGTCTACATTTTTCACTTGATAATTTGCTTTTGTAATTGGCGTAGTCATAGATAATAAATCAGCTTCTTGGAAAGCATCTATTCCGATACCTGGCGTTGCTACTTGGCCAGTAAATACGACTAATGGTAGGGAATCACTATAAGCATCTGTGATTCCAGTAATCGCATTCGTAGCTCCAGGACCACTAGTTACTACGACCACTCCAGTTTTACCAGAGACACGTGCATAACCTTCTGCAGCATGTGTCGCGCCTTGCTCATGTCGTGCTAAAATATGTTTAATTTTACCGTCATAAAAAGTGTCATATAGAGGTAAAACGGCGCCACCAGGATAACCGAAGATGAAATCCACATCTTCGTGTAATAATGCTTCTACTAATAATTCTGAGCCTGTACGCAATGCATTTAACGTTTCTTCTTCAAGTGCTTGTGGTTCTAACGTTTCTGTATATTGTACAGGGTCTACAGTTGCTTCTGGATTAAGTACATTACTTTCCTTATTATTCATAGTGAACACTCCTTATATTAGATAAGATTTTCAGGGACTTGCATGATGCCACCAGTATTTGCACTTGTAACCAATGCAGTATATCTTGCTAAGTATCCTGTTTTTACTTTTGCTTTAAATGGTTCTAATTCTTCTCTACGTTTATAAAGTTTTTCTTGAGGTTGATTTACATCAAGTGTACGGTTGATTAAATCAATGGTAATTTCATCGCCGTCTCGTATTAAACCGATAGGGCCATTAGATGCTGCCTCAGGTGAAATATGTCCAACGGCAATACCTCTTGTTGCTCCTGAAAATCGGCCATCAGTTATAAGGGCTACGTCCTTACCAAGTCCTCTACCTACAATTGAAGAAGTTGGTGCCAACATTTCTGGCATACCTGGTCCGCCTTTAGGGCCTTCGTATCGAATTACCACTACATGACCTTAACGCACAGTTTTATTATCGATAGCTTCAACCGCTGCATCATGTGAATCAAAACAGATGGCTTGACCAGTAAATGTTTTGATAGATGGGTCCACACCACCGACTTTAATTACTGCCCCTTTAGGTGCTAGATTACCGAATAAGACTGACAGTCCGCCTTCTTTGTCATATGGATTATCTAGTGGATGAATAACATCAAAGTTTTGGATTTCTTTACCTTGGTTATTCTCACGTAATGTTTTGCCAGTCACTGTAATACGATCAGGGTGAAGTGTACCTTCTTTTTTTATAAGTTCATTAATGATGGACGGACAACCGCCAGCTTGATGAACATCATGCATTGAGTATGAAGAACTTGGTGCAATCTTAGATAAATAAGGTGTTTTTTTAGCAATCTCATTAATGCGTTCTAAATCATACTCAATACCAGCTTCATTAGCGATAGATAAGGTATGAAGGACAGTATTAGTAGAACCACCCATGGCCATATCTAAGGCAAAGGCATCATCAATTGCTTCGCGAGTAACAATGTCACGTGGTTTAATATCTTTCTTAATATTCTCTACTAATTTAAATGCAGCTTCTCGTATCATTTCGCGACGTTGTTCACTTACCGCAAGTGCTGTGCCATTATATGGAAGTGCTAAACCTAATACTTCCATAAGGCAGTTCATTGAATTAGCTGTAAACATTCCTGCGCAAGAACCACAAGTAGGGCAAGCATTTTGCTCCATATCTAAGAATTCTTCTTTAGAAATTGAACCTTCTTTAAAAGCTCCGACCGCTTCAAACATTGATGACAATGTTAGTGCTTTACCTTGTGCAGATAAACCAGCTTTCATAGGACCACCAGAACAGAAGATAGCCGGCACGTTTGTTCTAACAGCAGCAAGTAACATACCTGGCGTAATCTTGTCGCAGTTAGGAATATAAAATACACCATCAAACCAATGGGCATTTATAACGGTTTCAGCAGCATCTGCAATGATTTCACGAGATGGAAGGGAGTAACGCATGCCAATGTGTCCCATAGCGATACCATCATCGACACCGATTGTGTTAAATTCGAATGGAATGGCGCCTGCCTCACGGATTGCCTCCTTAGCAATATCTGTTAATTCACGCAAATGAACGTGACCTGGCACAATATCAATATACGAATTACAAATAGCTACAAATGGTTTGTTCATATCAGTTGGATTTTTAAGTGCGCCTGTAGCGTGTAAAAGACTTCTAGCTGGTGCTTGATGATCACTTTTTTTTATCATGTCACTTCTCATTAATAATTCCCCCGTAAAATCTTTTATTATCAAAATAAAAAGACGCCCCAATAAATAATTGGGACGTCTGTAAGTCCCATTCAATGAGAAATAGGACTTAAACGTTTAGTATGTTTCTACACTAAAGTTCCAGCCCTTGCGAGTATAATAAAATAATAATTAAATTGTCAGTTACATTATGTGGTAGATATGTAAGTTGAGTCATTTTATTATACTCCTTCCTTGAATGGTAGTTATTTAAATAATTAGAATTGTTTAAAAATTTGATAAACTTAATTTACTACAATAGATATTCTAAGTCAATACTCTTTTTAGAATTTTCTAAAAATTATAGTTTGATTAATTTTTATATGAATGGTGAGAAATTTTAACTAAATTTTGTTACAATTAATAAGTTAAAATTTCGTACAAAATCTCCTTAATATCAATCACTATTTCAATGAAATTGATATTGAAGTGACTAACTGCAACTATAAAGTTCTATAATTTGTATTTAAAATAGTATGAATAGGAGCGTAGGACTAATGATACGTATTAAAAATTTAGATGAAATGAATCATTTTGCTGAAATACTAGTTCAACATTTACACGCTAAAGATGTCATTCTATTAAATGGTGACTTAGGTGCTGGCAAAACGACTTTAACTCAATTTATAGGAAAGCATCTTGGCGTAAAGAGAAACATTAATTCGCCAACCTTTAATATAATTAAATCTTATAAAGGTAGTAAATTAAAACTACACCATATGGACTGTTATCGTCTCGAAGATTCAGATGAAGATTTAGGGTTTGATGAATATTTTGAAGATGAGGCAATTACAGTTATTGAATGGAGTCAATTTATCCAAGATTTATTACCTCAAGAACAATTAACGATTCATATTAAAACCGTTAATGAAACTACGCGTGATATAGATATTCAAGCTATTGGGAAGCATTACAATTTAATAAAGGAGGCAGTGGAGCATGAAATTACTATTAATTGATACGTCTAACCGACCTATGTCTATAGCGTTAACATCAGATGACGAAGTACTCGCTGAACTGACAACTGATAGTAAACAAGATCATTCAAGCCAACTTATGCCAGGAATCAAAAGTTTGTTTGACCAAGTAAGTATTAACAAAAGAGAAATTGATGGTATTGTAGTAGCGAAAGGGCCAGGGTCGTATACCGGAGTGAGAATTGGTGTTACTAAAGCGAAAACGCTAGCCTATGCTTTAGAAACAGATTTATATGGTGTATCTTCTCTTAAAGCCTTAGCAGCAACTATCGAAAATAAAGACGATAGATTATTAGTCCCTATATTTGATGCACGACGTGAAGCGGTTTACACAGGCATTTATCAATATTTAGATGGTCAATTAACAACTATATTAGAAGATCAATACCTGTCACTTAATGACCTTCATGTGAAACTAGCCGACCTCAATCAGTCTTATATTTTTATTGGGCAAGATGCTAGCAAGTTGGCAGATAAGCTTAATGGACAAATCATTGATAATCTACCACAAGCTCAAGTAATGAAAGAGCTTATTACTCAACCTGAAAATATTCATTCATTTGTACCAAATTATATTAAATTATCAGAGGCGGAACGCAATTGGTTAAACCAACAGAATCAGAATTAACAATTAGAGCAATGCAAGTTGACGATGTGCCAAGTGTTTTTGATATAGAACGAGAAAGTTTTAATGATAGTTCATGGACAATCGATGCATTTTATCATGAACTTAACGAGAATCATTTCGCTAAATATTTTGTAATCATTTTCCAAAATGAAATTATCGGTTATCTAGGCGTATGGATAGTGATTGATCAAGCACAGATTACTACGGTAGCTATACGCAAAGATTATAGAGGTTATGGCTTAGGGCAATTATTACTCAAATATGTAATGGATTATGCTAGACATACATGCGAAGTCATGAGTTTAGAGGTTAGAGTCACTAACGTTGTGGCACAACATGTATATACCAATCTAGGATTTCAATTTGGTGGTAAACGAAAGAACTATTATGGAGAAGGCGAGGATGCATTAGTGATGTGGGTGAATTTAAATGAATGAGAACGTACTAATCTTAGCTATAGAAACAAGTTGTGACGAAACAAGTGTGAGTATTGTAGAAAATGGTAAAACGATACTCTCTAATATTATATTAAGTCAAATTGAGAGTCATAAGCGCTTTGGCGGAGTAGTTCCAGAAGTGGCGAGTCGACATCACGTGGAAGGTATCACAGCAACGGTGGAAGAGGCACTTGAAGCTGCAAATGTGACGATGGAAGAGATTGATGCGGTGGCAGTTACACAAGGGCCAGGACTCATTGGCGCATTATTAATCGGCATTAATGCTGCGAAGGCGTTAGCTTTTGCCTATGATAAACCGCTCATTCCTGTTCATCATATCGCCGGCCATATTTATGCTAATAACACTGAAGATCCGTTAACATTTCCTTTAATGGCATTAATTGTATCAGGTGGCCACACTGAACTAGTTTATATGAAATCACATATGAATTTCGAAGTGATTGGTGAAACGCGTGATGATGCAGTAGGCGAGGCCTATGATAAAGTTGCACGCACGATTGATTTACCTTATCCAGGAGGACCGGAAATTGATAAATTAGCCGCTACTGGTAATGACACGTATCATTTTCCAAGAGTTTGGTTAGAAAAAGATAGCTATGATTTTAGTTTTAGTGGCTTGAAAAGTGCAGTTATTAATAAATTGCATAATCAACGTCAAAAAAATGAAGAGATTATTAAAGCAGATGTGGCTACGAGCTTTCAACAAAGCGTCGTTGATGTATTAAGTACTAAAGCAGTTAAAGCGTGTCAGGAATATGATGTAAAACGCTTAATTGTTGCAGGTGGTGTCGCAAGTAATAAAGGCTTACGTCAGCGTCTAACTGAGTTATGTGAAGAAAATGACATTAAACTATCTATTCCAAGCCCAAAACTTTGTACAGATAATGCAGCGATGATTGGTGCAGCGGGTTATTACTTCTATGAAGCGGGTATTACAGCAGGATTAGATTTAAATGGTCAAAACAACATTGATATTGAAGAAGCTACAATTGAATAAAAGGAATCTAATAAAAGCGTTAAGCTAACTATCAGTAATTGATAATAGCTTAGCGCTTTATTTGTAAAGTAATTAGTTATTAAACAACGTATTTTTTATATCCAATTGTCTACGGTAAAAGAAGAAAAAAATTAAGAATAGAGATAATTAGGACGTCTAAATACTATGCCCAAGTCAATAGGGAACGTGTGTACTTATCAACAGAAAGTGTATAAGTTGTGGATAAACGGTGTTTAACAGTGTGGATATAGCTTAAATTTTGTGTAAAAGAAATGTAAATAAGTTACATATTACTTGTGGATAACTAGGATAACTTTGTGGATAGTTGTTATTATAAGGTTTTTACTGTTTATAACATTCTGAGTGAAATCGAATAAAAATAACTAGAAAAAGTTTGTGAACTTTTCCTAGTTATTGGATTGATAAAGTGTATTATAACTTTTCTTGTAATTCTTCCCATTCTACCATAACTTGTTCTAATTTTTGTTCGGTTTCTTGTTTTTGATTTGCATATTCTGCTGATTTTTCAGGATCACTAAATACTTCAGGTTGGGTGAGTAGTTCGTCAATTTGTGAAATATATTCTTCATATTCTTCAATTTTAGTTTCACACTGTTCAATTTGACGTTCTAGTTTTCGTTGTTCTCTGCGTTGTTGTTTTTGAGTGTCATAGGCATTGTTTAACTTTTCATTATCAGGTTGAGAAGATGATGTATCACTTGGATTGCGTTCCGCTTCGAAAGCTTTTAACGCAGTTGCTTCTTCTGTTTTTTCAATATAATACTGATAATCGCCTAGATACATTTTCCCACCCTCACTGTTGAGATTAAAGACTTTATTAGACAATTGATTTATAAAATAACGGTCATGGGAAACGAATAAAATAGTACCTTCAAAATATTGTAAGGCTTGTTCTAACATTTCTTTTGAATCGATATCTAAATGGTTCGTCGGTTCATCAAGGATTAACACATTATCTCTTTGTAGCATAAGTAAGACTAGTTGTAAGCGGGCTTTTTCCCCACCGGATAAATCGTTAATAATTTTTTTAACATCGTCTTGTACGAATAAGAAACGACCAAGTACCGCACGCACATCTTTCTCATTCATATTAGGATATTGATCCCATACGTAATCTAAGATGGTCTTACTTGATTTAAATTCAGCTTGTTTTTGATCATAATAACCAATTTGTAAATTAGCCCCAAATGTGACTTCGCCACCTAATTTACGTTGACGATTCGCAATCGTTTGAATCAAAGTCGTTTTTCCTACGCCATTTGGTCCGATAATTGCAATATGGTCGCCTTTTGAAACTTCAAAATTAATAGGTTGAGTAATAGGGGAGCTATAACCAATTTCTAGGTCACGCACATGCATGACGTCATTACCCGTATTACGTTCAAAACCAAATTGAATATTAGCACTTCTAGCATCTAACATTGGTTTATCAATGCGTTCCATTTTTTCTAATGTTTTGCGACGACTCTTAGCCATACCACTTGTGGATGCACGTGTAATATTTTTTTCAACAAATGTTTCAAGACGTTTAATTTCTTCTTGTTGCTTCTCATATTCTTGCATACGACTTTCATAGTATTTATCACGTTGTGTTATAAATTGTTCATAATTACCTACATAGCGTTTAACATCACCTAATGCAACGTCATATACTTGAGTAACAATCTTATCTAGGAAATAACGATCGTGACTAATAATAACTATTGCGCCATTAAAATACTTTAAATAATCTTCTAGCCATTGAGTCGTTTCTAAGTCTAAATGGTTCGTCGGTTCATCCAGTAGTAATAAATCGGGTTCGCTTAGTAACATTTGTGCAAGAGATAAGCGTGTTTTTTGTCCGCCACTAAAGTCGTTGATAGGTTTATTAAAATCTTCTTCAGTAAAATTAAGTCCATGTAACACTGATTTAATTTTACTTTCGTATTGATAGCCATCTAATTGTTCAAATTGATTAGATAAAGATTCATAACGCTCCATGTGTTGCTGATATTCAGTGGTTTCATAGTCGTTAGCATGTATTGCTAACCAATCCGTTTCTTCTTTAATTAAAGCTTCCATCTTTTTAATATGTTCAAATGGCTTCGACATTTCTTCAAAAACTGAAGCTGATGAATTTAAAGTCATTTGTTGAGTTAAATAGCCGATACTAAGATTTTTAATTTTAGAAATATGGCCACTATCGTAATCTTCAACACCTGCAATAATTTTCATTAATGTAGACTTGCCGGCACCATTTCGACCAACGACGCCAATTCGTTCTCCGGTCTTAACTTCGAAATTAACACGTGTGAATATATCTTCACCGTCGAACGACTTCGAAATATCGTTTAATTGCAAGAGTATCATTAAGTTTCACCTTTCTATATTTATTATTTTATTTTAAATTTTCCGTTGTATATTACTCTATATTTTACCGTATAACATATTTTCATGAAACTAAGATATTTATTTTTAAAAAGTGTTAAGGTATAATATTCCAGTATTCATTATAGGGCATAATATAGATTTCACAGTAATGACTAATTGCACTCTAATTAGTTTGGATACATAGATTAAAAATTCAAACAAAAGGGGGACACAAAAAATGGCTCAAAATCATGCTAAGATTCCTCGTGCAACCTTGAAACGACTACCGTTATATTATAGATTCGTTAATACTTTGAAGTCTAAAGGAATTGATCGAGTGAACTCTAAAACGATTAGCGAAGCACTCAATATAGAGTCGGCCACTATTAGAAGAGACTTTTCTTATTTTGGAGAATTAGGTAAAAAAGGTTATGGCTATAATATTGATAGCTTACTAGAATTCTTCAAATCAGAACTTAGTGACAGTGATAATATTTACATTGGCATCGTAGGTGTTGGTAACTTAGGACGTGCACTTCTAACGTATAACTTTTCTATACACGATGAAATGACAATTACTGAAGCCTTTGACATTGATTCAAACATCATTGGAACTCAAATAGGCGATGTAACGATTCACGATATGGATAATTTAAAAGAAGTTCTCGAATCGAAAGGAATTAGTGTGGTTATCCTCACTACTCCTGAAAATGTAGCTCAACAAGTAGTTGATAACTTAGTAGAAGCAAATGTGAAAGGTATCTTAAATTTTACACCAGCTAGAGTTGAAACGCCAAGTAGCGTACAAGTTCATCATATAGATTTAGGTATTGAACTTCAATCACTACTATTCTTTATGAAAAATTATTCAAATTAAATACGACAAAAATGACAGAGAAATAAGTAAGGCTCTTTAATCGCATCCATAGATTAAAGAGCTTTATTTATGTCTAACTATAATTTTATAAAAATAAAAGACTAAGACATTAATAATTTGTGATCTTGCAAACCAATAAATGATGTTCACTAATGTAAATAACCGTCTTGTATTGCCAAAAGTGTAACTTTCTATTATAATATCTTAGTAAATTAATCGGGAAAGGATGAATTGCTTTTGACATGGATGATTATTAGCGGTCTTATCGTAGGAATACTACTAGGCTTTGTTATGCAACGTACACGTTTTTGCTTAACAGGTGGCTTTAGAGATATGTATGTGCAAAAGAATAATAAAATGTTTTATGCTTTATTAGTAGCCATTACCGTTCAAAGTATCGGCTTATTAGCTTTAACGAGTTTCGGAGTCATAACAATAGCTCATGAAACATTTCCAGTAATCGGGACAATTATCGGTTCATTTATTTTTGGTATCGGTATTGTTTTAGCTGGAGGATGTGCAACAGGAACTTGGTACCGAGCTGGCGAAGGCCTTATTGGTAGCTGGGTAGCCTTAATTTTATATGCTTTATCCGCTGCAGTTACGAAGACGGGTATTTTACTTCCTTTAATGGAAAAGGTCAATACACCGACAAATGTTAATGCAAGTATGTCACAAACGACTGGTATTCCAGCGTGGATTTTAGTCTTAGTTTTATTAATTATTACAATTACATTAGTTGTGCGTACATTGCGCAAACCTAAACCAAAAGTAGCTGTGTCTAAACTTAAACAGAAATATACTGGCATAAGACACTATTTGTTTGAAAAGCGATATCATCCATTTTTAGCTGGTATTGCAGTGGGAATCATTGCATTAATCGCTTGGCCGATGAGCTATTCAACAGGTCGTGAAGGCGGTCTAGGTATTACAACACCATCTGCGAATTTAATTCAATTTTTAATAACTGGAGATTTAAAATTTATAGACTGGGGTGTATTTTTAATCCTAGGAATATTTGCTGGTTCATATATAGCGGCTAGAGGTGCTAAAGAATTTAAATGGCGTTTACCAGACAAAATTACAATCCGTAACAGTGCTATCGGAGGCATCTGCATGGGATTCGGTGCTTCAGTAGCAGGCGGTTGTTCAATTGGTAATGGTCTAGTTGAAACAGCAGCGTTAAGCTGGCAAGGTTGGATTGGTTTAGTATCTATGATTTTAGGTACTTGGTTTATGAGTTATTTCATTTTTGTAAGACCTATGAAAAAGTTACAAAAACAATCTACTCAATCTGTATCACAACAACCTCAAACGACTTAAATTTTAAGGAGGAATAAAGATGTTATATGAATTAGGTACAGTAGGTATGGTATGTCCATTCCCATTAATCGAAGCACAAAAGAAAATGCAGTCATTAGATAATGGCGATGAATTAAAAATTGATTTCGACTGCACACAAGCCACTGAAGCGATTCCTAACTGGGCAGCTGAACAAGGTTATCCTGTTACAAATTATGAACAACTTGACGACGCTTCATGGACGATTACAGTTCAAAAAGCATAATGATGTGATAAATTTAATTCAGTTGGGACGCTAGTAATCAATTTTTAATAATTGAAAAGATTAACAAGTCCCAATATGATTATGTTATATTTAGTTACAAATTGTGTCATTTTATCTTACGTATTTTTGCCAACTTCGAAATGTATCATTATGATATTTTCAAAGGAAGTGGTAATAATGAAGATGGATGACACAATTTTTTTATTTCTTTGTACTTTACTCGTATGGCTTATGACACCAGGATTAAGTCTTTTTTACGGAGGGCTTGTCCAATCGAAGAACGTACTTAATACAGTAATGCAAAGTATGGCAGCAATGATTATCGTTACTTTCGTATGGATTACGGTTGGATTCTCATTAAGTTTTGGAACAGGGAATCTAGTGATAGGAGATTTTGAATTTTTAGGGTTACAACATGTAGGATTTGGTATTAATGAACAATTAAGTCCGCATATCCCATTCGCTTTGTTTATGTTATTCCAAATGATGTTCTGCACGATTGCTATTTCAATACTCTCAGGCTCTATTGCAGAACGTATGAAATTTATCCCATTTATTATTTTTATTTTAGTTTGGGTGGTACTGATTTATTCTCCAGTAGCACATTGGGTGTGGGGTGGCGGTTGGATTCAACAACTAGATGCACTTGATTATGCCGGAGGAACAGTTGCACATATTACCTCAGGTGTATCAGGACTTATTCTTGCTATAATGCTCGGCAAAAATAAAGACACTGAAAAAATCCAACCGCATAATTTATTAATTACTTTAATTGGTGGTATTTTAGTATGGATAGGATGGTATGGATTTAATACTGGCAGTGCCTACGCATTCAACAATATCGCGCTTGTTTCATTTGTGAATACTGTCATTGCAGCGAGTGGTGGCGCTTTTAGTTGGTTAGTGCTCGAATATATTTTGACTAGAAAATTGAGTTTACTTGGGTTGTTATCAGGTATGCTTGCTGGTTTAGTAGCGATTACACCGGCTGCTGGTTACGTTAATTATTTTAATGCCTATATTATTTCTATGATTGGTGGCGTCGTTTGCTACATTGTAATTAATGTGATTAAAGAAAAATTTAAATATAATGATACATTAGATGCATTTGGTATCCATGGAGCTGGTGGCGTAGTAGGAGCAGTCTTAACCGGCGTATTTCAATCGAAAGAAGTTAATCCTGATGTTATCAATGGTTTCGTTTACAACGGCCATTTACATACAGTATTAATTCAATTAAGTGCAGTGGTAGTGGTTGTCTTATATACTATTGTTTTAACTTGGATAATTGGAAAAGTACTACAAAAATGTACACCATTAGCGATAACTAAAGAAGAAAATGAGAGAGGTTTAGATCAACTTGTTCATGGAGAAAAAGCTTACTTCTACGGTGAACTTAATAAATTAAATAAAAGATATTAATTATTTTCATTTAAAATTCAAAAACTATAACAAAATTTTACTTTGAGTGATTATATATGTGATAAAATATATCTTAAATTGTTACTAATTTAGGTGATTATACTAATGAAAAATATATCAGATATCGCAAAGCTAGCGGGAGTGTCTAAAAGTACGGTCTCCCGCTTCCTAAATGATGGATCAGTCAGTCCACATACTAAAGAAAAATTAAGTCGTATTATTGCTGAACATAATTATCAACCCAATCAATTTGCCCAAAGTTTAAGAGCCAAACATACGAATTTAATCGGAGCCATCATACCGAGAATGAATTCACATGCTGTTGATGAAACGATAAAAGGTATCGTAGATGTATGTCAGGAACATCAATATCAATTGCTATTAAACTATACTGGCTTAGATGTTCAAGCTGAGATTATGGCACTTGAAACATTTTCGAGAAGTAAAGTAGACGGTATTGTGCTAATGGCTACTACTTTAACGGCTCAACATTTAGAGGTCATTGATAAGATAGATGTGCCGGTTATATTAGTAGGTCAAGCTCATGATAAATTACATAGCGTCATTCATGACGACTACCAAGCAGGTCAACTCGTGGGTACTCGTATTGGTCAACAACAACTACGTGAAGCGTGTTTCTTTGGAGTGAGTGAAGACGATATCGCAGTAGGTGTGAAGCGGAAACAAGGAATTATCGATGAGCTACACGCATATAAGATTAAACCACGGCTCTTTAAAACGTCGTTCCAATATGAAGAGGCGATGCGTGACGTAGCCGAAGTATTAAAAGATTTACCTAAAATGGATGTTCTTATAGGGGCTACAGATTCTATTGCGTTAGCTATTCATAAGTATTGTTCTGAAAGTGGCGATAGTTCTGATATGCCACAAATATATGGCTTTGGAGGAGACCTGATGACACAACTGGTATCTCCAACGATTAAAACAGTTAAATTTAATTACTTTGAAGCTGGTAAACAAGCAATGAAACAATTACATGAATTAATTTTCTCAAAAAATGTAGTTCAAGAAACGGTATTATCGATTGAGATATAAAAAATAGAAGTATTTATTTAAAATATATGGAACCGATACCATGCGCAATGCTAAAATAGAGATAAAGAAGATATCAATTTGTCTATAAATGGAGGATTAATATGACAGAGTGGTCAAGAGAAGAACGCTATCGTCGTTTGGAAGACGTAGATCAATCACAACTAGATACTTTAAAGCAACAAGTCGAAACGTCAATGTATCGTCAGACATTTCACATTCAACCTGAAACAGGCTTACTTAACGATCCAAACGGATTAATCTATTTTAAGGGCAAATATTATGTATCACATCAGTGGTTTCCTTTAGGAGCTGTTCACGGGTTAAAATACTGGTTTAATTACACTAGTGAAGATTTAGTAACCTTTGAGCCTCAAGGTGCTATCTTAAAGCCAGATACGCTATATGACAGTCATGGCGTCTATAGTGGTAGCGCTTTTGAATATGAAGGGCAACTGTATTATATGTATACCGGTAACCATCGAGATGAATCTTGGAATCGAGTAGCGAGTCAAATGCTAGCGAAAGTAGAAGAAGATGGAACTGTTAAAAAACTGGACAAGCCAGTCATAGCTCATCAACCTGAGGGTTACACTAGTCATTTTCGAGATCCAAAAGTATTTCAAAAAGACGGTCAGTATTATGCGATTATAGGTGTACAGAATAATGAAGAACTAGGACGACTATTACTATATAAAGCCGAGAACAATCAGCTTGAGGAATGGACATTAGTAGGAGAGTTGAAGACTGAGCTAGAAGACTTTGGTTTTATGTGGGAATGTCCAGATTACTTCGAATTAGATAATAAAGATGTTATCTTATTTAGTCCTCAAGGTATTGACGCTCAAGGTGATAAATTTAGAAATATTTATCAATCGGGATATCTAATTGGAAATTTAGACTTAGAAACACTTCAGTTCAATCATGGTGAATTTATAGAACTTGATAATGGTTTCGATTTCTATGCTCCTCAAACGTTTACTGATGAACATGGGAAACGTATTTTAATTGGTTGGATGGGCTTACCTGAAATCAATTATCCTACTGATAGTGAAGGATGGGCACATTGTTTAACAATACCAAGAGAACTAACTATTGAAGATGGCAAATTACGTCAACGCCCGCTTAAAGCACTAGAGAAATTACGACGAAATAAAGAAACAGCACTAGGCTATGCTAATAAATTTCCAACTACACTAAGACCTTATGAGGGTAAACAATATGAACTAATCATTGATATATTGGAAAATGAAGCATCAGAACTTTATTTTGAATTACGTACTTCTAAATTAAATTCGACTTTAATTACGTACAATAGTAAGCAACAAACTATCACGTTGGATCGTTCTGAAAGTGGCTTATTACCAGATAATGTAGAAGATGTAACAAGACGTACTACCTTAGATACTCCGTTAAAGCAACTACAAATTTTTGTAGATACCTCAAGTATCGAAATATTTTGTAATGATGGAGAACGCGTGCTTACTTCAAGAATTTTTCCTGATGACATTTCAACAGGCATCAAGACATCAACTGAATCAAGACAAGTCTATTTAGAGTTTACAAAATATGAACTTAAAGGTGAGGATTAAATGAGAACATTATATGCATTAGGTGAAGCATTAATCGATTTTATTCCAAATGTGACAAATTCTGAATTAAAAGATGTTGAACAATTTAGTCGCCAAGTAGGGGGTGCACCAGCGAATGTAGCCTGTGTGGTACAGAAACTAGGTGGACACGCTGAAATGGTTACACAACTGGGAAATGACGCATTTGGGGACATTATAGTAGAGACGCTCAATAAAATTGGTGTAGGGACACAATATATTAAACGCACAGAAATAGCTAATACTGCTCTTGCATTTGTGAGTTTAAAAGAAGATGGACAACGGGACTTCTCATTCTATCGTAAACCTTCAGCAGATATGCTGTATAAGCCAGCATATTTAGATGACATAACAATTAATCAAAATGATATCATGCACTTCTGTTCAGTCGATTTAGTTGAAAGTGAGATGAAAGAAGCACATAGAACGATGATTGAGAAATTTAAAGCAGCAGAGGGGACAATCGTCTTTGACCCTAATGTACGCTTACCTTTATGGGATAGCGCTGAAGCATGTAAACAAGCCATCCAAGAATTTATCCCTAAAGCTAATATTATAAAAGTCTCTGACGAAGAAATTGAATTTATAACTGGAGAACAAGATGAACAACGAGCGATACAGTCGTTGTTCCAAGGAAGTGTGGAAGCTGTTATTTACACTCAAGGTGCAAAAGGCGCAAGCATCATTCTTAAAGATGGCACAAGCATTCATCATGACGGTTTCAAAGTCAAAGCGATTGATACAACCGGTGCTGGAGATGCCTTTATAGGCGCAGCAATAAGTAGAATATTGAACAGTACTACCACAACTATTTCTGATCTTTTTGAAAATGAAGGACAAAACATCCTCGAGTTTAGTAACTTAGTAGCCGCTAAAGTAGCTACACAATATGGCGCAATTGAAAGTATCCCTACACTTGAAGAAGTTGAGAAAGAACTTAGACAATAACATATAAATATAAAGCCAGCTGATAATTAAGATAACAGCTGGCTTTAATGTATTATATTTTTTTAACATTACGAACTGAAGCATAACAGTGTTCGCCATTTTTAAAATTAACCACTCGTTCTTTAGAATCAATCGACTCTATATTGTGACGGTTAACTACAAAACTATTATGACATCTAAAGAAGCGGTCATCTAATTGCGCTAATTCTTTCAGGTTACCGTAAAATTCGATTTGACGATTATCAAGATGCGCAATGAGACGATGAGATTTAGATGATGATTCGAAAAACATCACATCATCGTACTGTACATAAATTGAATTACTGCCACGTTTTAATTCAATAGTTTCAATCGTACTTTCTTTAGATAGTAATTTTAAACGTGTATGTGCGGTTTCTAAACAATCAATAATTCTTGATTTTAATTGATCAGGATCATCTTTAAAAATGAAGTCCATTGCCGATACTTTATAAATAAACGTTAAATATGTTAATTCACTATGGCTAGTCACAAATATAATGTTTCCAATAGGGTCATACCTACGTATCTCGCTCCCTAATTTGATTCCATTCATATCTGCTTCTAATTGAATATCTAAAAAGTAACAGCCTACATCGTTCGTTTCTTTAGACTTTTCGATAATTTCATAAGGATCATCTGTAGCTAATGCGATTTCCATAGGTTTCTCTTCAATCATTATGTAATTATTAATAATTGAAACCATATTTTCACGTTGTTTAACATCATCTTCACAAATGAATATTTTCAAGATATCACGTCCTTATGACATATTATTTATAATTTCTACTTTTTGAACGAAATATTCATTCTCGATGGTAGTGTCTAATAACACATTTTCCGTAGAATCTGTAATTTCTTTCAAAGTACTTAAACCTAAGCCACGGTTTTCTCCTTTAGTTGAAAAGCGCTCTTGGAACAACTCGTGAATACGTGGCATATTCTCTTTACATTTGTTCATCACAATAAACATGACAGAGGCTTCGGTATTGATAAAGGCAATTCTGATTAGGGCATCATCAAGATCTTCTGACGCTTCTATAGCATTGTCTATAATAATGCCAATCACTCGACTTAAATTAATCGTATTCATTTCAATATGTTCAACTAACTCTGGCACCTCAATACTAATAGGAATGTTCTTTTCTTGAGCTTGTAGAATCTTAGTAGTCACGAGACCTTTAATTGCTCGTACTTTTAAATTCTCAGTACCATTAATTTTAATCGAATTCATCTGCAGATTATCTTTCATCGGCACGATATTGTCTTCAAAGTATTCTTTTAAGCCATTCATATCATTTTCTCTAATATACTCCGACATAGTGGTTAAAATATTCACGTAATCATGTCTGAATTTCCGCATTTCATTATTAATTGCTTCGATTTGTAACGTATATTCATAATACGTTTCAATCTCTTGAACATTACGTTTATAACGAAGTTCACGTAACGTATAGTGAGAAATGAAGGTGATTATGATAGTGAATGAAAAAATAATTCCAATGAAAATAAGGCCGTATAATTTAATCGAATTTTCGCTTACATTCGTAATATGCGAATAAGCATACAAAATTATAAAAGATAAGATTAAAACTGCAGAAATAACCGTTAGATATGTACTATTAATAGATAAGTAAGATTGTTTTAATTTTTTTAGTAAAAATCTAAATGAATAAGCGAGTCCTATTGAAATGATAGAAAAAGCTATAATAAATAGCACGAAAACCACTAAGGTGTTATGTACGATTTTTTCTAAAAAGACTACAACTAAAAAACCTACAAAATTACTAGTAAACATTAAGATAGCACTGCTTAGAACCGCTATTACTGAATAAAGCTTTACCTTGGTATATAAGATGCATCCGCAACCTATCAGTAAGTATAAAATTGAGATACTACCTATAAAATAATATAAAAAAGCAGAAGGGATTATAACCACTAAAATGGCTAAATAATCCCTTAAAGTATACTTTATGTCTAAAATGATTTTAGCGATTAAAAATAAGAGAAATCCTTGAAAAAAAGCTAATGGCACATTAGATATTACATCCATATTTCTCCCACACTCTCTAACGAATATTATCTTTTTAAGTTAGTTAATTCTTCTGGCACTTCAGCTTCATCAAAATAACCAAAGCATGGTTTGTAAGCAGCAACATTACCAAGAGTTTCTAAAATAGCAGTGAAAAATTTGAAAAATAAATCAGCAAAAAACATCATAATTATTTATCCTCCTCAGGAAAAAAGATTGGTAGTAGAGTAATACTTTCAAGAGTTACTCCTAATAAAATTAATTGTTTAAATGGTTCTGGTACTACAAAAGAAATAATTATCAAAATTACTGTAAGAATGATTGCTAAAACCTTTTTTCGTTTTACTAAAGGGGGAGGTATCGGTTGTTTTTTAGTAGCGCTTGGCGCCAATATCACTATAAGTACCAACCCTAGTAATGCAACCGTATACATTATACCCACATTTACTTGAAAAAAGGCAACCATTGCTGGTAATGCAACAAACAAAATTAAATTTTGAATATGACATAGCAGCGATGATTTCGCATGAGCCCCATGTGCATAGTGTCTAACTAAAAAGTAACAAACATGTGTTATAAGAGTGTATAGAAATGTGTGGAATATGAGCGCAGCACCATAAGTTACAATTGTTTTTGCAATATTACTTACCGCGACTTGTAACCCTAAACGCACTTTTAAAAATTGAATGTGATCAAGGTTGTTTCTCTTTTGTAAGTAATTTGCAAATTGCTCAATCTTTTTATCAATTGCTTTCAATATCGTGCCACTCTCCTTGTAGCTATTATACAATTTAGTGCAACCAGTCTGGGGACTAATGCGTAACTGTTTGAAAAAAATACTTAACTGTCGAAAATAATTTATATGTAATATTTTAACATATAAAAACTTACAATTTAGCAGGAAAAATTGTAAGTTGAGAAATAATTAAAAAATAAAATGAAACATATGATTTAATAAACTTATATCACATAGATGTGATAAAAACTTAATAATCTTAGTCTTTAAAATTATTATTTTTTGTTTTGGTAAGGGTTTTAAGTGGTTTTGTTTGTAGTTGCAAAATCATGCTAACCTTTGCTTGTAGTTGGAAGGAGTGTTGATGAACTTTAGTTAATGCTTCGTTATCGATAATGTTTTAATGCGCATTGTCGATATTGTAAATTTCATTGTAAAGTATTCATTTAACTTTGTTTTCTTCGTGTAGTAGATTACATTCATTAATAAGCCCTCCCAACTTATTAATGAATATGTGTAAACGTTCGCTGAAGTTTTAAACTCAGTGGAAGATAATTAACTTAGCTATTATTAAATATAGAAGTTAGTTGTTTTCAAAGTGTGAGCTATCGTAAATTTAAGTATTTACTGAAATGAACAATTTTCATAATTAATAACATCCCCAAAAGTTATAATTAACTGTAAAAACATTCCCTTAATAACAAGTTGAAGTCGTGAGTCCCTCCCAAACTCACGACTTTTTAAGTTGACCGATTCTTATTTATACATCTCTAGTTTTAAATTTTCAAAGACTGGAATATTCTTTCTTTGAGTGTCTACTTCATTTAAGTCAAGTTCGGCATAAATGCTATCTTCTTCCTGTCCTAGTTCTGCCAAGATACCTCCATTAGGATTAATAATCATTGAATGGCCGGCATAATCAGTGTTTCCATCATTACCTGTACCATTACAAGCTACAATAAACATATCATTTTCAATAGCTCTAGCTTGTAACAACACTCTCCAATGATTTAAACGTGCAGTAGGCCATTGTGCTACATAAAACCCAATTTGTGCGCCTTTTCTAGCAGGATATCTTAATAACTCTGGAAAACGTAAATCATAACAAATAATTTGTGTTACGGAAACGCCTGAAGACAATGTAAAAGGTTCTGGCACTGCTTTGCCATCTTCTAAATATGTCGGTTCATTTAACATAGGCACGAGATGAACTTTATCGTATTTACTGATTCGATGACCTTCATTCGATACAGTAAAGGCAGTATTATAAATTTTACCGTTTCGACTATTTGATACTGACCCAGCTACAATATCTACGTTATGCTTTTGAGCTAAATCTTGAATAAAAGGGAAGCTACGGCTTAATTCTTTATCTGCTTTATCAGTTAGTTGATCTAATGCATAACCGTTATTCCACATTTCTGGTAAAACCACAACTTCAGTTTCAGGATTTAGTTCTTTATCGAACCAATTTTTTATTTTTTGTTCATTTTTTTCTACATCACCATATTCCACACAAAACTGAAATACTTGAATCTTCATCATTATCGCCCCTCATTGCTAGATTAATTCTAATTTACTAAAGGAAGCTTTGAAAATCAAAAATTGAGATATTTTTTACATAATAAAACAGTCCAGGACAATGACATGTCCCAGACTGTTATTAGAGAAGAAACGATTATTTTCTAATAATAATACGATCTTCAGTAGGTTGTATTTCTTTTTCGCCAGCTTGTTCGCGAATATCACCAAATGGCATTTGAGCGATTAATTTCCATGAAGATGGAATATCAAATTCTCTTGCAGTAACTTCATCAACTAATGGATTATAATGTTGTAATGAAGCGCCAATACCTTTTGAACTTAATGCCATCCAAATTGCGAATTGGTGCATTGCATTCGCTTGAACTGACCATGATTCAAAGTAATCTGCATAGTTTGGCATTTTTTCTTCTAATGATTTAATAACATCTTTATCTTCGAAATAAAGAATTGTACCGTAAGAATGTTTAAATCCATCAATACGTTGTTCTGTAGGCGCAAAATCACGATCTGCTCCCATTTTATTTTTTAATGCAACTTTAGTGTTATCCCAGAATTTATTGTGTTGATCATTTAATAGTAAAACAATACGTGTTGATTGTGAGTTAAATGCTGAAGGTGTGAATTTTACCACTTATTCAATAATTTCCTCTAGTTCTTGATCTTTAATAGAAATTGTTGTTTCAGTATTATAAATCGTACGTCTGTTTTCTACTTCTTTTAAAAATGGTTTTGTATTTTCTTTGTTAAATAAACCCATAATATCTGTCTCCTTTGTTTTAAGATACACTCTAAGTATAAATATTATACCGAAATAAGTAAAATATTATATAACAAAAAATGTCAAAAATATTAATATTCTTTTTCATTCAGTGTATATGAATGCATTCTTTAATTTTATTCTTTATACTAGAATTGATAAGAGACATGAGGAGGTGAAGATTGATGAAAAAGAAAATAGCGCATACTAGTATCGCTTTAGCGATTGGGACAACTTTGATTGGTCACCAAGGTTATGCAGAAGAATCTACTGACAAGGCAAACACGCATGTTAAAGACCAAGAAGCTAATCAAAGTAATCAATCTGATACTTCTAAAGCGTCTAATGATGATTCAATGAATGAATCTGAAAATGCTCAAAATACTAATGAACCAAGTAATTCTATTGATAACGAGAGTCAACTCTCTCCAGACAGTTCTTCTCAACAAGAAGGCGATACAAATGGAAATAAAGAACCTAGCTCTCAACAAGCGGGTACAATTAATCAAAAAGAAGATAGTACTCAAGATAATAATCCAGACACAACTACTGATGTAAGCAAAGATGAGAAGCCTCAAGGAAACACTGATAATAGTAGTACAGAAGACAATACCTCTAGTGAAGAGGCATCAAGTAAAGAAGAACCAAGTAAGGAAGAGCCAAGCAAAGAAGAACCAAGTAAAGAAGAGCCAAGTAAAGAAGAACCAAGTAAAGAAGAACCAAGTAAAGAAGAGCCAAGTAAAGAAGAGCCAAGTAAAGAAGAGCCAAGTAAAGAAGAGCCAAGTAAAGAGGAACCAAGCAAGGAAGAACCAAGTAAGGAAGAGCCAAGCAAAGGCGATAACCATTCGAATTCTAATAATTCTCATCAACCACCTAAGCATAATGGCAATTCATCAGGTAAAAATAATGGTTCAAATACGTCGAATGGGAATACTGAACATCGTACTGATAATCAGCATGGTTCTCACACTTCAAATAATAATAACTCAAATACGAATAATGGTTCTCAAGGAAATCACTCAAACGTCAATCATTCACAAACATCCGGAACTAAGCAATCACATAAGAATGTTCAGAATGGCTACAATGAACAACATAATAATGTGACTGATTCAGTTATTCATCATGTTTATCCTCATTATCACAATGGCAGTCAAAATAATACTAATCAACACAATGACAAGAATGATTTTTCAATGAATAGCTCAAATCGTCATCAATGGCATTACGGTGATGATTTATCTAATGGGTATTCACATGCTAACAATAATAATTATGATGACAATGGTAACGTTAATTACAGAGGCAGAAATGATAATTCTACCGCTACATTGTTGAATAGATTTCAAAGTTTAGCCACAGGTTCATATAAATATAATCCATTTATTATTAATCAAATCAATCGTTTAGGTAATAATGAGGAATATGTAACTGATCAAGACTTCTATAGATTGTTTAGAAAACAGTCTTTTAATAATGAATATTTAAATTCGCTACAAAGAGATTCTAACTATTTTAGATTTGAATACTTTAATCCTTTAAATGCTAAGAACTATTATAAAAATTTAGATGAACAAGTGCTAGCACTGATTACTGGTGAAATAGGTTCTATGCCAGACTTGAAAAAACCGAGCGATAAAAAATCCGATGAAGAAGCGGATATTCATAGTCATGATCAAGATAAAATCATTGATTCAAATGAGGATGATAAAGAGTCTGCAAATAATAATAATGATAAATATAAGAATATTAATATCGCATTGATTACTTCTATTATAATTATCTTTGCTGGTGTCACAGGAGCTTATCTTTATAAACGTTTTAAAAAATCCACATAATAAATAACGCATCTCAATCTGCTGTTAAAGGATAGGGCAGATAAGATGCGTATTTATGTGACTTAAAATAGAAGATGAAAAATAAAATTAGTTTGTTCTTGTAAATTTTTTAATGTGTCTCCAAAGAAATACTGCATGATAACGACAAGGCCATTTTGGAACATATGTATGAAGATAGGTACTGCGATACGTTTTGTTAATACATATGCTAGTGAGAATAACATTCCCATTCCAAAGTAGATAAGGAGGAATTTCATATCATCATGTGCGAGTGCGAAAAGTAGTGAACTTATAATAGAAGCTATTAAGAAAGCAACAATTCTATTACCTTTGATTTTATTATATATTTCACCAAATAAAACTTTTCTGAAGACATATTCTTCAAGTATTGGACCTACACAAGAAATAAGAAGTATAAAAATAGGTAGTTGTCTTGCGATAGCCATGATTTTTTGAGTATTTGGACTTTGTTGTGGTTGACCGAAAATCCACATGTTAATGACACCGGCCATAATCTGATAGACCATCACTATCACAAACCCTAACAACGCCCAAGGCATGATATAGCGCTTAGGTTCTTTGAATCCTTTTTCAAGAGAAGTTGGATTCTTAATAATTAAATTTAACCAAATGATTAAAATTGCAGCTATGATAAAGAGTATGACTTGTGTATATATATTAGCTTTGGCTAACGCCATTCCTGATAAATCACTAAAAAGCGGGGTTTGTTGTAACATCAGGGGTAAAAATTGTGCTAATGCGTATATAACTAATGTTAAACTTGCTACCCAAATTCGTGCCATTTGTAACCTCCAAATTAGAATTTCAACTTCAATTAGTTTATCGTAAATTTAAGTTATATACAAAGTATAATAGAATCATATCGCTTGAAATATTGACCAACTTTGATTAATATAAATGATAGATTAGCACTTGTGATATTTAAGTGCTAAAAATGACCCGTTAAGGAGGAACAATCATGCTTAAACCATTAGGAAATCGTGTGATTATCGAAAGAAAAGAACAAGAACAAACAACTAAAAGTGGAATCGTATTAACTGATAGCGCAAAAGAAAAGTCAAATGAAGGTGTAGTCGTGGCCATAGGTTCAGGACGCCTTTTAGATAATGGTGAAAAAGTTGCTCCAGAGGTTAAAGAAGGCGACACAGTTGTA
This sequence comes from Staphylococcus sp. acrmy, assembly GCF_022690565.1. NCBI lineage: Bacteria > Bacillati > Bacillota > Bacilli > Caryophanales > Staphylococcaceae > Staphylococcus > Staphylococcus sp. acrmy. The sequence goes on along the minus strand of NZ_JALCVE010000008.1, from coordinate 74,275 downwards.
TTCCAAGAATATGCTGGTACTGAAGTAAAACGTGGCGATGAAACACATTTAATTCTAAACGCAGATGATTTACTAGCAATCATTGAAAAATAAAATATAAAACGATATTGAAAAATTTTAAGCAATAATGGAGGTAAAATGAATGGCTAAAGATCTTAAATTTTCAGAAGATGCGCGTCAAGCAATGTTACGCGGGGTAGATAAATTAGCGAATGCTGTGAAAGTAACAATTGGACCTAAAGGACGTAATGTTGTCTTAGACAAAGAATACGTAGCGCCTTTAATTACTAATGACGGTGTAACAATCGCTAAAGAAATCGAATTAGAAGATCCATATGAAAATATGGGTGCGAAATTAGTTCAAGAAGTGGCTAATAAAACAAATGAAATTGCCGGTGACGGTACAACTACAGCTACTGTATTAGCTCAAGCTATGATTCAAGAAGGTCTAAAAAACGTAACAAGTGGTGCGAACCCTGTAGGTTTACGTCAAGGTATTGATAAAGCAGTAAGAGTAGCTGTTGAAGCATTAAATGATATTTCTCAAAAAGTTGAAAATAAAAATGAAATTGCGCAAGTAGGTGCTATTTCTGCAGCGGATGAAGAAATCGGTAAATACATTTCAGAAGCAATGGATAAAGTTGGTAATGACGGTGTTATTACTATTGAAGAATCTAATGGTTTAGATACTGAATTAGAAGTTGTAGAAGGTATGCAATTTGATAGAGGTTACCAATCTCCATATATGGTTACTGATTCAGATAAAATGATTGCTGAGTTAGAAAGACCTTATATCTTAGTGACTGATAAGAAAATTTCTTCATTTCAAGATATCTTACCTTTATTAGAACAAGTCGTTCAATCTAGTCGTCCAATCTTAATTGTGGCAGATGAAGTTGAAGGCGATGCGTTAACTAATATCGTCTTAAACCGTATGCGTGGCACATTTACAGCAGTTGCAGTTAAAGCTCCTGGCTTTGGTGACCGTCGTAAAGCAATGTTAGAAGATTTAGCTATCTTAACAGGTGCGACTGTAATTACGAATGACTTAGGATTAGAATTAAAAGATGCGTCTCTTGATATGCTTGGTAGTGCAAATAAAGTTGAAGTTACTAAAGACAACACTACAGTAGTTGATGGTGATGGCGATGATAACAGTATCGATGCTCGTGTAAGCCAAATCAAATCTCAAATTGAAGAAACTGATTCAGACTTCGATAGAGAAAAATTACAAGAGCGTTTAGCTAAATTAGCTGGCGGTGTAGCGGTAATTAAAGTTGGCGCAGCATCAGAAACAGAATTGAAAGAACGTAAATTACGTATTGAAGACGCATTAAACTCAACACGTGCTGCAGTAGAAGAAGGTATTGTAGCAGGTGGTGGTACAGCACTAGTTAATATCTATAATAAAGTGAATGACATCGATGCAGAAGGCGATGTTGCTACTGGCGTAAATATCGTGCTTAAAGCGTTATCTGCACCAGTTCGCCAAATTGCTGAAAATGCTGGACTTGAAGGTTCAGTTATTGTTGAAAGACTTAAAAATGCAGATGCAGGTGTAGGTTTCAACGCAGCAACAAATGAATGGGTCAATATGCTTGAAGAAGGTATTGTAGACCCTACTAAAGTAACACGCTCAGCATTACAACATGCGGCAAGTGTAGCTGCAATGTTCTTAACAACTGAAGCAGTAGTTGCTAATATCCCAGAACCTGATAGCAATGATAAACCAGGTATGGGCGGCATGCCTGGTATGATGTAATATAGGGACATTGACCTAAAACCTTTAAAATCATTTTTTAAGACGTTTCTCATGAGTAAATTAAACTCGTGGGAAACGTTTTTTTATTATTTAAAAAAATGTGAACTCATATGTTTTACCATAAGACCATTTAAAAGATGTAGAAGAAAATTTTTGATATATGTTATTTTATTATAAAGCTTAACTATTAATTCACATCAGAGAAATGAACGTTTTGAATAGAAAAAAGTTTATATAGTTATTATAGTTTTTAGTATAGTAATCGTATTAGGTAGTGCGTACTTAAAAGTAAAACTTGATGAAAAAGAAAAATATTATAAAAAGAAAAGTACATAGGATACAGATAAGGGGTAAAAATATTTAATGAGTGTATATACTAGATTATTTAATGAAGACGATTTTGAAAAGTTAGATGAGTTGAGTGAATTATTTAAAGATTTGGGATATTCACCAAATAGAAATGAATTGATAGAGAGACTAACTGAAATACATAACCATAAAGATTATTATTTACTATTATTAATTAAAAACAATAAAATTATTGGCTTATCTGGTATGTGTAAAATGTTGTTTTATGAAAGAAATGGAAAGTATATGAGAGTACTTGCGTTTGTTATAAATTCTAATTATAGAGGTCTAGGTCTCGGCAATAAATTATTACGTGAATCCGAAAATTTTTCTAAACAATTAAATTGCAAAGTTATAACACTTAATAGCGGTGATAGAAAAGAGAGATTAGCGGCTCACAATTTATATAATAATAGTGGTTATTATAATACTACAGTTGGATTTACAAAAAATTTATAAAGTTTGCACACATATGTCTATGTAAATTCGTTTTCACAATGATATATGGCTAGGTATGATGTAATATAGGTTTGTTGACTTAAAATCTTTTAAATAATTTTTATAAGACGTTTCTCATGAATAAATTAAACTCGTGGGAAACGTTTTTTGTATTATTTAATAAAATGCAAATTCATACTCATATGTTTTACCATAAGACTATTTAAAAGATGTAGTAGAAAATTTTTGATATATGTTATTTTTATTATAAAACTTAGCTATTAATTCATATCAGAGGAATGAACGTTTGAAAGGTAAAAAAGTTTATATAGTTATTAGTATAGTAATCATAATAGGTAGTGCGTACTTAAAAGTAAAACTAGATGAAAAAATATTATAATGAATAAAAAGATAGAATCATTATCTATATGAAATATAATGTTAAAGTTTATAAAAATATTAAGTTTACTGAAATGGAAAAAATCCAATGGACGGATATGAAATTAGTGGTTACATAGTGTAAGTAGATTGATTATACTATTGAAATTTTTACTATTTATTTTAAACTAGTTATAGAAATGTAAAAACACAATTGGGTTGGTAGTCCCAATACAGATAGAGGTATCTGTCAGTAACCTTCCTCCTCAGGTCGTCCCTCATTTCTGAAATATTTAAGAGGAGGGATAGCATGGAGCTATCTATATTTCATGATGGTTAATTCTTTATTGGGTTAGTTGAATACAAAGTAGGAAATAAATCTAAATTTGCAAAGTTTACCTTTGGTTCAGAATCAAATGAGGAAGAAATCTTTTATTTTATCGAGAATTATTTATTAGTAATAATCGACAATACGCAAACAAGTGTAAGAACTAAAGAGAAAAAACGAAAAATTAACCCGAAAAGGTTACAAAGAAAAGTAGCAAAAGAACAAAAAATGAAAAAAGATTTTACTAAAGCTCAAATAGCTATAAAAGAAGAGCAAAAATTAAATAAAAAACAATCTAAGAAGAAAGGTAAGGCGAATAGAGATTTAATTAAAGAGAGAAAGAGACAAATTAAGAAAAATAAAGCTAAAGAAAAGCATAAAGGACATTAATGTTTTAAATTCATTGATGAGTGTATGCACGCTTAAAAACAATAATATTATTATGTATTAATAGAATATAAAAACTTAAAATAATGATATGATTTAAAGTCAAAATCTAGCTTTAAAAGCTTTGTTATATAAGTAACATAATTCTGTGAAAGTTGTAATAAAGCTATTGAAACTGTAACAGATTTTATAAAAAACATTTTAATTAATTTTTATAAGACGTTTCTCATGAGTAAATTAAACTCGTGGGAAACGTTTTTTATGCGATCATGATTCTTGTTTAAATGATATGGTAGTAATAAAAGGAGATGGTTAAATGAAGTTATCGAAGTTATCATGGATACTTTGGTGGGGGATAACTGTATTTTGGCTTATATTACTTTTAGCTATAATAATATATTCTTTAAATAATGGTTTAATTACTGCTACACACAGGGAATCTATGGCATTTATATGGTTATTAATTGGATTATTTAGCGTACCATTTTTGATTCAAGTAATATGGTTAATACTGAATTTTTTAGTGAAAAGAAATAATTAATTTTAAACAGTAAAAAGCATCCGAAAGGCGACTTCCGTCTCACTTTTCGGATGCATATTTATATATTATATAATATTATTTTAGATCATCGATGGCTTGTGCGATTGAATCGAATACATGTGGAATGTCATCTTTTTCAACGCAACTAAATGCAATACGAATATCTGTATCGTTTAACGCAATCACACCAATTGAATATTTATTAATTAAGTGCTCACGTAACTCTTCAGGGTTTACACCTTTTACTTTAATAGCCATGAAATAGCCTGAGTTGAAGTCGTAAGCTTGCCAGTGGTCTTTGTATTTATCATCATAAACCACGTCTTTAGTGACTTTGTAGCGTTCATGCAATGTATCAATATTATGTTGAATTTCTTTATCAAATTGTTCATGATTTTCAAGAACATATTTAATTGCGCTTTGAGAAGGCATAGGACCGCTTGAAATATTACTTCTGATAAGCCCTTTAACTTTAGCTTCCAATACGTCTTTAGCAGTTTCATTATTTACACCAAATGTAATAAATCCAACACGTAATCCCCAAGCAAAGAATTCTTTTGTCGCACCGTCTAAACGGATAGGTAAGATGTTGTTATTATTAAGATTATTAATTGCTGTGAAAATGGATTGTTTATAGACATCTTCATAGAATAAACCATAGTAAGCATCGTCTACTACTGTGATAACTTTAGTACCTTTATTAGCTAATTCCTCAATGGCTGACACAATTGTAGCAACCTTTTCACTAGTAGGTGTATAGCCTGTTGGATTATTAGGATAATTTAAAATTAAAGTAACTTTATCTTGATTATAATTTTTCAATGTAGAAACTAAAGAATTTGTAGTGTAATGACCTTCATGATCAAAAATTGAGTATGTTTCAATATTTGCAGAATGGCGAGTATTAAAGATTAATTTATAGTTGCCCCAATTGTGTGCTGGTAATAATAGAGTATCTCCATTTTCAATAAATAAATCAGCCACTAATGAAAGGCCATGAGTTAAGGCATTAGTAACAATTGGGCGACTAATTGATTCTTTAGATAAATCAGGATTTTCTTTTAACATTTTTTGTTGCCATAAATCTCTTAAGCCTTCTATGCCTTGAGGTGGAGCATATGGAAAGACTTCATCTGGAGAAAGGTGATTATAAACACCATATAAAGCATCAGCATACATTTTTTTGTCTTTATATGTAGCCATACCGATTGTAGCGTTATATTTTGTTGATTTGGCTTCAGCTGATTGAGATAAGATGCCTTTAGGATAATACATTGCTTGTCCTAAGCTTGATAGCATACTTAAGATTTCAGGACGCGCGTCTACGAGTTGATCATTTAAGTTTTGTGCTAAAGGATTCATATTGATAACCTCACTTTAATTTAATATACAATATTATAATATCTTGATTTGAACTAAAGATAAAGCGTTCTTGTATGAGATGCCTGGATGAGAAGATTATTTTCTTTTAAAACCGAACATTTGTTCGCTTTTTATGTTAAAATTGAAACAGGTCATCGAGAGATATGACACTTTACTTTGTGGAGGTGTAGTGTAATGTCGTGGGTTTTGGATGGTATGATGACACTAATTACTGGAGGCATACTAGTTATTTTTCGAATTTGGTTAGAAACAAAGTGGAAAGATAATTAGATGACCTTACACTAAAACCCCTAACTTGGTGCTGCAAGTTAGGGGTTGTGTAATGTAATCTGTGGATATCTCAATTTTAACATAAGCGCAATAAATTTCAATTTCTAATAAATAGATGAAGTATACATACAAGATAGTTCATTTGTTATAATAATGATATTGAGGTGACTGAAATTGATGAAGCATTTAACAAAGATCTTTGTTGGGTTAGCAATTATTTTATTTATAGTAGGTTATTATTTACAAGCTACCGGACATGAGAATCAAGGCGTAAAATTATTATTAGCTGCGATTATGTTTATGATATGTGCATTTATAAATAGAAGTAACGATAGAAGAAAAAATAAAAAATGATTATTTAATAGACTCTTTTTAAGTGTGAACACTTTTAAAGAGTCTTTTCTTATAGAGAAAATGGAATGATAACTATGATATACATAATTTTTAGTAATAATACTTTACAAATCTGTATATAGTGTATATATTGTTTATATACAGTTGATGAAGGGGGACAGCGATGAAGATAATCTTGAAAAACAGCAGCGAACGACCTATATATGAACAGATTAAACAACAAATTAAAGAGAATATTTTAAAAGGTTATGTTGAAGCGGGAAGTCATTTACCTTCAATGAGGGAATTAGCTAAAGATTTGCGAGTAAGTTTAATTACTACTAAACGTGCTTACGAAGATTTAGAGAAGGAAGGCTTCGTTACAACGATTCGCGGTAAAGGAACATTTGTTAAAGAGCAAGATAGTTCAATCTTAAAAGAAAAACAATTCTTCGTCATTGAGAATTTAGCTCGGTCTATTACTAAAGAAGCTAAAACTATAGGGATGCCTCTTAAAGAATTAAAGGAAATACTTACTTTAATTTATGAGGAGGAAGAAGAATGAACGCCATCGAATTAAAAAATGTTAATTATCATAATAAGACATTTTCATTAAAAGATGTATCCTTCAGTGTCCCTCAAGGTTTTGTGACAGGCTTTATTGGTGGAAATGGGGCAGGTAAAACAACAGTTATACGCTTAATCATGGATTTATTAGCAAGTGATAGCGGTGAAATAACAGTTTTAGGGAAGAAAATGTCTCAAGTTCCCCAACTAATTAAGAACAAAATAGGTTTTGTTTATTCTGAAATTTATTTTAACCAGCAATGGACAATAAAAAAACTTGAAAATATAATATCACCTTTTTATAGCGAGTGGGATGCTTCATTATTTCAACATTATTTAACTAAATTTAATTTACCGTATAAAACTAAGATAAAACACTTTTCTACGGGGATGAAGATGAAGCTATCGTTAGCATTAGCGCTAAGTCATCATGCAGAGTTGTTTATCTTTGATGAACCTACTGCAGGGCTAGATCCAATAGTAAGAAATGAAGTTCTAGAGATTCTTCAAGCAGAACTAATCGATGAAAATAAAACAGTATTTATTTCGACACATATTATTTCAGATTTAGAAAAAATTGCTGATTATCTAGTCTATTTAAAAGATGGTGAAGTTAAATTACAAGGATATCGTAACCAATTGCAAGAAGAACATTTTATTATTCGTGGTGATTCTAAAGATTTAGACGAGGAACTAAACGAGTTATTGCTATATAAAGAAGAAAAGACAACTGGATATTTAGGCTTTACGCAACATGCACAGGTCTTTAAAGAATTATTTGGATCGCAAGTGGATATAAAACACCCAAGTATTGAAGAATTAATGATTTTTCTAGAGAAATCAGATAATAGTAACATCAATAAAGATGGGCATCAAAGTGAGTTGAAACAATGAAACAACTGTTAATTAGAAATCTTAAATTACGTAGTTGGACAATCGCTTTGTACCTTATTTTACTTGTAATATATCCACTATATGTCATGGTGTTATCTAAGCTTGAATTAAAATTTCTTTTTTATACGCCGATAGCTATTACATTAATGTTAATTAGCATACTCGACTCAGGTCATTTATTTAGAATAAACAGAAGACTCGGGGGCAAAACTTCATATCTGTTCTATGAAAGTTTGCCAGTATCAAAAAAAGATATGTTAAACGCAAATTATATCTCATGTATTGTACTTACATTAATCGGTGCAATTATCATCGGTTTATACAATTTCCAAGCGGCAAATGTGGAAGTTAATTCCTTACGTTATTCAACGATGATTTCGTTTATAGCAGTTCACTTCCTAAGTATTCCAATCGCTTTTAATAAAAATACTGAGAAAAAGCGTGAATACATATCTTATACAGCTTACATCATATTAATGATGTTAGTTATTCCATTTGCAGTAATGATTATCTTTTCAGCCATCAATTCATTAGTCTTTAAAAATGAATTTAATAGTAACCTATTCATGGTGTATCTAAATTATGGAGTGCTTATCCTTAGCGCCGGTTGGATGGCTATCAATTACTTGATTCAATTAAAACGTATTAAAAAACATACTCATAACACTGAAGGAGGGTTTTGATGAAATTAGAAAACATCACTAAAACATATGGCACTAACAATGTTTTAGATAATATCAATTTCGATTTTGGAGAAAGCCAAATCGTAGGTTTAATAGGAAAAAATGGAGTTGGTAAAACAACTTTAATGAAAGTAATGAATGGAAATATTATTAATTTTAAAGGAAAAGTTCAACTTAACGATAATGAAAATGTAGGTTATTTAATTGAACATCCAAAGTTATATGATAATAAAACAGGCCTATATAATTTGAGACTATTTGCGCAAGTATTAGGCGATGGTTTTGATAAACAATATGCAGATAAAATTATAGATGCATTTGGCATGAGACCATATATTAAGAAAAAGGTTAAAAAATATTCAATGGGTATGAAACAAAAGTTAGCAATTGCAGTTTCACTAATGAATAAACCTAAGTACTTAATTTTAGATGAACCAACAAATGGAATGGACCCAGATGGTTCAATTGACGTATTAGAAACTATTCAATCATTAGTAAATGAATTAGGAATGAAAATCTTAATTTCCAGTCATAAACTTGAGGATATTGAATTGATTTGCGACAGAGCTGTGTTCTTAAGAGATGGCAACTTTGTGCAAGATGTGAATATGAAAGACGGCGGCGCACAAGATTATACGTCAGTTAAAGTAGATACAGAAGACTTTAATGTAGCACTTGAATACTTAACAGAGCACTTTAATGTACTACAATCTCACAAAAATAGTGGCGAAATAATGATTAAAGCTCAACAAGATTATCAAGCGTTAATCAAAGCACTTGCGCAAAAAGATATCTATCCTAAATATCTTGAAACACGTAAAAGTTCGCTTCGTGATACTTACTTTAATATTAATCAAAGAGGTGACAAATAAATGAGGAATTTACAATTAGTAAAATATGATATTATTAGTCTCTTTAAAAGTTACTTAACATATATTGCTTTAATTATTATCTGGGGTTTACTCGCTGGCATGACAGTTTTATTTGTACGTAATAGTGATAAAGTAGATTATTCAATGATTTTACCAATGGCCAATTGGATGTTTCTATTCTTTGGATTACTCGTAGTTATTAAAACTATTACTCGTGACTATTCTCAAGGTACAATCCAACTGTATATGAACAAATTGAAAAGTAGAATAGGCTATGTGATAGCTAAAACAATTTCAATTATTTTAATTTCATTTATTTTTACGTTCATTACTTATATCAATATGATAATTATTCAATCATTTACTGATGGTAAAAATATAGATGGTGATAAGTTTTTAACTAATATTTGGTTCTACCTAATCTTTTTACTGTTCTTTGGATTATTGTTATTTTTAATTACATTAATCGTTCAAAAACCAGCAGTTATTTTCACATTAGGTATATTCTTAGTATTCATCGTGCCATTCATACAACCATTTATCGGTTTAATTCCAGAATGGGGAGACGATATTCAAAAATCACTTAAGTATATCCCATTCAGTTATTTAACTGAGAAATCATCAACAGACAATATTAAATTTACAAATTGGCAATGGTTCATCTCAATTGCTTCAATTGTAGTATTATTTATTGCTAATCTGTTATACGCTGCTAAAAGAGATATTTAAGCCTAAAAAGAACTGGGACATTAATAAAAAATGTCCCAGTTTTAATTTAGATAACTTTAACGAAGTGGAACGATAAGATTTTTGAAATTACATACGATTTCAGTCTCGCTCCTTCTTACTACCTATTAACTTGATAATTTATTAACAATAGAGTCATACACATGGCGCCATAATTCAGAATCTGTTTTATATTTTGAGGCTATTTCATGATGAACTTCTTTTTCCTTAGTTTCATAATCTGGAGCATCTTTATCTGGAAAATGTTGTGCTCTTAATTCAGACACAAATTTTTGAGCTTCATCTGCTCTAGGTCCCCATACTTTAACTTCTTCATAATTATCATTTAAAAAGATAAAGATAGGAATTGAACGAGCAGTTCCATTTGTTAAATATTGATCAATTAGTTGCGTATCTTCATCTCTATGGAAAACTCGCACTTCAAGATTTAAATATTCGCTAATGTGTTTTAGTATGGGTAGATTCATCATTGCATCGCCACACCAGTCTTCGCTAATTACTAAGATTTTTGAATATGAAGCATCCTTTAAATCTTTAATTCTTTTATCATTTGAAGGCATATTAAAAGCTTCATAAATGTGTAAGACATTATCTTTATTTACAGTCATATTAGCAATATAGTCATCGATTGGTTGACTATGATTAAAGTATGTTTTTAGGTTAATCATCAGTAAAACCTCCTTAAGTTAACTTTAATCAGTATAACAAGTTTTCAAAGTGATAGATATTTATAATACTTTTATTAAAAGCGAATACAAAAGGTTTAAAAACATATTTACTTCATATATAACAAATATGTAAGATTTATAAATTACAATATTGATGAAGCAAAGATATAGGATATGATATATTAAATTTATTAAGACAAAAGTGGTGGTAAGTTTGCGCATTCAAAATAGATGGATAATATTTACAATTTTTACTATTATCTCTTTTATTGTCGTTATGAGTTTAACAATTTATAAAAATGAAAAAACAGTTGATCTCACAGATATTAAAATAAATGATGTACAACTAGATGAGGACTTTAATAACGAAGGATACATAATTAATAAACATATTAAGTTAGATAGATATAAATTTTATAATGATGAAAATCATAAAAATTTAACTGTAAAAGTAAAGAATAAACATAATACAGTAAAAGGTATTATCCTAGTGAAAGATAGTGATATTAATACAAACTTTGATGTTAAAATTGGAGATCATATCAATAAGGCTATCAATTATTTAGGTAATGAATATCGTAAAGACAAAGTTGGTAAAGGATATGATGCGCTTGTCTACATCGATAAAGAGCACCATATGAAATTATCAATATTGTATAAAGATAATATTATTAAAAGGATTGAATTCTTTAGTCGTTAAATTATTTTACGCATAGTGGTAGTAAGCAAAGACATAACTGATATAGATAGAATCGTTTCTTTTCGACAAACCAAAGATGAAAGTACGTGAAATAAAATGGACAAGATTACATTCTTAAATGAACTTGAGTTAGAACTAGATCAATTGCCTCGTGATGAAAAAGATACATTAATGAATGACTATGAAAATTATTTTTACGAACAAGAGAATAGAGGTAAATCGGAACAAGAGATATTATCTAACCTAAAAGAACCGCACATTATTGGTAAAGAAGCAAAAGCTAAAAAAGCAATTTCATACGCGAAAGTGACGCCTAATTTACGTAACATTATCAGAGCCATTATGGCTTCTTTAAGTTTAGGCGCCATTTCTTTTTTCTTTATTATCATACCAATTTTAATATTCTTATTTGTATTGTTTTTTGCTTTTCTATTTTCACTATCTCTACTCTGTCTTCCATTGCTACTTATAATATCAAGTATAGTGAGAGGCATTCCTAATTCATTTAGTAACATTCTTTTTAGTATTTCTTATGCAGGCATCGGTATTATATTGCTAGTCCTGATTATAAAGACGACTCAGAATATATATAGATTAGTTTTAAAATATTTGTCTTGGTATATCCAAACAGTTAAAGGAAGAATTCGTCAATGAAGAAAATAATAATTGTTGGATTAGTCATTTTTATAGGTTTCTTTTTAGCAGCCACGTTAGTATGGTTTGTACATGAGAAAGATGTGTATAAAAAGTTTAAATTTAATAAAAAATTTGATGATGAAAGAATCACTCAACTCGATGTTAATAGTTTCAGTTCAAAAATTGAGATTACAAAAGGTAAGGATTATCGTGTAAGATTTTATGGAAACAATGATTTAAAAGTTAAGGCTAAAAATGATAAATTGTCAATTGTTGAAAGAAGATCGTCCAAGAGGGGATATAGCTTTAATCTTAACCCATTTAATCAAAGTAAAAATTATATTCGTATTACTATTCCTGAGGATAAAATTAAAAATTTAAATATAAACTCTGGTGTGGGTAGGTTGAATATTCATGATATTAAGCTTAAACACGCTGACATAAGGAAAGATAGTGGACCATTAAATATTTCAAATGCTAAAGTACAAAATGTGAATTTTAATAATGAAACGGCAAATTTAAATATAAATAATAGCATTATAAAAAATAGTCGTTTTAAAGGAAATGTTTCTGAAATGCGAGTGAATGAAAGTAATGTGAAAGATTCACTCTTTTTAGTCGAGAAAGGCTTTATTGATTTTAAACATATGGCTTCAGAAAGTGATATTAAAGCATCTATCAAACAAGGAAGTATTCATCTTAGCTATAAAACCAAACCTGAAAATACGTTATTAAAATTATATCCTGGCGCTGGTAAAGCCAAAGTTAATAATAAATATTTCGAAAAAGGTAAAGTAGGTCAAAGTGATAATGTGATAGAGTTTTACACTATTAAAGATGATATAATAATTAAATAAGTAACTCACGACTCATTTTGAAAAATAGAGGATGGGGCAGAACGATGAAATCTTCGAGATTATATTAGTTTTCGTCGTTCTGCTCCTTTTTAATAATTAGCGAATGTTAAATCAGTATCTAGTTGTCCTGTGAACTGTGTGAGTTCAAGTTCTTTACCTTGAAGCCAAGCATTAAAGTCGATTGCAGTAGGGGTTTGATTCTCGCCTAAAGTCATCCAAGCAATTAATTTTTGAGGTTCATACATAGAAGTGTGTATTGTTCCTGACCAACTTCTAAATAGTTTACTATATATTTCATATTGCGGGTCATTAAATAATTTAAAGGCTGTGAACTGATCTAAATCTTGTGAAGTTTGATTAACTGCACGTTCGAGACGCTCTTTAGATTCTTTAGTATAGTTACGATTTTCATGCGTTAATAATTCAAAGTGATTGGTACACACATGATCATGTCTTACATCAAAAGAACGTGGTGTAACTTCTACGATAGCATGGTTTAAATGTTTATCCATTAAGATATAGCTGAATGAACTTCTATGAGGTATTTCTTTTAAAAAGCGGATGGCTTCATCAACGTCTTTACAATATTCTAAAACTAAACGACCAATCATATAACAAACAAAGCCATTAGCAGGATGTTTACGATGCATAAAATTATAACCCATTGATAATCCAGCTTCATTCATACCATCCATTCGTCCAGTTACACGTGAAGTAGGTCCTATTTGAGCAAGCCCTCCGTCATTAGGTTGAAACAATAAATATCTTCCATCATAAGTCGCAGGATGATAGTCATAATTACGCACCATAAAGTCTTGACCTTGAAAAACAGTACATCCGCTTTCTTTTAGGTCTGTAAAGCGATAATGTCCAAAGTTTAATATCATTTGCTTGGTAGGTAAATTAAGGACTTCTTGCATCCCCATCAATTCTTCCCAAATTTCTGGTGCATACGTTTGGAAGATTGCGTGTGTTTCTACGACATCTATATCAAAACGAGGCATACGTTTTTTCCATTCTCGCTCACGATTTTCTAATAAAGGAGTTTGTTTCAACCATTGCGCAGTTTTAACTCCTAAATCGAAATGTGACCCTCGAAAAGTCATAATATCTGATTTAACTTGTTGCATGAGAAGGCCTCCTGAAAATTTAATAATTTGTAATATAAGGTTAATTGAATTCAATTAAAGATATAACTATACTAAACATGATAGCAAGATTAACCAAAAACACAAGGAGGGGATACTGTGTTTAGTGGTACTTATAGAAAAGTATTGAATACGTTTAAATCTTGGTGGGTGGCTTGAAATATTAACCATGCAAATCGTTTAAAATAGTGAATTTATAAGAAATGTACTTATGTTTATAAAAAAGATGAAAAAGGTATCTATTTAACCATAACAGTAAGTATGATAATATATAATATTGTAAACATACTTATTTCTATTTCAGAGGTGAAACGTAAATGTGGGATTTAATTAAAGGTTTATGCAAATTCGTATTAAGCTTTGTAGCTATTACTTCATTAGTAGTTGGTGTAGGTGTAGTTGCATTTGCTTACATCTTCAAAAAAGACTTTGAAGATATCGAAAGAAAAACAAAAGAAATTGTATCTGATATCGAGAGCAATAACGCATAATAAGTGATAAAAGCCAGTAACTTCATTCATTGAGGTTATTGGTTTTTTATTTTATCAACATATTTAACATAACATTACGTATAAAGTAAGAATCATTGGCATAAGTGTCTATCGTCTTATAAAATGAAGATATTAACTTAATGGAGGTATTTATATGTCAACGAGAGGATATATTGGTTCATATACGAAAAAAGAAGGCAAAGGCATTTATCGTTTTGAATTAAATGAAGATTCAGGACAAATTGAAACAGTTGAAACAGGTTATGACATACAAGCTTCAACATATTTAGCTCAAACAGAAGATTTCCTATATGCGATTACTAAAGAAGGCGATGACTGCGGTGTAGCTGCTTTTAAAAAAGATGATGAAGGACAGTTAACTTTAATTAATAAATGTTTAGAGTCATCTCAAGGCACAGGATGTTATATTTCTGTATCAAGAAATCGTAAATTCTTATTTGAAGCGGTATACGGAGCAGGACTGGCACGTATTTACCAATTAAATAAAGAAACTGGCGAAATAGTTAAATTAATTGAAGAATTAGCGCATGACTATACTACTGGTAGTCATGAACGTCAAGACAATGCTCATGTACATTATATTAATGAAACACCTGATGGAAAATATGTAGTAGCTACAGACTTAGGAACAGATAGAGTAGTCGCTTATACATTTGGTGATGAAGGTTTCAAAGAGCATGAAATTACAAAATTCAAAGATCAAGATGGTCCACGACATATTGCTTTTCATAGAAATGGAAAATATGCCTACGTAGTGCATGAATTATCTAATTATGTGAGTGTCATGCAATATAACGATGGTCAATTTGAAGAACTTGAGCGTCATTTAACTATTCCTGAAGACTTTGATGGCGATACTAAATTAGCTGCCGTACGCTTATCACATGACCAACAAAGCTTGTATGTAAGTAACCGTGGCCATGATAGTATTGCAGTATTTACTGTAGCTGAAGATGGCGCTGCGCTTAACCCAGTTGAAATTGTTAAAAGTGGTGGAGAATTCCCAAGAGATTTCAATATTACTGAATCTGATGAATACTTAGTGTGTGCGCACCAAGAAGGAGATTATAAAGTAACTGTATTTAGCCGTGATACTAACAGCGGTAAATTAACGGCAAAAGATAATAAACACATAGCCCCTGAAGGCATATTCGTCGGCTTCTTAGATAAATAAAAACTTCAATAAAATATAAAACGCGAAGAGGTTGGAACACCGTTTATCGGTTTCCCAACCTCTTCGCGTTTTTTAATCTTAGCATTTATAAATTTTTAAAGAAGGTTCTAATATATTTCAATTTTCCTTTATAGGGTGGATAGATAATACTTGAATCTAAGCGTGTAGATTTGAAAATATAAGATTTTTTATGACTAAATGTCTCAAATGTATATTTACCATGGTATTGTCCAATACCTGATGCCCCTACACCGCCAAACGGTAAATTAGGATTAGCAAGATGCATAAGGGTGTCATTTATTGCGCCACCGCCGAATGACAGTTCATTAAGCACACGGTGCGTTGTATTTTCATCTTCGCTAAATAGATAAAGACTAAGTGGTTTCGCTTTACTTTGAACAATATCAAATGCTTCATTTAAATCATCATAAGTAATGATAGGTAATAATGGACCAAAGATTTCTTCTTGCATAATTTTTGAAGCAGGGGTAATACCATCCAATATAGTTGGCTCAATATAACGTTCCCCAGCATTAGTGTGCCCACCAGAAACAATATTATTTTCATGCACCTTTAATAAATCATTCAGTCTATTAAAATGTTTATCATTAACTATGCGACCAAAATCAGGACTATTTTCAACATTAGCACCGTAGAATTCTTGGATACTTTGTTTAAGCGCCTCAATAAGCTCATTTTTAACTTTCTTATTAACTAAAATGTAATCAGGTGCCACACAAGTTTGTCCTGCATTCGTAAACTTACCGAAACTTATGCGATCGCTTGAAACTTTAATGTTAGCAGTATCGTCAACAATTACAGGTGATTTACCACCTAATTCAAGTGTCACTGGAACTAAGTTTTTACTTGCTGCTTCGTAAACAATTTGACCTACTTTTTCACTGCCAGTAAAGAACATATAATCAAATGGAAGATGGATTAATGTTTGTGTTTCTTCAATACCGCCTTCGACGACGGCAACGAAATCCGCAGAGAAGACATCTTCAATGATTTGGCGAATCACATTTGCCACGTTAGGTGTTAGCTCAGAAGGTTTGATGATAGCAGTATTTCCTGCAGCGATTGCACCAATCAATGGTTCGAATAATAGTTGTACTGGGTAATTAAATGGTCCAATAATTAAGACAGTACCATATGGTTCAGGCTTAATATAACTTTTAGAAGGGAACATAAATATAGGTGTATCCACCTGCTTAGTTTTTGCCCAATTTTTAAGTTCTTTGCGCGCCATCTTGATACTTTTAAGCGTAATACCTATTTCAGTCGCATAGGCTTCCACAGCGCTTTTTCCTAAATCATGCTTTAACGCTTCGAGTAATTCATTTTCATGATTTTTAATACTTTTACTTAATAACTTTAATTGTTGCTTTCTAAATTTAATGTCTTTAGTTTTATGTGTTTTGAAAAAGTTCTTACTTTCTTCAAATTGTTGTGCTATTGATGACAATTGATCTACCTCCTAAATATATTAAACTAATATCGTTTATAGATAATTTGAATAAAAATTAATCATTTAATTTATTATACTTATACCCGAATTATTACTTTATTAATGGAAAGTGGAGGATAAAACACACGATAATTCTAAGATTGTGTCTTAATAGTTCACTATGTTAATTATAAATAAAAGATGGAGACATCGTAATTTCTGTATTCTGCTTGCTTATATAAAAACAGTCTAAAACACATTGTTTTAGACTGTTTGTGAAATTAAATTGTATATCCAATTATTTAGTTAATGCTTCAGTAATTTGAGGTACTACTTGTTTTTTACGAGATACTACGCCTGATAAGAAGGCCATACCATCATCTAATTGGACTTTAAATGCTTCTCCAACTTTATCTTTTTCAGCACCTACAACTAAGATTTTAGAATCACTATTAATGATATCAGTAACAACTAGTACGAATAAATCATATTTTTGATTTGTACTTGTTTCTAACATAGCTTTTTCTAATTCGTCTTTACGATTTAAAACTTCATCGATATCTACTGTATTGACTTGTGCAATACGAGTAATGTAGTCGCCCATGTTGAATGATTTAGCATCCATATCTAATAACTCTTCAGCTGTTTTATCTACAGTAGAAGCACCAGCTTTTAACATAGCTAAACCATATTCTTCTAAATCAACATTAGCTGTATCTTTAAGCGCTTTAGCAGCGTTAACATCTTCTTCAGTGCATGTTGGTGATTTAAATAATAAGCTATCTGAAATAATTGCAGAAATCATTAGACCAGCAATTTCAGGTTTAATTTCGAAACCACGTTCTTTATACATTTTGTATAAGATTGTAGCAGTACAACCAACAGGCTCTGCACGATACCATAAAGGTGCTGCAGTTTCAAAGTTAGCAATTCTATGATGATCAACAACGTGTTTGATTTCTGCATCAGCAATTGTTTCAGCACTTTGTTGGAATTCGTTGTGGTCTACTAAGATAACTTCTTGACCATCTAAATTATCAGTTAATAATTCAGGTGCTTTAATTTCAAAATGGTCTAAAGCATATTTAGTTTCAGCATTGATATCGCCTAAGCGATAAGGTGTTGCGTCTGAATTTCCAGTTAATTGTTCAAAGTCAGCCATGATGATAGCTGAAGAAATTGCATCAGTATCTGGATTTTGATGTCCAAAAATGTAAGTTTTTGCCATGTTTATTATCCACCCTTATCATATAATTTTAATCTTATTTTAGCATGTTTTAATTACTTACTTCTACCTCTGCGCCTAATGAGTTTACAAAATGGCTTAAAGCGTAGTTGTGACCATTTTCATTGAAAGAAGCTACACCATCTTTAGGTATCGTCATGTCATACCCTAAGTTGTAGGCTGACACAGCAGTATGGAAGACACAGATATCCGTACATACGCCAACAATTTCGAGAGAAGTGATACCTCTTTCACGTAATAAACTATCTAAAGGTGTGCCATAAAAAGAATCATAGCGGCGTTTATCTAAAAAGTGAATCGTTGAACTTGTTTTATTCTCATCGTAAAAAGTTTTCACTTTACCGTATAATTCACGTCCAGAAGTGCCTTCTATATTATGAGGTGGAAAAAGTTTTGTTTCTGGATGATATGGGTCATCTTCATAATGTAAATCCATCATAAAAAATACGTCTTCATTATTTGAGTGATATTTTTCTAAACGACTTACAATAAAATCTTCAATATCTTGGCCAGGTTTACCACAAGTTAAGCGACCATCATCGGCAATAAAATCGTATGAATAATCGACAACAATTAATGCTTTTTTGCTCATGTTCAACATTCCTCTCATATAAATGTTTAAGTTAGTTACAAATTGTATAATAATATGGATAAGATAATGTAAATAGTTCGTATTATGTCTATATATAGTATAGCTAATACATGGTGAAATTGGTATATACAATAGATATTTACATATATAGAAACTTGAACAGGGGACAGAAAATGTTAATTAACGCACAAGATTACGGATTAACTGGATATAACAAACGCAAAGATACGAAAGCTATTCAAAAAGCGCTTAATAAGGCGAAACACGGTGAACATACTGTTTATATACCAAGTGGTACATATCATATTGGTAAAGCGCTCATTATTTATGATTCAACTACATTATTATTAGAGGAAGATACGACACTTTTACGATGTAGCAAGGATGCGCTTTTAAAGAATGGTAGACAGTTCGGTTTTTATCATGGCTATCAAGGAAATAGTCATATTTATATAAAGGGTGGAACATTTGATATGAATGGGGTAGACTATCCTTACAATAATACGGCAATGTCGATTGGTCACGCTGAAGATATTCAATTGATTGGTGTGACAGTATTAAATGTTGTGGGAGGCCATGCCTTAGATGCTTGCGGTATTGATGGACTATATATCAGAGATTGTGTTTTTAAAGGATTTAGAGATATAGATGGGGATCGCTCATTTTCAGAAGCAATTCAATTAGATATTCAAGTACCAGGCGCATTTCCAAAATTTGGCACAACGGATGGAACGATAACAAAAAATGTCGTGATTGAAAATTGTTACTTCGGAGCAGCTGACCACCCTGATATGAAAGCATGGAATAGAGCGATTGGTTCACATGCAAGTCGTCACAATAAATTCTATGACAATGTGGCTATCAGAAATAATACTTTCGACGGCCTCAATGAATATGCGCTCACTCCTTTAAAATCTAAAAATATGATTATTTCACAAAATGAATTTAGAAATTGTAATGGTGGCATTCGTTTCTTGGGCGTTAAAGATGGTAAGAACGCGGCTGATCCATTGACTGGCCACGTTCAAGTGTCACAAGGTGGAGAGAATTTAAGTGTGATTGGCAACCATTTTTCAGGAAAAATGACACGAGATGCGATTCATATTAGAAGTTATAATAATGCTAAGCATAAGCAAGTATTTATTGCAGGCAATACATTTGATGACGCTTCTCAAATGATACATCTAGAAGATATTTCAGAATTAACATTTAATCAACACGATGATGTCAAAGTTAAAAAATTAATGTAAAATAAAAAACTTCGAGAGTAGGGAAAAGTCTAGTGTGATGACACAGATTTCATTATCCCTAACTCTCGAAGTTATTTTTTAGGAGTATGCATTAAAAACTCCAATAATTTTCACTTTAAAATTCAAGTTGTTTAAAATTGATATCACATTATCCAGTTCTTTCGTCTTACCTGTCGTAGTTTGGACAAAAAAGTAATAAAAACCTAACTTCTGTTTCATTGGACGGGATTCTATCCATGATAAATTGATATCAAATAACGCAAATGTATTTAGTACTTTAGCTAATAAACCGGCTTTATTAGCTTTAGGTGATATCAGTAAAATAGTATTGTCTCCATCTTTATCAAAGTTAGCATGATTTTTGATAACTAAAAAACGAGTGACATTAAGTGAATAATCTTGAATATGACTATCGATAGGAGCGAAACCATATAATTCTCCACTTCCAAGTGGCGCAATAGCCGCTTCAGTAGAAGAGATTTTCTCTAATCCTTGAATGGTACTGTCAACATAATCATATTCAAATTGATGTTGATGGATATATTGAATTGTTTGACTAATGGCTGGCGCAATTGAATATACTTTTGTAATATCTTCAATTTGAGTTCCTTCATTTGCGTATAAACCAAAATCAATATTCATATGAATTTCACCATGTGCGTAAATCTCTTGTTGAATTAATGAGTCAGCGACAATATTGATAGTACCTTCAATCGAATTTTCAAGTGGCACGATACCTATTGCGTCATCATTGTCTGCGACAGATTTAACTACATCATATAAGTTTTGTTTCGGACAATGACTATACGCAAACTCTTTTTCTAAAGAATATTGCTTTGCTGCAAGATAAGAGAAGGTTCCTTTAGGTCCTAAATAGTATAATTTCATCACAAACTTTACCTCCGTGTCTGCTGAACATTAATGGAATGGACACTTCAATGCTTGTTTCTTTTTATATCCATGGTGATAATTCTCAGTCAGTGTAGGTGAAAGAGGTGGCGCTAGCCATGACCATTTACCAGTTACTTCTCGCTCATGTCGATGTTCTTTCTCTTCAAATAGTTGGAACTGCTTTGAAGCGGTTAAATGATCGACGATTGATACACCTTGTGTTTTAAAAGAATGATAAACAGCATAACTCAATTCTACTAATGTTCGATCCTTATTAAATGAATTATTTTTAAGTGTACCAAAATCAAAGGCATCCGCAATAGTTTCTAATAAATTATAACGATACGTATCAGTAAAATTACGCACTGCTATTTCAGTAACCATATACCAACCATTAAATGGCGCAGTTGGATAGACAATACCACCGATGTTTAAATCCATATTTGAAATAATAGGCACACCGTACCATTTTAAATTTAAATCTTTTAATTTTGGAAAACGATCGTGCTCGATGTTAACCTCTTTAACTAAATCAGAAGGTAGTGGATATAACTTAATTTCTTCATTAGGCAATTGGTAAATCAGAGGCAAGACATCGAAATCTGTACCTTCACCTTTCCAACCTAAATGTTCAACTAGTTAGGTCACTTCACGTTCAGATGGATCTCCTTTATCTTCATATCCTGCATAACGTATTAATTGATTATTATAAATTTTCGGCGCATTTTCAGCTGAGAAAATAGTGATATATGGTTTTATTTTCCCGCCATTTGTCGCTTCTTCAAGATGTTTATTGATTGCAGTAATAAACTCTGAGTCATTACTCACATCTCTCGCGTCTTCAACATGTAGCGACTCCCAAAACAATCGGCCTATACAACGATTAGAATTACGCCAAGCAAGTTTAGCGCCATAACTTAACTCTTCGTACGTATGTGTATATGTCCCTGTTGAAGCAATTTCTTTTTCTATCATTGCAATTCTTGTTTCCATATCAGCTTTTGAGTACTCTAATTCAGTATACATTGTGTGTATAAAAGACTTAGCTTCTTCTAATATCATATGACCACCTCATCCAATATTATAATCTAGACAATTAATTAACTCATTTAAATACTTCTTTTGTCACGAATTTGTCGGATAACTAATATTTCATATTTAAAATAAGAGTAAAACCCCCGAGAATACTCACTTCTATCGAATTATGATAAAATAATGAAAAAGATCGTTAGGAGAGATAATGGTGTATCGTTACGAAGATGACAGTTTAATGTTACATAATGATTTATATCAAATTAACATGGCCGAAAGTTACTGGAATGATGGCATTCATGAACATAATGCAGTATTCGACTTATATTTCAGAAGTATGCCATTCGAAAGTGGTTACGCTGTATTTAATGGGTTAAAACGAGTGATTCAATTTATTGAAAATTTCCATTTTAGCGATTCTGATATTGAATATTTACAATCGATAGGATATCAAAATGATTTTTTAGATTATTTAAAAAACCTTAAATTTACGGGTAATATTCGAGCTATGCAAGAAGGGGAACTTTGTTTCGGTAATGAACCACTACTACGTGTAGAAGCACCTCTTATCCAAGCTCAACTTATTGAAACAGTATTATTAAATATCGTTAACTTCCATATTCTTATCGCAACTAAAGCTAGCAGAATCCGTCAAGTTGCTCCAAATGATATATTAATGGAATTTGGTACGCGTCGTGCTCAAGAACTTGACGCAGCTTTATGGGGCGCACGTGCAGCCTACATCGGTGGTTTCGATTCAACAAGTAACGTGCGTTCAGGTAAGCTGTTTGGTATACCCGTTTCAGGAACGCATGCACATGCATTAGTACAAACTTACGGCGATGAATATAAAGCATTTAAAGTATACGCCGAACGCCATAAAGATTGTGTGTTTTTAGTAGACACATTCCATACTTTAAAATCTGGTGTACCAACAGCGATTAAGGTTGCTAAAGAGTTAGGCGATAAAATTAATTTTGTAGGTATCCGTTTAGACTCTGGTGATATTGCTTATCTATCTAAAGAAGCACGCCGTATGTTAGATGAAGCTGGTTTCCCAGACGCTAAAATTATTGCTTCAAACGATTTAGATGAACAGACAATTATGAGCTTGAAATCACAAGGTGCTAAAGTGGATTCATGGGGTGTAGGTACTAAATTAATTACTGGTTTTGATCAACCAGCACTAGGCGCAGTTTATAAACTTGTAGCAGTAGAAGATAAACATGGCCAATATGTTGACCGAATTAAATTGTCTAATAATGCTGAAAAGGTAACGACACCAGGTAAAAAGAAAGTATATAGAATTATTAACTCGAAATCAGGTAAAGCAGAAGGCGATTATATTACGTTAGAACATGAAAATCCTAACAATGAACAACCGTTAAAAATGTTCCACCCAGTCCATACCTATAAAATGAAATATATTAAACACTTCGAAGCGATCGACTTACATCACTCTATCTTTGAAAATGGTCAACTCGTATACGATTTACTAAGTGAAAAAGAAGCACAAGACTATTTAAAAGAAGCACTTTCTAAATTATGGGAAGAAAATAAACGTTATTTAAATCCACAAGAATATCCAGTTGATTTAAGTACAGCTTGTTGGGACAATAAACATAAACGCATCTTTGAAGTGGCAGAACATGTAAAAGAAATGGAGGAAGACAATGACTAAGTTACAAGATATTGTAATGAAAGAAATGAAAGTTAAAAAGAATATTGATAGTAAACAAGAGATTCATGAAATCATTCATTTTATTAAAAGTTATGTTCAATCTCACGCTTTTATTAAGTCACTTGTATTGGGTATTTCAGGTGGGCAAGATTCAACGCTTACTGGTAAACTTGCACAATTAGCGGTTGAAGAATTACGCAAAGAAGGTCGTGAATGTCAGTTTATCGCTGTAAAGCTCCCATATGGTGTGCAAAAAGATGCTGATGAAGTAGAAGAAGCTTTAAAATTTATTAATCCGGATGAAACGATTACCGTAAATATTAAACCAGCCGTAGATCAAAGTGTACAATCTTTAAAAGAAGCAGGCATTGAGTTAACTGATTTTCAACGTGGTAATGAGAAAGCACGTGAACGTATGAAAGTTCAATATTCTATTGCCTCTAATCGAAGTGGTATTGTCATTGGAACAGACCATTCTGCAGAAAATATCACTGGATTTTATACTAAATATGGTGATGGTGCAGCAGACATTGCTCCAATTTTCGGATTAAATAAAAGACAGGGTAAACAATTATTAAAGTATTTAGACGCATCTAAACGTTTATATGAAAAAGTTCCAACTGCTGATTTAGAAGACGATAAGCCACAATTACCTGATGAAGAAGCACTAGGCGTAAGTTATGAACATATTGATGATTATTTAGAAGGTAAAGAAGTTCCTAGTGACGCACGTGAAACAATTGAAAAGCACTATGTTCGTAATGCACATAAACGTGAACTAGCATATACACGATATACATGGCCAAAGAACTAACTCGCCGAATTTATGAGAAGTTCCATTAAATATTTTATAAGCAAGCATTAAAATAGGTTGAATGAATAAAAAAATTATAATTTACTAATTTAAATTGAAATTAAATACACACAGTTTATGATGATTTACTAGTGACAAAATAAAATATCACTGATGAAATTATCTCGATTTTAGTAATACAAGGAAGAAATGAGGAATAACATGTCAGTGATAACGGCAAACCCATGGTTAATGGTAGCAGCGATATTCGTTATTAACGTTTTTTACGTGACATTTTTAACGGTACGTACAATCTTAACGTTAAAAGGCTATCGCTATATGGCCGCAGTAGTGAGTTTCCTTGAGGTATTGATATATGTCGTTGGTCTTGGATTAGTTATGAGTAGCCTTGATCAAATTCAAAATATCGTCGCTTATGCCTTTGGTTTCTCAATTGGTATCATAGTGGGAATGAAGATTGAAGAGAAACTCGCATTAGGTTATACAGTTGTAAATGTAACTTCATCAGAGTATGAATTAGATTTACCAAATGAATTAAGAAATCTTGGGTACGGCGTTACGCACTATGAAGCTCATGGTAGAGACGGTAGTCGAATGGTAATGCAAATTTTAACCCCTAGACGATTTGAACGTAAGTTAATGGATACGGTACGTACTTTGGATGAAAAAGCTTTTATCATTGCGTATGAGCCTAGAGCAATACACGGTGGTTTCTGGACTAAAGGCGTACGTACTAGAAAAGTTAAAGCATATGAAGTAGAAGAAATAGAAAGTGTAGTGGAACACGATGAAGTTCAGAGTAAATGATAATGAAACCATCTCAGAGTGTTTAGCACGCATGCGTGAAGCGGGCTATATGCCTGTCAAACGTATTGAAAAGCCAGTATATACTGAAGATAAAGACGGTAATATTGAAGTATTACGTCAAGATATTCAGTTTGTTGGTAAAAAAATAGAATAGGACGTGGGTTAGCAATCAAATGTAATTTAAATGTTTGGTTGTTCCATCGTCATTTCCTAAAAGAAATCTAAGTGAAGAATTAATAGATAAGATGATTGAACGACACATTATCATCTATTCGTATTACACGCACTTAGGTTTCTTTTTATTGTTGCATTTACGACAAATTAAGATATTAGTGTTTTTCTTATAAGAATCATTTATACTAGAAATGCGAGAAAAAGGCTTATACTTTTCATATAGAATCTGTTAAACTTAAACAGAAAGCTTAGACACGAACTATTTTTGTGTTTTTATGGTTAATGTACAGTTTTTGCCACAAATTTAATACATAGAATAGGAGTTTAAAGATGATTGAACGTTATTCAAGAGAAGAAATGTCTAATATTTGGACAGACCAAAATAGATATGAAGCATGGTTAGAAGTTGAAATTTTAGCATGTGAAGCATGGAGTGAATTAGGTCATATTCCTAAAGAAGATGTTAAGAAAATAAGAGAAAATGCGCGAGTAAATGTTGAACGTGCCAAAGAAATTGAGGAAGAAACACGTCATGATGTGGTAGCCTTTACTAGACAAGTTTCTGAAACTTTAGGTGAAGAACGTAAATGGGTGCATTATGGTTTAACTTCAACGGATGTAGTCGATACTGCATTAAGTTACGTTATTAAACAAGCGAACGAAATTATTGAAAAAGATATCGAACGTTTTATTAAAGTGTTAGAACAAAAAGCTAAAAAATATAAATATACGTTAATGATGGGACGAACTCATGGTGTACATGCTGAACCAACAACGTTTGGTGTGAAGATGGCGCTGTGGTATACAGAAATGAAACGTAATCTAAAACGTTTTAAAGAAGTACGTGAAGAGATCGAAGTAGGTAAAATGAGTGGCGCAGTAGGAACATTTGCGAATATTCCACCAGAAATTGAAAGCTATGTTTGTAAACATTTAGGTATCGATGCTGCACCAGTATCTACTCAAACATTACAACGTGATCGTCACGCATATTATATTGCGACGCTAGCATTAGTAGCTACTTCATTAGAAAAATTTGCTGTAGAAATTCGTAACTTACAAAAAACTGAAACACGTGAAGTAGAAGAAGCCTTTGCCAAAGGACAAAAAGGTTCTTCAGCTATGCCTCATAAACGTAACCCAATTGGTTCTGAAAATATTACTGGTATTTCACGTGTCATCCGTGGTTATATTACAACAGCATATGAAAATGTACCATTATGGCATGAACGTGATATTTCTCATTCTTCAGCAGAACGTATTATGTTACCAGATGTAACTATTGCGTTAGATTATGCATTAAACCGTTTTACAAATATTGTTGATCGTTTAACTGTATATGAAGATAATATGAGAAATAATATTGATAAAACATTTGGTTTAATCTTCTCACAACGTGTATTATTGGCTTTAATTAATAAAGGTATGGTTCGTGAAGAAGCATATGATAAAGTACAACCTAAAGCTATGGAATCATGGGAAACTAAAACACCATTCCGTACATTAATTGAACAAGATAATGATATTACTAACGTTCTTTCTAAAGAAGAATTAGATGAATGTTTCAACCCTGAACATCATTTAAATCAAGTGGATACAATCTTCCAACGTGCCGGCTTAGAATAAGTAACTATTCTTTTCAATGAAATCACTACACTTTAACTATTTAATGCGTTAAAATGAGATTATATTGAAATTGGAATATAGGGGTTGTTTGAGATGCAAATCGAAAAACTACGAGGACAAGCATTAGATGAATTATTTGATGCGATTCTAACACTTGAAAATAGAGAAGAGTGCTATCAATTTTTTGATGATTTATGCACTGTAAATGAAATACAATCATTATCTCAAAGACTTCAAGTTGCTAAAATGATTAAACAAGGTTTTACTTATGCAACGATTGAAAAAGAATCGGGTGCATCAACAGCGACTATTTCTAGAGTGAAACGTTCATTACAATGGGGTAATGATGCTTATACAATAATCCTAGATCGATTAAATATTGAGACGAAAGAATAAGTTTTAATAGTTTAGTTATAGATATCGTACTCATAACTCGAAGATGATTTCCAATTAGGAAATGGTCTTCGAGTTTCTTTCTTTTATAAATGATTTAAATAGAGTCTTTCTAAAGCTAAGTAGGTAGAAATACAAATCGATTTAACGGCTATAAGTTGTAAATTTTCGATGTTAAAATGGTCTAATCTGTTTAGAACTCAAAGATTAAAAATGCTATAATTTAGTGTATGTTAAAAAAAGGAGTTATGGATATATGTACGACATTAAGGAATGGCAACATGTGTTTAAACTTGATCCGGCTAAAGAGATAAGTGACGAAGATTTAGACGCATTATGCATGTCAAACACAGATGCAATAATGATTGGTGGAACAGATAACGTAACCGAGGATAATGTCATTCATTTAATGAGTAGAGTGAGAAGATATCCGTTACCGCTCGTTCTTGAAATTTCAAATTTAGATACTGTTATGCCTGGGTTTGATTTTTACTTTGTTCCAACGGTACTAAATAGTAAAGATACAACTTATTACAATGGTATGTTACATAAAGCGTTAAAACAATTTGGACACATGGTTAATTTTGAAGAAGTCGTATTGGAAGGTTACTTAGTGCTTAATCCAGATAGTAAAGTTGCACAATTGACGCAAGCTGACACAAACCTAGATATTGAAGATGTGGAAGCTTATGCACAAATGGTCAATGAAATGTACAAACTACCTATGATGTACATTGAGTATAGTGGGACTTATGGAGACGTTGAGATGGTGAAAGCAGTATCTCAAATGCTAACCAATACACAGTTAATATATGGGGGCGGCATAAGTTCTCTAGAACATGCGAAAGAAATGAAGCAATTCGCCGATACCATTATCGTAGGAAATATTATATATTCAGACATTAAGAAAGCCCTTAAAACAGTAAAAATTAAAAAGGAGTCTAATAAATGAATTCATTAGTCAGTAATATGAATAAAGAGCAAAGTGAAGCGGTAAGAACTACAGAAGGACCACTACTTATAATGGCTGGTGCTGGTTCAGGTAAGACGAGAGTATTAACGCATCGAATCGCCTATTTATTAGATGAAAAAGATGTCTCTCCTTATAATATTTTAGCAATTACCTTTACTAATAAAGCAGCTAAAGAAATGAAAGAGCGTGTTGAACAATTAGTGGGCGAAGAAGCCCATGTCATATGGATGTCAACTTTCCACTCTATGTGTGTGCGTATCTTAAGACGAGATGCAGATCGCATTGGAATTGAACGTAACTTTACAATTATTGATCCAACCGATCAAAAATCTGTGATAAAAGATGTATTAAAAAATGAAAACATCGATAGCAAACGCTTTGAACCACGTATGTTTATCGGCGCAATCAGTAATCTAAAAAATGAATTGAAGACACCTGAAGATGCGATAAATGAAGCTAATGATTTCCATTCACAAATGGTGGCTACGGTATATAGTGGTTATCAACGTCAATTGTCACGTAACCAAGCGTTAGATTTTGATGACTTAATTATGAAAACGATTAGATTATTTGAACGTGTTCCAGATACGTTAGAATATTATCAAAATAAATTCCAATATATTCATGTAGATGAATATCAAGATACCAACAAAGCTCAATACACACTTGTCAAACTTCTCGCTAGCAAGTTTAAAAATCTTTGTGTTGTTGGTGATTCAGACCAATCTATCTATGGCTGGAGAGGTGCTGACATTCAAAATATTTTATCTTTTGAAGCGGACTACCCTAATGCGAAAACCATTTTCCTAGAACAAAATTATCGTTCGACTAAAACCATCTTAACGGCTGCTAACGAAGTGATTAAAAATAATTCGGAACGTAAACCTAAAGGCTTATGGACAGCTAATACGGGTGGCGATAAGATAAAATACTATGAAGCGATGACTGAACGTGACGAAGCTGAATACGTCGTGCGTGAAATTATGAAGCATCGAAAAATTGGAAAAGACTATAAAGAGATGGCGATTCTCTATAGAACCAATGCGCAATCTCGTGTGTTAGAGGAAACATTTATGAAATCAAATATTCCTTACACGATGGTTGGAGGACAAAAATTCTATGACCGTAAAGAGATTAAAGACTTACTAAGTTATCTTCGAATTGTGGCTAATAGTAATGATGATATAAGTTTGCAACGTATTATAAATGTGCCTAAACGTGGTATTGGTCCTTCATCAGTTGAGAAGATTCAAAGATACGCCGTTGAGAATAATATAAGTATGTTTGATGCATTGGGTGAAGTTGATTTCATCGGACTTTCTAAAAAAGTGACACAAGAGTGTATTCAATTCTACGAGTTAATTCAAAACTTAATTAAAGAACAAGAATTTTTAGAAATAAGTGAAATTGTAACTGAAATCCTTGAAAAATCAGGCTACCGTGACATGCTAGAACGTGAACAAACAATTGAATCAAGAAGTCGTTTAGAGAACATCGATGAGTTCATGTCAGTACCTAAAGACTACGAAGAAAATACGCCTCTAGAAGAACAGTCATTAATTAACTTTTTAACAGATTTATCATTAGTGGCTGATATCGATGAAGCTAATATTGAGAGTGGCGTTACTTTAATGACTATGCACTCAGCTAAAGGTTTAGAGTTCCCAATTGTCTTCTTAATGGGTATGGAAGAATCTTTATTCCCTCATATCCGCGCAATTAAAAGTGACGACGAACATGAAATGGAAGAAGAACGTCGTATTTGCTATGTAGCAATCACACGTGCTGAGGAAGTCTTGTACATTACGCACGCAACGTCACGAATGTTATACGGACGTTCACAATCGAATATGCCTTCACGATTCTTACGAGAGATTCCTGAAGATTTATTAGAAGTACCTGCAAAACAACAACGACAAACGATTACACCTAAGTCCTCATCACAATCGAAGCGAGGTTTTAGCAAGCGTACTACGTCATCTAAGAAACAAGTTTCAGCTTCAGACTGGAAAGTAGGAGACAAAGTGACGCATAAATCTTGGGGAGAGGGTATGGTAAGTAATGTGAACGAGAAAAACGGTTCTGTAGAATTAGATATTATTTTTAAAGCTGAAGGACCTAAACGTTTATTAGCTCAATTTGCCCCTATTAGTAAAAAGGAGGATTAATTAATGGAGAACATCCAAAACCGAGTGAATGAGTTGCATAATTTATTAAATCAATATAGTTATGAATATTATGTGCAAGATAATCCTTCTGTACCAGATAGTGAATATGATAAATTATTGCGTGAATTAATTGATATTGAAGAGGCACATCCAGAATATAAAACCAATGATTCACCTACAGTACGTGTTGGTGGAGAAGCGCAATCCTCATTTGAAAAGGTCGATCATGATACCCCTATGCTAAGTTTAGGTAATGCTTTCAATGAAGCCGAACTACGTCGATTCGATGAACGTATACACGACCATACAGACAATGTGGAATATATGTGTGAATTAAAAATTGACGGATTAGCCGTGTCTCTTAAGTATGTGGATGGCCGTTTCGTACAAGGATTGACACGTGGAAACGGAACGACTGGTGAAGACATAACTGAAAACTTGCGTACCATTCATGCGATTCCTTTAAAAATTAAAGAACCATTAAACTTTGAAGTACGTGGCGAAGCCTATATGCCACGTAGCTCATTTATGGCTTTAAATGAAGAAAAAGAAAAAAATGAAGAACAACCATTTGCTAATCCGCGTAATGCTGCCGCTGGTTCTTTAAGACAATTAGATCCTAAATTAGCAGCCAAACGTAAGTTAAGTGTCTTTCTATATAGTGTAAATAATTTTACTGATTTTGATGCTACTACTCAAAGTGGCGCTTTAGATGAGTTAGATCGTCTAGGATTTAAAACGAATCAAGAACGTGAACGTGTTCAAGATATTGAAGGTGTTTTAAATTATATTGAAAAGTGGACGGCACAACGCGAACAACTTCCATATGATATTGATGGCATTGTAATAAAAGTTAATGATTTGGACCAACAAGATGAAATTGGTTATACTCAGAAATCGCCAAGATGGGCCATCGCCTACAAATTCCCAGCTGAAGAAGTGGTGACCACTTTACAAGACATCGAATTGAGTATAGGGCGTACAGGCGTCGTTACACCTACAGCTATTCTCGAACCAGTGCGTGTTGCGGGAACTACAGTCTCTAGAGCTTCCTTACATAATGAAGATTTAATCAGAGAACGTGATATTAGAATCGGAGATAGTGTAGTTGTTAAAAAGGCTGGGGATATTATTCCAGAAGTGGTTAGAAGTGTGATTGAACGACGCCCAGACGATGCTCAACCGTATCATATGCCAACCCATTGCCCAAGTTGTGGTCACGAACTTGTACGTATTGAAGGTGAAGTAGCTCTACGTTGTATCAACCCTAAATGTCAGGCACAACTTGTAGAAGGTCTGATCCACTTTGTATCACGTCAGGCAATGAATATTGATGGCTTAGGCACTAAAATCATTCAACAACTGTATCATAATCATGTGATTAAAGATGTAGCAGATATTTTCTATTTAACAGAAGATGATTTATTACCGTTAGAACGTATGGGTGCTAAAAAGGTTGAGAATTTACTCACTGCAATTCAAGCCTCTAAAGCAAATTCATTAGAACACTTATTATTTGGTTTAAGCATTCGCCATTTAGGTGTTAAAGCAAGCCAAGTTCTCGCTGAGAAATATGAAACTATGGATCGCTTACTTGAAGTTACTGAAGATGAATTAGTAAGTATTCATGATATAGGAGATAAACTTGCACAATCTGTAGTCACTTATTTGGAAAATGAAGATATACAAGCTTTAATTGAAAAATTGAAAAATAAAAACGTTAATATGGTATATAATGGTGTTAAAACAAGTGAAATAGAAGGGCATCCTGATTTTCAAGATAAAACAATAGTCCTAACAGGAAAGTTACAACAAATGACTCGAAAAGAAGCTTCGGCTTGGTTAGAAATGCAAGGCGCTAAAGTAACAAGCAGTGTAACCAAAAGCACGGACCTTGTTATTGCAGGTGAAGACGCAGGTTCGAAACTAACTAAAGCTGAAAAGTTTGGTACTGAAGTTTGGACAGAAGAACAGTTTATAACTAAGAAAGATGAAATATCAAATTAGAGGAGAACGGCAATGAAGCGGACACTACTATTGGTAATTATGTCGCTTGTGCTGTTAGCGGCATGTGGCAACGGTAATAATAAAAATGATCAATCGGTTAACAAACAAGAAGATACGAGCTCAAATTCAAATAATGTAAAGACAATTGCAACAGATAAGAAAGTACAAGGGGATAATTATCGTACAATTTTGCCATTTAAAGAAAGTAAAGCTAGAGGGGTATTACAAGATAATATGGCCAATAGCTATAACGGGGATGATTTTGAGAGTGGTCTATTAAATTTGAGTAAGGATGTTTTTCCTACCGATGATTTCCTTTATCAAGATGGACAATATTTAGATAAAGATACACTTAATAACTATTTAAACCCTAAATACTCTAAAAAAGAAATCGATAAAATGAGCGATAGTGAGAAAAAATCTAAAAAAGCTAGTGAAAATTTAGGTTTAAATCCTTCACATAATGGAGAGGATGACCCTGAAAAGATAGCAGATGAGTCTCCCGCTTATTTGTCTAATATTTTAGAACAAGATTTTTACGATAACAGTGATACTAAAGGGTCTAATATTAAAGGTATGACCATCGGCTTAGCTATGAATAGTGTTTATTATTATCAAAAAGAAAAAGACGGCGAAACATATAGTAAAAAGCTTGATGATGATGAAATTGAAAAACAAGGTAAAGCTATGGCGTCTGAAATCCTTACCCGCTTAAGAGCAAATGATGATTTGAAAGATATACCTATCCACTTTGCGATTTATAAACAATCTGATCAAAATTCAATTACACCAGGTGAATTTATAGCAAATACTACGGTAGATGAAGATCAAACTAAAATTAATAAATGGAATAAAATTAATGAAGTATCAGCATTATTACCGTCAGAAACTGCAGAGAAGTACAACGAAACTTTAAATAATAATTTCAAGCAATTTAATAATAATCTACAATCTTACTTTACTAACTTTACTCAAGCAGTAGGTAAGGTTAAGTTTGAAGATAAGAAACCAAGACAACTGACAATTGACTTGCCAATTGATTATTATGGTCAAGCTGAAACAATCGGTATTACTCAGTATGTAACTGAACAAGCTGAGAAATACTTTGACGATATTGACAGCTATGAAATTCGCATTAAAGATGGTAACACATCACGTGCTTTAATTAGTAAAACAAAAGACGATAAAGAACCACAAGTTCATATTTATAATAATTAGTCATAATTACAAGACTGATATATAAATTTTAAAAAAGAGTTGTAGAGGTGATTCGATAATGAATTACCTCTACAACTCTTTAATTATCAATACTACGATAGTTATATATGATTTTAGTTTTAAAAAAAAATTTCTTTCCGCTTATTTCTCTTTAATAATAGCTTTTACTTGTGCTAAATCTCGTTCAACAAACTCACCAGGTTGTTGTGTGAATAAGCTAACAACATAAGTAACAATTACACTTACAAGGAAACCTGGAATGATTTCATACATACCAAAGATTTCATTGATACTTGCTAATGGTTTAACTCATGCAATCCATACGATAACGACTAATGCTCCAGCAATCATACCGCTAATGGCACCAGCGCGTGTGAGCTTCTTCCAGTAAAGTGCGAATAATACTAATGGACTAAATGCGGCCCCAAAGCCAGCCCATGCGTTACCAATTAAGTTCAAAATAGTATCATTAGGAGACCAGGCAATAGCAATGGCTACGATAGCTACGACAAGTACTGAGAGTCTACCTACTAATACAAACTCTTTTTGATGTGTTTTAGCGTGTTCTTCACCACGGAATAATTTATAGAAATCTTCGGTTAATGAGCTTGAAGTTACAAGAAGTTGTGAAGAAATCGTGCTCATAATAGCTGCTAAAATAGCTGCAAGTAAGAAACCACCTACAAGTGGATGGAACAGAATTTGACTCATAATAATAAATAATGTTTCAGGATCATTCATCTTAATATCGTTGTCGGCAATAAAGGCAATACCTGTTAAACCAACGCCAACAGCTCCTAAAAGACCAACCGCCATCCAGCTAATACCGATACGACGTGCCTTAGGTAACATCTTGTGTGATTTAATTGACATAAATCTCACAATAATATGAGGTTGACCAAAATAACCTAAACCCCAGGCAAAGAGGGAAATCATACCTAAGAAAGTAGTGCCTCTAAATAAATCTAAATTTGTTGGTTTCATTTCAGCTACACGAGAGAAAGTATCCCATCCCTTTAGTTGCATCATAGCTACGATAGGTACCATAACCATGGCGATTAACATAATCACTCCTTGGAAGAAATCGGTAATTGATACAGCTAAATAGCCTCCAAAAAATGTATATAAAATAACAATGACTGCTACTAAAATAAGTCCAAAGTGGTAATCTAGACCAAATGCACTTTCAAATAGTTTGCCACCTGACACAAAACCAGAGTGTGTATATAAAGTGAAGAATACTACAATGATTAAACCAGAAACAATTTTAATAATAGACTGTTTATCATTTAATCTATTTTTAAAAAAGTCAGGTAGGGTAATCGCATCACCGGCAAGTTCTGTATAAACTCTTAGCCTCGGTGCAACAATTAAATAATTTAAATAAGCGCCAAGCGTTAACCCAATAGTAATCCATATTGCCGATAAGCCAGTACTATAGACTGAACCAGGCAATCCCATTATCATCCAACCACTCATATCTGACGCTCCCGCAGATAGGGCAGTAATGTATGGTCCGATACTTCTACCACCTAACATGTACTCACTTAAGTTACCAGTTGCTTGTTTATAATCGTAGTACCCGATAATAAGTAAAATAATAAAATAAACAGCAATCATGATATATGTTTGCCAACTAGCGTTCACATTACTGCTTAAACTTGCTCCCAAAGTAAACATCTAGAAGTACCCCCTTTGTTTTAAGCTATCTATCACTAAAAATTTAACTTAATCAAAAGCATTACCTTTTAATATTTAGTAATAAGATATTAAATAAATAAGTTACATGTAATATTATACAATATAATGCATGTATTAGAGGAGTATTATTTTTAATTTTCAGATAAAAATATTGTTATAACAGATTAGTAAGCGCTTACTAATAATTAAAGTAAAATAATTGTATTTATACGTATATTGTATATATTGGAAAAAGTTAACTTTAACTATATTTGTACATTTAAATTAACTCAAAAATATTAAATGAGTTACATTAATTTGACTGGACTATAAATTGACAGTAGTATAAGCAAAAAATTTTGTCTTTATTTAGTATAATAGGGTGGTTAACTGACTGTTATAATAATAAATATTTAGATTTTTAAGTGAAAATTTGATACAATTTTATGATGAATGAGTAATAAGGAGGCTTTTTAATTAATGACTAAAGTTACACGTGAAGAAGTTGAACATATAGCACACTTAGCTAGACTTCAAATTTCTGAAGAAGAAACAGAAGAAATGGCTCAAACACTTGAAAGTATTTTAGATTTTGCGAAACAAAATGATACAGCTAATACTGAAGGTATTGAACCAACCTATCACGTTTTAGATTTACAAAATGTCTTACGTGAAGATGAAGCAATCGAGGGCATTCCTCAAGAGCAAGCATTAAAAAATGCTAAAGAAACTGAAGATGGTCAATTCAAAGTACCAGCTATCATGAACGAGGAGGACGCTTAAGATGAGTATTCGCTATGAATCTGTTGAAAATTTATTAAAAATGATTAAAAACAATGAAATCAAACCTTCTGACGTAGTAAAAGATATTTACGACGCTATTGAAGAAACTGATCCAACAGTAAAATCATTTTTAGCTTTAGATAAAGAAAATGCGATAAAAAAAGCTGAAGAGTTAGATGAACTCCAAGCTAAAGGCCAAATGGAAGGCAAGTTGTTTGGTATTCCAATGAGTATCAAAGACAACATTATTACTAAAGATGTAGAAACAACGTGTGCAAGTAAAATGTTAGAAGGCTTCGTTCCTATCTATGATTCAACAGTTATGCAACAATTGCATAATGAAAACGCCGTGTTAATCGGGAAATTAAATATGGATGAATTTGCTATGGGTGGTTCAACTGAAACATCTTACTTTAAAAAAACAGTTAACCCATTTGATCACACTGCAGTTCCAGGCGGCTCATCAGGTGGTTCAGCAGCAGCTGTGGCAGCTGGCTTAGTACCATTTAGTTTAGGTTCTGATACTGGTGGTTCTATTAGACAACCAGCAGCATATTGTGGTGTGGTAGGTATGAAACCTACTTATGGCCGTGTATCACGTTTCGGTTTAGTAGCGTTTGCGTCTTCATTAGACCAAATCGGACCAATTACACGTAATGTTAAAGACAACGCATTAGTATTAGAAGCTATTTCAGGAATAGATAAGAATGACTCAACAAGTGCACCTGTTGATGATGTAGACTTTACTTCTGAAATCGGCAAAGATATTAAAGGCTTAAAAATTGCATTACCTAAAGAATACTTAGGCGAAGGCGTTAATGAAGATGTCAAAGAATCAGTTAAAAAAGCGATTGAAACACTTAAATCATTAGGTGCTGAAGTCGATGAAGTGTCATTACCTAATACAAAATATGGTATTCCATCATATTATGTTATTGCCTCTTCAGAAGCATCAGCAAACTTAGCTCGTTTCGACGGAATTCGCTATGGCTATCATTCTAAAGAAGCGCAATCATTAGAAGAATTATATAAAATGTCTAGATCTGAAGGTTTCGGTGCCGAAGTTAAACGTCGTATCTTCTTAGGTACATTCGCGTTAAGTTCTGGTTACTATGATGCGTACTATAAAAAATCACAAAAAGTTAGAACATTAATTAAAAATGACTTCGATAAAGTCTTTGAAAATTATGACGTGGTTGTAGGTCCAACTGCACCAACGACTGCTTTCAACTTGGGAGAAGAAATTGATGAACCGTTAACTATGTATGCTAATGATTTATTAACTACACCTGTTAACTTAGCCGGTTTACCAGGTATTTCTGTTCCTTGTGGACAATCAAACGGACGACCAATTGGCTTACAATTTATCGGTAAACCTTTTGATGAAAAAACGTTATATCGTGTTGCGTACCAATATGAAACACAATTCAACTTACACGACGTATATGAAAATTTATAAGGAGTGGAAATAATGCATTTTGAAACAGTTATCGGACTTGAAGTTCATGTTGAGCTAAAAACAGACTCAAAAATGTTCTCTCCATCACCAGCGCATTTTGGAGCTGAACCTA
Organism: Staphylococcus sp. acrmy; assembly: GCF_022690565.1. Taxonomy (NCBI): domain Bacteria; kingdom Bacillati; phylum Bacillota; class Bacilli; order Caryophanales; family Staphylococcaceae; genus Staphylococcus; species Staphylococcus sp. acrmy. Next base: position 36,293 of record NZ_JALCVE010000008.1, on the reverse strand, counting down.
ACTCAAATACTAATGTTATTGACTTAGCATATCCTGGTGTTTTACCAGTTGTAAATAAACGTGCAGTAGATTGGGCTATGCGTGCATCAATGGCCTTAAATATGGAAATTACAACTCATTCTAAATTCGACCGTAAAAACTATTTCTATCCAGACAATCCAAAAGCATATCAAATTTCACAATTTGACCAACCAATTGGTGAAAATGGATATATCGACATTGAAGTAGATGGCGAAACTAAACGTATTGGTATTACTCGTCTTCACATGGAAGAAGATGCGGGTAAATCAACTCATAAAGACGGATACTCACTTGTTGACTTAAACCGTCAAGGCACGCCTTTAATTGAAATCGTATCTGAACCAGATATTCGTTCACCTAAAGAAGCTTATGCTTATTTAGAAAAATTACGTTCAATCATTCAATATACAGGCGTATCAGACTGTAAGATGGAAGAAGGTTCATTACGTTGTGATGCCAATATTTCTTTACGTCCTTATGGTCAAGACGAATTCGGTACTAAAACTGAATTGAAAAACCTTAACTCATTTAACTATGTAAGAAAAGGTTTAGAATATGAAGAAAAACGTCAAGAAGAAGAATTGTTAAATGGTGGTACTATTGGTCAAGAAACTCGTCGTTTTGATGAATCAACTGGTAAAACAATTCTTATGCGTGTTAAAGAAGGATCAGACGATTATCGTTACTTCCCTGAGCCAGACATCGTACCTTTATACGTAGATGACGAATGGAAAGAACGCGTACGTCAAACAATTCCTGAATTACCAGATGAACGTAAAGCTAAATATGTGAAAGAATTAGGTTTACCTGAATACGATGCACACGTGTTAACTCTTACAAAAGAAATGTCAGATTTCTTTGAAGGTGCCATCGACCATGGCGCTGACGTTAAATTAACATCTAACTGGTTAATGGGCGGCGTTAACGAATATTTAAATAAAAACCAAGTTGATTTAGAAGATACTAAATTAACACCTGAGAACTTAGCGGGCATGATTAAACTTATTGAAGACGGTACAATGAGTAGTAAAATCGCTAAGAAAGTCTTCCCAGAATTAGCTGAAAATGGTGGCGACGCTAAGCAAATCATGGAAGACAAAGGATTAGTCCAAATTTCTGATGAAGCTACATTAACTAAATTTGTAGTTGAGGCTTTAGACAATAACCCACAATCGGTTGAAGATTACAAAAATGGTAAAGGTAGAGCTATGGGCTTCTTAGTAGGTCAAATTATGAAAGCTTCAAAAGGACAAGCTAACCCTCAAAAAGTAAATCAATTATTAAAACAAGAATTAGATAAAAGATAAGTATAATTATTAATATTTAGGACATATGTCCAAAATTAATAGGCTTGAAGGTGATTCAATAAGAACTCATCTTTAAGCCTTTTTTATTTCAAATATCCTGCATCTCGTGATTAAAATTCTGCAAATTGAAAAGTAAAGTAAAGATAATTGATTGAAATACTTTTAACTTACTTGCAAATCATTTAATATAAATATATGTATAAAAAGTTGAGGGATAATTTATGAGAAAACGGGCAAGAATCATCTATAATCCAACTTCTGGAAAGGAATTATTCAAGAGAACTTTACCAGATGTTTTAATAAAATTAGAGCGAGCAGGTTACGAAACAAGCGCGTATGCCACTGAAAGAGAAGGTGATGCTACGCTAGAAGCGGAACGTGCATTGAAACAAAATTATGATATTTTAATAGCTGCAGGTGGTGACGGTACACTTAACGAGGTAGTAAATGGTATTTCCGAACAACCGAACCGTCCTAAGCTAGGTATCATTCCAATGGGAACCGTTAACGATTTCGGCCGTGCATTACACTTACCTAATGATATTATGGGCGCAGTCGATGTCATTATTGATAACCATACAACAAAAGTTGATATTGGCAAGATGAATAATCGTTATTTTATTAATTTAGCTGCAGGTGGTCAACTAACCCAAGTATCATATGAAACGCCAAGTCGTTTGAAATCCATAGTTGGTCCTTTTGCTTATTACATTAAAGGTTTTGAAATGTTACCACAGATGAAGGCTGTCGATTTGCGAATAGAATATGATGATAACGTTTTTCAAGGTGAAGCACTATTATTCCTATTAGGTCTTACAAATTCTATGGCTGGTTTTGAAAAGTTAGTACCTGACGCTAAACTAGACGACGGCCATTTTACGTTAATTATCGTTGAAAAAGCAAATCTAGCTGAATTAGGCCATATTATGACATTAGCATCCCGTGGAGAACATATTAAACATCCTAAGGTGATATATGAGAAAGCGACATCAATTAATATTTCGTCATATACTGATATGCAACTAAACGTAGATGGTGAATATGGCGGTAAATTACCAGCTAATTTCTTAAATTTAAAACGTCATATTGAAGTGTGTACGCCTAAAGATATTTATAATGAAGATTTAACAGAGGACCAACAAGTTAATGATGTAACCGAGACGTCACCAATCGAAGAACAATAATGATAAATTAAACTAAATAGTTATAGAACGAGATGAAGAGGTTGAGACATAGTTTGAATACATAGTACGTGCATCATAGTCTGTATTTAACTATTCGAACCTCTTTTTCGTGTGGGGTGAAAGAATGGAAGTAATAAATAAAAATGATATTAAACAGGGAACAGTGATTGACTTAACGCATGAAGGCCATGGAGTAGTTAAATTTGATCGCTACCCCATATTTGTACCCAATGCGTTAATAAATGAAGATATCGAATTTAAGGTTATTAAAGTTAAAAAGAACTTTGCTATTGGGAAATTAATGAACGTTCTTAAAGAAAGCGAAAACCGCGTAGAGCCACCATGTAAATATTATTGGAAATGCGGAGGTTGTCAACTACAACATATGACCTACGAAGCGCAATTGGCAATGAAGAAAGAACAAGTTGTGAACCTTTTCCATAGGAAGGCTCAATTCAACGATACAGTGATTAACGATACGGTTGGCATGGACAATCCTTGGCGCTATAGAAATAAGTCTCAGCTTCCAATTGGTAAAGATAAAGACAACACTGCAATCATGGGGTATTACCGTCACAGAAGCCATGACATTATCGATATGGATAGCTGTTTAATTCAAGATGAACAACATCAAGAAATTATGAATCAAATTAAACAATGGCTTAATGAATTAAAAGTAAGTATTTATAATGAAAAAACGAAAAAAGGCTTGCTAAGACATTTAGTTATACGTACAGGCCATTACACAGATGAAATTATGGTTATCTTTGTGACAAATGGTTCGAAATTTAAACAAGTTGATATTTTGGTTGAAAAGTTAAATAAAGCTTTTCCAAATATTTCAAGTATTAAACAAAATATTAATAATAGCCATTCGAATGTTATTATGGGGCAACAATCGGTGACTTTATATGGTAAAGATAAAATTGTGGACCAATTAAGTGATACTACATTTAAAATCAGCGACCAATCTTTTTATCAAATTAATTCAAGTCAAACTGAAAAACTTTATCAAAAAGCAATCGATTACGCTCAATTAGACGGCGAAGAAACGGTGCTTGATACTTATTGTGGAATTGGTACGATTGGTCTTTATATGGCGCCAGTAGCTAAGCATGTTTATGGTGTAGAAGTTGTACCCTCTGCGATTAAAGATGCACAACAAAATGCGACTTTAAACCAATTAGAAAATACAACTTTTGTCTGTGGTAAAGCAGAAGACGTCATTATAGAATGGAAACAACAAGGAATTAAACCTGATGTGGTAATGGTCGATCCACCACGTAAGGGATGTGATGAAACCTTCTTAGATACATTATTAACGCTTAATCCTAAACGTATTGTTTATATATCTTGTAATCCATCAACACAGCAAAGAGATGCTCAAATACTGGCTGCGAAGTATCAATTGAAAGAAATCACGCCATTCGATATGTTTCCACAAACGACACACATCGAAACAGTTGCACTATTTGAAAGTTTAGATAATCCCTCAAATTAATTAATAGTAGGCACGATTCACGTCATTTAGAAGACATGAGACCGTATTAAGATATTGGCGCTTTGTACTTTGTGCAACTCGTAATCGTCGTGCTAAGATAACAATAAAATAGGCCTTTCGCTGTGTAATATTTTAAACAATATTTTTAAGTTAGGTGACTTTCATTAAGATCAGATTACAAGGTATTTAATTTATTGAGAAAGTCTTTGTTTCTGAAAGTGAGCCATGTATACTAAGTTTGAATTCAAGCAGTTGGGAGGTCATTATTGTGCATAAGATTGATTTATTATCTAATAAATTGAACTTACCAAAGTTTATTGCGACTCAATTTGTCGTTATCTTATTTGTTATTTTAATCATGTATAAATGGGCGTTTATGTTTACCGAAGTTAGAGAACAGACATTTATAGCTAATGGGTTGTATGGTATTTTAGGGTTTATACTCGCTTTAGGTCTACATGAATTAATACATCGACTCATGTTTTATATTTTTTCGCATGGGGAGCATCCTCGCGTTAAATCTCAAAAGGGTATTTTACTTGTTCATAGCTCAAATAAATACTTTAATAAATGGCAATATTGTACAATAATGCTAGCGCCCATGATACTTATTACTGCCAGTTTAATGGTAGTGTTTAGCTATTATTCTTATTCTTCAATTCTCTTTATTTTAAGCATACATATTGGTTATTGCTTAATTGACGTTTATTTAGTCGGTGTCACATTGATTAATAAGTTTAAATATATACATCCGAGTGAGGAAGGGTTATACATGTACTACCATAAACCACTTCAAACTCATAATTATTATGAATAAATTAAAGATGAGTCTTAATATGTTATATTGTGCACATTTCATGAGTTTTTGTTTCATGACCAGTATAATTATATTAAGGCTTATTTTATTATTTTTTGAAAAGGGGGTGAGAGAATGGCAGAAAGAAGAATTATACACGTCGATATGGATTATTTTTATGCTCAAGTAGAAATGCGAGATAATCCCAAGCTACGAGGTAAACCCGTTATTGTAGGTGGTAAAGCAAGTAATAGGGGTGTCGTTTCTACTGCATCGTATGAAGCGCGTAAATATGGTGTACATTCTGCTATGCCAATGTCTCAAGCCCATAAGCTGTGCCCAAATGGTTATTACGTAAGGGCACGTTTTGATGCGTACCGTGAGGCATCTTCAATAATTATGAGTATTTTCAAAAGTTATACAGAAATTGTAGAGCCTTTAGCGCTTGATGAAGCATATTTAGATATTACACATTTAGTAAGACCTGATTTGTCTGCATCAAAAATTGCTTCTTTTATACGGCGAGATATTTTCGAAAAAACAGGTTTAACCTCATCTGCAGGTGTCTCATACAATAAATACTTAGCTAAATTGGCAAGTGGTATGAACAAGCCAAATGGAATGATGGTCATCGATTATAACAATGTACATGATATATTAATGAATCTAGATATTGGTGAGTTCCCCGGTGTTGGAAAAGCTTCGAAAAAAATTATGCATGAACATGAGATATATACCGGTAAAAATTTACATGAAAAGACAGAATTTGAATTAATTCGATGGTTTGGTAAAAGAGGTAGAGGTTTATACAATAAAGCGAGAGGGATCGACCATAGCGAAGTGAAGGCTACTAGAATTCGTAAATCAGTAGGGACGGAGCGAACGTTTTCTACGGATGTTAATGACGATGATGAGATTCTACAAAAAATTTGGGAATTATCAGGTAAAACTGCCGAACGGTTAGCAAAACTACAAAAATCTGGCAGTACTGTAACGGTAAAATTGAAGACGTATCAGTATGAAACATTCTCGAAACAACGAAGTTTAAGAGATCCAGTTAGAAATGATATTGATATTTATAATGTAGCGTATGATTTATATAATGAACTAAAGGATCCAAATGTACCTATTCGTTTAATTGGCGTTACAGTTGGTAATTTGGAACGTTCAACGTATCAAAATATGACAATATATGATTTTATTTAAAGATAAAGGCGACATTGATTGTGAATAAGAGGTATGTCTCTCATTCCAATAATGACTCTAACCTTTATCTTTTAAATTTTTACCGTAAATTTGAAGCATACTTTGTAAATTATCATAGTGTTTTAATAATCTAAATGTAATCATCGCACATGCTTTGGCATCATTTAAAGCATCATGATGGCCATGAAAGTCAAGTTTATAATGATTCATTAAGTGTTTTAAACCATAGCGATAAGCACTGATAGTACGTTTAGCTAATTGATAAGAACAAAAATAAACCATTGAAGGCGTTTCGATATTTAAGTTCTTCAAACTTTGATGTAAGACATTCATATCAAACGCGGCATTGTGGGCGACAACAGGAAGTTGATCTATAAATTGCATCATATAAGGATAAACATGATCAAATCCAGGAGCCTCTTGAACATCTTCTGGTCTTATACCATGCACTTTAATATTTGTTTGTGAAAAGTAATCAAATGGATTCACTAAGGTATAAAAGGATTCTACTATTTCGTTGTTTACCACTTTCACCATGCCGACTGAACAAATACTTGTGCGTTTACCATTAGCAGTCTCAAAATCTAAAGCTACGAATGAGTTATCCACGATACATAATCCTTTCTCAATTATAATTTGATTATATTATTGTAGCTAAACATTCATACATTGAACAGTAAATTGCATTCGCACATATAAATGCCCGGTTTATGCTTAGAAAGCACAAACCGGGCATTAAATATATCTTATAGTATAAATTATTCTTCGTTAAATGTACGTGAAGCTAATTCTTTTTCATATAAGTATAATGTATTGCAATCGTCACCGATACGAGTTAAATAATCAATGTGTGTTTCAAATGTAGACTCTTCTTCAACTTGTTCATCTAAGAACCAATTTAAGAATGAAGTTGTAGCATAGTCTTTATCTTTTTGAGCAATTTCAGATAAATTATAAAAACGACGTGTCACTTCTTGTTCTTGTGCTAAACCATCTTTAAATGTTTCTAAAATTGAATTGAAGTCTGTTTTAGGTGCTGGAATAGCTTTGAATTCTGCACGTTCACCACGATCATTGATGTAATCATAGATTTTTTTACCGTGGAAACGTTCTTCTTTAGCTTGTTGAATGTAGAAGTTTGCGAAACCTTCGTATGATGTATCATCACAATAAGCGGCCATAGCCATGTAGGCGTGTGCTGCGATATACTCATGGTTCATTTGATCATTTAACGCTTCTAATAAATCTTTACTTAACATAAAGGTCACCTCTTTAAAATTTTGTTATTTATATGTTTGATAAGATTATATCAAATCTATTCTCATTAGTAAATAATAATTATTATAATCTAGAGTGAAAGTTGTTAATTTTAATTGAGAATATTTTTTGTTATACCCGTTACATGTTATAATTATTCGAGTGATTTAAACAAGGAGGAAACACATGAGACAATGGACTGCAACCCACTTGGCTAAGTTGGCACGTAAAGCAAGTATCGCAGCTGGTAAAAAAGGGACAGACTTGCCGGGCCAAATTGCTCGTAGAGTGGATCAAAATATATTACGTAAATTAGCTACTCAAGTAGATGACATCGTATTTATTAGTGGTACAAATGGTAAAACGACCACATCTAACTTGATAGGCCATACTTTAAAAGCAAATAATATTGATATTATTCATAATAATGAAGGCGCCAATATGGCAGCTGGTATTACTTCGGCATTTATTATGCAAAGTACGAAACAGACGAAAGTTGCTGTGATTGAAATAGATGAGGGTTCTATTCCTCGTGTTCTTAAAGAAGTAACACCTTCTATGTTCGTATTTACTAACTTTTTCCGAGACCAAATGGACCGCTTCGGTGAAATTGATATTATGGTAAATAATATTGCGAAATCTATTAGTAATAAAGGGATTAAATTACTTCTAAATACGGATGATCCTTTTGTAAGTCGTTTAAAGATAGCAAGCGAGACTATTGTTTATTATGGTATGAAGGCACATGCGCATGAATTTGAACAGAGCAGCATGAATGAAAGTAAATACTGTCCAAATTGTGGTAGATTACTAGAATACGATTACATACATTATAACCAAATTGGTCATTATCATTGTACATGTGGTTTTAAACGTGAAACTCCTAAGTATGAAATAACTTCATTTGATGTCTCACCATTTTTAAAATTAAATATGAATGACGCGATATTTGATATGAAAATTGCGGGCGATTTCAATGCATATAATGCTTTAGCAGCATATTCAGTATTAAGAGAGCTAGGCCTTAACGATGACGCAATACGTAAAGGTTTTGAAACATATACGTCTGATAACGGCCGTATGCAATATTTTAAAATGAATCAAAAAGAAGCAATGATAAACTTAGCTAAGAATCCGGCTGGTATGAATGCAAGCTTATCTGTAGGAGAGCAGTTAGATGATAAAAAAGTTTATGTTATCAGCTTAAATGATAATGCTGCAGATGGGCGTGATACGTCTTGGATTTATGATGCAGATTTTGAAAAATTAAATGACCAAGATATTGGAGCCATTATTGTAACTGGTACGCGTGCCGAAGAATTGCAATTACGTTTGAAATTAGCCGAAGTCGATGTTCCTATTATTCTTGAAAAGGATATTTACAAAGCGACGGCATTAACTATGAACTATAGTGGTTTCACCGTAGCAATTCCTAACTACACTTCATTATCACCAATGCTTGAACAACTAAACCGTTCATTTGTAGGGGGCAATTAATATGCATGAATTAACGATTTATCATTTTATGTCAGATAAATTAAACTTATACAGTGATATTGGGAATATTATAGCCCTAAAACAAAGAGCTAAAAAACGTAATATTAAATTAAACGTAGTAGAAATCAATGAAACTAAAGGTGTAACTCTCGAAGAATGTGATATTTTCTTCATTGGTGGCGGTAGTGATAGAGAACAAAGCATTGCCACTAAAGAATTAAGTAAAATTAAAACAGTACTTAAGGATGCTATTGAAGATGGGATGCCAGGTTTAACAATTTGTGGTGGTTATCAATTCTTAGGTACAAAATATATTACACCTGATGGAACTGAGCTTGAAGGTTTAGGTATTTTAGATTTCTATACTGAATCACGTACAGATCGTTTAACAGGCGATATTGTAATTGAAAGCGATACGTTCGGTACTATTGTCGGTTTCGAAAACCACGGTGGCCGTACTCATCATGATTTCGGTACACTCGGCCATGTAACAGTAGGCTATGGCAATAATGATGACGACAAGCAAGAAGGCATCCACTACAAGAATTTATTAGGTACTTACCTTCATGGACCAATTTTGCCAAAAAACCATGAACTCACTGACTATCTCTTAGAAAAAGCATGTGAACGTAAAGGTATACCTTTTGAGCCAAAACAGTTAGATAATACTGAAGAAGAAGCGGCTAAACAAGTAATTATCGATCGTTCAGCTAAAAATAAATAATAAACAAAATTGAGCAGGACAATGAGGTTGGGACAAAAGTGTTTAGGATTTGAGCAGAACCGAACGATGAGCAAAATTGTTTTTCAAATTTTGTCGAATCGTGACGGTATCTGCCGAGAATCCTACTTTTGGGACACCGTATATCGGTTTCCCAAAGCACAAATGATTAATGTCTCAGTCTCTGTCCTGCTCTTGTTATTTGTCTTTAAATCGATTATCAAGCAATTTATAAATTAATAGTATTTCGTAAATTACGTGACTTTTTATTTGATTTTGATCAAATTCTTCAAGTAATTTAACTGAAGATTTTAGTGTAGAAGCGGATTTCTTTTGACGTTCAAAATAATTATTTGATGGAATATCATGGATGCTATTACTTATTTTAATAATGGCCATTTTTTCCTCTGTAGTAAAAATAAGATTTACATTCTTAGGTAAATAGATAATATTGGATAAATGCGTTGTGAGTATACGGTCTACGTAGGATCTATTGGAAATATGTTTTAACCGTTTCCACTCATCTTCTTTATTTTTATGATAGCGCAATTCATCACGTTGGTAACCAGTTAAGGTTTCAGTTTTATCGATAATGGCTGTTAATTTAGTTAATAACTCATTACTATCATCGGAATGGAATTTACCTAATAATAATTCATTACATCGTAAAGCGAACAATTCGTACATCTTATGTTCGGATAAAGTCAGATTATCTTCTATTTGATGATAATATTTCGGCGGTAAAACGAGGAAATTAACTACGCCGGCAGTTACCAATCCGATGAGTGCAGTTAGTAATCTAGAAAAGAAATTAAAATAATAGGCATCATGAATTCCTGGAATCATGGCTACTGAAGTTAATACGGCAACAGTCGTACCTACTTGTAAATTTAATTTTGTACATACTAGAATAGTAAATAGCGCACTAAAGGTATATGAAAGTGGTGATTGATCTCCAAAGATGAAGGTGAATACTACTGCAAATAATGCCCCAATAACAGTAGCTGGTAATCTACGATAACCTTTTTTTAATGATGCTTTAGCGGTCGGTTCAATAGTGACAATAGCAGTTAGAATTGCGAAGATAGGTGTCAAATTTAACATTAAGCAAAATAAAGATGTTAAGAAAGTAGCTAAACCTGTTTTAATCGTTCTAGCGCCAATAATCCGTTTATACCATTTATCCATGTCATAAATCCTCTCGTTGCACGAAAATAATCATTGTAGTAAGTGTGAAATTGAAAATTATTTACGTTTCATTATTAGTCACGTTTAGTATATCAAAAAATTTTTGGTATAATAAGATGTAATATCAATTAAAAAGGAACGGGATAATATGATTGTAAAAACAGAAGAAGAATTACAAGCCTTAAAAGAGATAGGTTATATTTGTGCAAAAGTAAGAGATACAATGCAAGAGGCTACCAAACCTGGAGTTACAACGAAAGAGCTAGATAATATCGCGAAAGAGTTATTCGAAGAACATGGGGCAATTTCAGCACCCATTCATGATGAGAATTTCCCAGGCCAAACATGTATCAGCGTTAATGAAGAAGTAGCGCATGGCATTCCTGGTAAACGTATCATTCGCGAAGGTGATTTAGTAAATATTGATGTTTCAGCCTTGAAAAATGGCTACTATGCAGACACAGGTATTTCATTTGTAGTGGGCGAAGCAGATAACCCACTTAAACAAAAAGTGTGTGATGTGGCGACAATGGCTTTTGAGAATGCTATGGCTAAAGTTAAACCAGGCACTAAATTAAGTAATATTGGTAAAGCAGTGCATGCAACAGCACGTCAAAACGATTTAACAGTGATTAAAAACTTAACTGGACATGGTGTAGGTCAATCGTTACATGAAGCTCCGAATCATGTAATGAATTATTATGACCCTAAAGATAAAACACTTTTAAAAGAGGGCGTAGTTATCGCAGTTGAGCCATTTATTTCTTCTAAAGCTACATTTGTAACAGAAGGTAAAAATGAATGGGCATTTGAAACTAAAGATAAAAGCTTTGTAGCTCAAATTGAACACACAGTCATCGTAACTAAAGACGGCCCAGTGTTAACAACTAAAATAGACTAATTGTTATAGCGTGAGAAAGATAGTAATGTCATATCTTTCTTACGCTATAATTATGAGCATTATCATTATGATTTCATTAAAAATCACCATCTTTAAGTAGTGCTTAAGTATGAGTTAAATATGGTTCCTAAGCCTATATTCCTTCATGAAGCGATGTACTATAATAAAGCTTAATCAAGGGTGAGGTGTTTTTTATGAACTATATGTACGTGTACTTACAACATTTTTTAAAAGTAGTAATTAAACAAAATATCGACGAGTATCGAATGCTTTTAGATAATAAACTTAAAAGTATCGAAACATACATAGTGTATTTAAATAAGAAAAAACAACAAATGAATAAGTTGATTGACAGTTTATCTGCTACATTAGAAAATAAGTATATTGATATAGCGAATACTTATAATATTAAACATGCTCAAGAAATTAATAATTATGAAATTGAAGATTTGAAAAATCAATTAGATATGTTTGAAGCGTATTGCGCAAGAATAGAAGCGGATATACACCGTTGTGCAAAAGAAAGAATTACTACCTTAGGTCAGTGTGACATGATTGAACAGATGAGTGTAGTAGCTTAAATAATCAAGAAAGATAGGAGGCGACGTGTTGACACGTAAATATATATCGACAGAATTATTAATCATTTTTACAGCATTAATGATCATTGCTAATTTTTACTATATCTTTTTTGAGAAGATTGGCTACTTATTCGTTCTCTTGCTAGGGTGTATTTTAGTTTATGTTGGATACCTATACTTCCATAAAGTAAGAGGACTTTTGGCGTTTTGGATAGGTGCTTTGTTGATTGCATTCACCTTATTATCGAATAAGTATACGATTATTATATTGTTTATTTTCTTAGTGATTGTGATTATTAGGTATTTAATTTTCAAATTTAAACCGTTAAAAATTGTTGCTTCTGAAGATGAAGTGACTTCGCCACAATTTATAAAACAGAAGTGGTTTGGAGAACAACGTACACCTATTTATGTCTATAAATGGGAAGATGTGCAGATTCAACACGGGGTTGGAGATGTACACATTGATATGACGAAAGCTGCTAATATAAAAGAGAATAATACGATTGTAGTTAGACACGTTTTAGGAAAAGTACAGCTAGTCGTTCCATTAAACTATAATATTAACCTACACATGGCAGCGTTCTATGGTACTGGTTACGTCAATGGTCAATCCTACAAAGTAGAAAATAATCATATCCAAGTTGAAGAAAAACCTAAAGAAGAGAATTATAATGTGAATATTTACGTATCAACGTTTATAGGAGATGTAGAGGTGATTTATCGATGAATCACTACTTAAGAGCTATAGGTTCCATGCTTATACTCGTGTATAGCATGTTTACTGCGTTCTTATTTATAGATAAAGTATTTGTTAACATTATCTATTTCCAAGGGATGTTTTATACGCAAATATTTGGCATACCCGTCTTCTTGTTTTTAAATTTAGTGATTATTTTATTATGTATTATTGTGGGTTCAATATTAGCTTATAAAATTAATCAACAAAATCATTGGATTAAATCACAAATCGAACATGCAATCGAAGGGGAAACTGTTGGGATTAACGACCAAAATATTGAATTATACAACGAAACAGTGGAACTTTATCAAACATTAGTGCCTTTAAATCAGGAATTACATCGTTTAAGAATTAAGACTCAGAATTTAACTAATGAAAATTATAATATGAACGACGTTAAAGTTAAAAAAATTATTGAAGATGAACGTCAACGTTTAGCTCGCGAATTACATGATTCAGTAAGTCAACAACTTTTCGCAGCAAGTATGATGTTATCAGCAATTAAAGAAACTAAATTAGAGCCACCACTGGATCAACAAATACCCGTGCTTGAAAAAATGGTTCAAGAATCTCAACTAGAAATGCGTGCATTATTATTACATTTACGCCCAATAGGACTAAAAGATAAAACGCTTGGCGAAGGTATTAAAGATTTAGTTATTGATTTACAGAAAAAAGTTCCTATGAAAGTAATACATGACATTCAAGATTTTAAAGTACCTAAAGGGATTGAGGATCATTTGTTTAGAATTACTCAAGAAGCCATATCTAATACATTGAGACATTCTAATGGTACAAAGGTAACAGTAGAATTATTTAACCAACAAGATTATTTACTATTAAGAATTCAAGATGATGGTAAGGGATTTAATGTTGATGAAAAAGTTGAACAAAGCTATGGTTTAAAAAATATGAGAGAACGTGCATTAGAAATTGGGGCTACGTTCCACATTGTGTCATTACCTGATTCAGGAACGCGTATAGAAGTAAAAGCACCGTTAAATAAGGAGGATGATTCGTATGGCGATTAAAGTACTATTTGTAGATGACCATGAAATGGTTAGAATTGGAATTTCAAGTTATTTATCAACGCAATCAGATATTGAAATCGTAGGGGAAGGTGAATCAGGAAAAGATGCCATAGCTAAGGCACATGAATTACAACCTGATTTAATTTTAATGGATTTATTAATGGAAGATATGGATGGCGTTGAGGCTACAATGCAAATAAAAAAAGATTTGCCACATATAAAAGTAGTCATGTTAACAAGTTTTATTGAGGATAAAGAAGTATATAGAGCCCTTGATGCAGGGGTAGATAGCTATATCCTAAAAACAACAAGTGCGAGTGGTATAGCCGATGCTGTACGTAAAACCTATAATAATGAATCAGTCTTCGAACCTGAAGTGCTAGTTAAAATGCGTAATAGAATGAAAAAACGTGCTGAATTATATGAAATGTTAACTGAGCGCGAGATGGAAATTTTATTATTAATTGCTAAAGGGTATTCTAACCAAGAAATCGCAAGTGCGTCTCATATTACTATCAAGACAGTTAAAACGCACGTAAGTAATATATTAAGTAAATTAGAAGTACAAGATAGAACACAAGCTGTTATTTATGCATTCCAACATAACTTAATTCAATAACTATCCTTTAATAATAAAAAATGCTCTTAAATGATATCCATAGACGTCATTTAAGAGCATTTTTGTAATGAATTTAGATAAAAGAAGGTTGAAAGTCATAAATGAGTGTCACAAAAAACAAACTTTTAACGATTTCTACACTTCACTTTCTTCATATCGAATTATGATTTCTTATTATCTTCATTATCGTTATTTGAAGTGAACTTATCTTTAATTTTATCAGTTAACGATTCTTTTTCTTCAGCGTTATTATCATCGTCATCCTTATCGATATTATAATCCTCATCCTTACCAGGTTGAGTGCGTTTATATTCATATGTTGTATCTTCGTTGTAATGGTTTTGGTTATTATCATCATGTACTAATGCAGCTTCTTCAGGAGTTTGTCCTTTAATCACATGTCTTTGATGTACAATAGCATTGATTTCTGCACCAATAATAATGATGAAACAAGTAATATATAACCAAAGTAGTAAGATGATGATACCGGCTAAACTACCATACGTTTTAGAATAGTTACCAAAGTTAGATAAGTACCATCCAAACGCAAATGAACCGACTAACCATATAATTGATGTGAATAGCGCACCAGGAAATACTGATTTAAATTTAGTTTTAACATTTGGTGCTACTGAATATAAAGTTAGGAATAAAATAAGAATAACAATAAACGGTAGAACAATTCTAACTAAATCAAATATCCATGCGACTTCATTACTTAAGCCTAATGGACCAAATAGATGTTCTTTAATAAAATCACCAAATGTAGGTAGTGTTAACGCTAAAGCTAATACAATTCCCATAACTATAGTGAAAACAACACTTAAAATTTTAAGAACAACAGGGTTACGCGCATCTTCTACATCGTAAGCAACATTGAATGAATTCATAATTGCAGACATACCATTTGATGCAGACCAGATTGCTAATAATAACCCGACAGAAAGTAAACTGCCACTTGAGTTTTTCGTGATATCTTCGAAGATTCTTGATACTACGTCTGCAGTTTCAGATGGTGCATTTTGACTAACCAAATCTTTAATCTGTTGAGGATCGATTTGGAAGAATGGTAATAATGTTAATAAGAAGATTAACATTGGGAATAGCGCTAAGACGAAGTGATAAGTCATTTGTGCCGCTAAACCTGAAGCATCATCCTTACCGATACGATAAATTAAATAAGAAATAAAATTTGATTTTTTTGTGTATTTTGCAGGTTTATTTAATCGTGACACGAAGAAAACCTGATCATCCTTTTTAGGTTCTTTAGATTGGAATTCTTGCGGTTCTACATATGTACGATCAACCTTGATTTTATCTTGATCTCCTTCTTGCTGTTCTTTCACAGAATTAAGGTAGTTCGAGCTTGATTGATTTTTATTCGACATAATGGCCTCCTCTATAAAACGACAACTTATTTTATTTTAAAAGAAAGGGGTTGGGACACGAATGGTTTACGCCTTTGTCCCAACCTCTAAAATCAATCAATTATTTACCGATGCGATTATTTTTGCGATTTACAAAAGTATCTTTAGCATCTTTAATTGATTTTTCTAACTCTGGATTGTTACGACGAATTTCTTCGATAGTATCTTTCCAGTATAAAACTTCATCTTTGATAGAGCTGACTTTAGAAGGTTTACGTGAACGATTACCTTCTTTCATATCTTTTACAGATTGTACTAATGAAGTACGAGTTGATTTGTCAGCTAATGTAGCAGCGCCACCAACAATAGCGCCAATTAAAATACCAGGAATTAATTTATTTTGCATTTTGCTTACCCCTCTTTCAAATTTGTATCTTTAACGATGTAATCTATTAGATTGTCACAAGATGATTGTACCATTTCATACACGCCTTCGAAATTATTTGTGTAATATGGATCTGGCACATCACTCTCTTCCATGTTACTAAATTCTAGCAATTTGAACAATTGTCCTTTTAAATTAGGATTAATTGATCTGATATTGTCTATATTACTTTGATCCATTGCGATAATATAATCAAAATCATGATCTGGTTCAAACAGCTCACTAATCATACCATCATATGAGATATTATGACGATTAAGAATATCTTGAGTCCCTTCATGAGGTGGTTCTCCAAGATTCCAACGACCAGTGCCTCGTGAATGAACTGTAACACCGGAAATTCCTCGATCTTTTAAACGCTGGCGCATAATCGCTTCAGCCATAGGAGAACGACAAATATTTCCGAGACAGACAAATGCTACATCTACCATCTTGTATTCCTCCAAACTATTAATATAAAACCATTTTATAGGTATTTTAAACATTTAGAAAGGCATAACTTTGCTAATTTCTATAAAAGTTTATTAAATTTTCATACTCTGATAAAATGTTGTATTAAAGAGGTGAGAAGAATGGCGCAAAGTAATGAAGAAATGATTGCCGATATTAGAAAAAAATTAAATATAGTAAACCAAGGATTATTAGATCCAGATAAATTTAAAAATTCTAATCAACAAGATATAGAAGAAATTCATGGTTTTGTCATGTCAAAAGATTCATTTTCACCAAGTGAAGTTACAGCAATAGCTGACGAATTAGGGAATTTACGTCAAGACTAAGGAGGAATTTTAAATGACAAACTCAAATTATCAAGATAAATTACAACAATATGCTGAACTGCTAGTAAAAGTGGGTATGAATATACAACCAAAACAACCCGTTTTCATTAGATCATCAGTTGACGCAATAGAATTAACTCATTTGATAGTAGAAGAATCATATAAAGTTGGTGCTTCTGACGTAAGAGTAGTTTACTCAGATCCAACATTAAAACGCTTGAAGTTTGAATATGAAACTGTAGAACACTTCGAGACTGTTGAAATCAAAGATTTTGATGTAGAGGAACGAATGAATTATGCCAACCGTGGTGCTGCCAATTTAGCACTTCTAACTGAAGACCCTGATTTATTAAGTGGTATCGATGCTGAGAAGTTAAAAGCCTATCAAACAAAATATTCTCAAGGATTTAAAGGCTACATGGAAGGTAGTCAAAAGAATAAGTTCCCTTGGGTGGTAGCTGCATTTCCATCAAAAGCATGGGCTAAAAGAGTGTACCCAGAGTTGTCTGAAGAAGAGGCTTACGCTAAATTTATTGATGAAGTCTTCGATATTGTACGAGTAGACGGAAATAATCCAGTTGCTAATTGGAGACAACATGTGAATGATTTAAGCGTTCACGCTCAACGTTTACAACAAAAAAATTATAAAGTACTACATTACATTTCAGAAGGTACAGATTTAGTAGTTGGATTGCCGGAAAATCACATTTGGGAAGATGCTACAAGTTATGTTAATGAAGATCAACAACCTTTTATTGCCAATATTCCTACAGAGGAAGTCTTTACTGCGCCTGACCGAAACAACGTCAATGGTTATGTAACAAATAAACTTCCACTAAGTTATAATGGAAATATTATCGATGGTTTTACTTTAACTTTTAAAGATGGAGTCATCGTCGATTTTAAAGCAGATAAAGGTGAAGAAGTACTCAAAGACTTAATTAATACCGACGAAGGTTCAAAACGCCTAGGTGAAGTTGCGCTTGTACCAGATGATTCACCAATTTCAAACCGTAACACTATCTTTTACAATACGTTATTCGATGAAAATGCCTCTTGCCACTTAGCCATTGGTTCCGCATATGGTTTCAATGTTAAAGGCGGAACAGAAATGACTACTGAAGAAAAAATCGCAAGTGGTTTAAATGACTCCAATGTGCATGAAGACTTTATGATTGGTAGCTCAGATTTAACTATTTATGGCATTCTTCATGATGGCTCTAAAGAATTAGTTTTTGAAAATGGGAATTGGGCACAATAACTCATTAAATATAGTATAGATAAAGGGAGCAAAGTATATGTCAAATTCTCAAGACAATAAAAAATCAATGTCTGAATCTAAAAGTATTAAAGCGAAACAAGTATTTCCTCAAGATACCAATCATCATCACACAATGTTTGGCGGTTCATTAATGTCTAATATTGATGAAGTTGCTGCAATTACAGCAATGAAACACGCTAATGCACAAGTGGTGACAGCTTCTATGGATTCAATGGATTTTCTTCGACCAATTAAAACAGGAGAAATTACTTCATATGAAGCTATGGTGAGCTATGCTGGTAAAAGCTCAATGGAAATTTGTGTTCAAATTATTATTGAAGACGTACTAAATAAAGAAAGACATTTGGCAGCGCTTAGCTTTTTAACTTTCGTTGCTTTAGATGACAATGGCAAACCTACAAAAGTACCACAAGTTTATCCTGAAACTAAAATTGAAAAATGGTTCTATGAAGGTGCACCTAGTCGTGTTCAACGAAGAAAAGATCGACGTGAAGAAAGTAAAAACACGCTTGATTTTCTATCAGACGTCCAAAATATAGAAGAAATATAAAATCATAATAATAAAGATAGTAAAAAAGCAGCGAATTCTATTGATTTAAAATAGGATTCGCTGCTTTTAAATATTCTCAATTAACTAAATATACTTTCTGTATGCATTTCAATTTCTTTTTGTTTAAAGTCTGTATCAGGGTAGTACATATTTTTTACTAAGACATTTGGACCTAAACATTGGAAAGCTTCACAATGACAGTTTAAAGATTTAGCTAAATCAGATGTTAACCATTTATTAAAGACATCTGATAATTTATCACGTTTAATATTAGAGATAGTACCATTCTCATCTCCAAAATCTGTCACGATAACATCTCCACTAAAGACATTTACATTTAATCGGCTACGTCCATCGGGGTCGTTACGCATCGTCACATTTTTGGCATCTCTTAATCGTTGTAGTAAAGCTTGGTCATTTTCATCATTAATACAAGGATAAATAGGTAAAGTGCCAAATAACATCCATACATCTTCATCACGAATATCTAATAAATGATGAATAGCTTGTTTCATTTCTTTTAGAGGCAAGACATTAAGTTGACTAGCAAAGTCGGCAGGATACATTGGATGCACTTCATGACGACTACATTTCATATCATTGACGATTTCATTATGGATTTTATCTAGATAGGGCAAAGTACTTTGATTTAGCATAGTTTCAGCAGATATAAACATCCCTTGTTCTGATAAAGTACTCGCGTTATCTAACATTTGTTCATATAATTTCAATTTAGCTTTTAATGGTGGCTGTTTTTTCATAGCACCAAAGCCAACATCAGTAAATTCTTGAATAGTTCCCCAATTATGAGAAATATGCATTACATCTATGTATTCAGCGATATCTAAGTAACGATCTTGAGGAAGCGTTAGATTAGAATTCATTTGAACATAAATACCACGGTCTTGCGCATATTTTAAAAGTGGTTTGACTACATTTTTAATTGATTTTTTAGAGAACATAGGTTCTCCACCAGTTATCGACATTGTACGTAAATTAGGAATTTCATCCAATCGACGGTAAATAATATCCATAGGTAGGGGGTCAGGATCTTTCGTTTGTAATGTGTAGCCTACAGCGCAATGACTACATCTCATATTACATAAATTAGTAGTTGTAAATTCTATATTACTTAATGTTAATTTGCCATGTTCTTCTATATCGTTATATGCTTCCCAAGGATCATTATTAATAGAAATAGGCTTTTTTTGATTTGTCATCAACATATTTATTACTCCTAAACATTTAAATTCCTTTATACGTTGCTAAAAAGTACAGTAAACATTATTAAGATTATATCCCTTTTTGTCAAATTCTGTTAGGATAAAACTAACGTAAATGTTAAATAAAATAGATAATTAAAGGAGACAAATTTTCATGGACGAACAATTAACAATTGACCAAATTAAAACACGCTTATCAAAATTCTTAGAAGATATTGATCATGTGAACCCGGACGAAGTAAGCGTGGAAGATATTGATGAATGGATTGGTTTATTAGACCAATTAGAAGAAAAAGTGAAATCAGTATCTAAGGAAAATTAATTTAAACTAACGTCATATGTTTAAAACCTCTTAAAAGTGTCTATACATACAATATAATACGATTAAGAAAGGTGATATACACATGGCTAAAAAAGTAGCAATTATCTTAGCAGACGAATTTGAAGATATAGAATTAACAAGTCCAAAAGAAGCTTTAGAAGAAGCAGGATTTGAAACTGAAATCGTTGGAGATACTGCAAACGCAGAAGTAGTAGGTAAACACGGCGAAAAAGCTACTGTAAATGTAAGCATTGCTGATGCTAAACCAGAAGACTACGATGGCTTATTAATCCCAGGTGGATTTTCACCAGACCACTTACGTGGCGATGCTGAAGGTCGTTATGGCGCATTTGCTAAATACTTCACTAAAAACGATGTACCAACATTCGCAATTTGCCACGGCCCACAAGTCTTAGTTGATACTGACGATTTAAACGGTCGTACATTAACTGCAGTGCTAAATGTACGTAAAGACTTATCTAACGCTGGTGCTCACGTAGTTGATGAATCAGTTGTTGTTGATAACAACATCGTTACAAGCCGTACTCCAGACGACTTAGACGATTTCAATAGAGAAATTGTTAAACAATTAGAAGACTAATTTAGAGATTAGTAGTAATGATTGAAGAGCCTAGGACATTTTTAATTAAATGTCCTAGGTTTTTTATGTTATAAAGATTATTTAACCAGAGTTATAAATTTAGAGAATGTATCAGTTTTCAATATTGCTTATTTCATGATTATTAATTAAAGACACTCGTGCTAAGGTATCAGGCCGTGTACACCCTGGGACTGATTTTTAGCGTTAAGTATAGCTAAATATATCAACTACTGTTAAACTCTCAATTATAGAGTGAGTTTAAGTAAAGGAGCTAGCGCATGAAAAGAAGCCAAAGATATCATAACTCGCCTGAAAGACATACACAGTATCGTAATGAACCGTATTACAATACGTATTACGAGCCTGTAGGTAAACCACCTAAAAAAAAGAAAAGTAAACGCATATTCCTAAGAATATTCTTAATCTTTATTCTTATTTTCGCATTATTTACCGGTTTAATGTATTTCTTATCTTCGAGAGCGAATGTTGATGATTTACAATCAATTGAAAATAAAAATAGCTATGTTTCTGTAGATAATATGCCTGATTATGTAAAAGGGGCTTTTATTTCTATGGAAGATGAAAGATTTTATAAACACCACGGTTTTGATTTAAAAGGTACAACACGAGCATTGTTTTCAACTATTGGTGAACATGATGTGCAAGGTGGAAGTACTATTACTCAACAAACAGTGAAAAATTATTACTATGATAATGAACAATCTTTTACAAGAAAGTTAAAAGAACTCTTTGTTGCACATAAAGTAGAACAACAATATAGTAAAAATCAAATTTTAAGTTTTTATTTGAATAATATTTATTACGGTAGTAACCAATACACAATAGAAGGTGCAGCAAATTATTACTTTGGTACAACTACAAACCAGAATAACGGCAGTGGCTCTCAAATAACAGTTTTACAAAGCGCCATTTTAGCTAGTAAAGTTAATGCGCCAAGCGTGTATGATATTAGCAATATGTCAGATAATTTTAAAAATCGTATCAAAACCAATCTTGAAAAGATGAAACAACAAAATTATATTTCTGACAATCAATATCAAGAGGCATTATCACAACTCAATAATTATTAATGTAATGAAGAGACTGGAACATCAATACTTTTGCTCCAATCTCTTCTTTTTAATGGATAAAATACTTTGAGACATGCTAAGACTATTATAGAATAAGTTATATGAGATTGAGATGATACCTTGGTAAGAATAGACCGTGAATGAGTGTGGCAAAGTACATGCTTTTCATTTCTTTGAAAGGGTATTGTAAATTATATTCTCCATATTTAAGAAGGAGGGGTTGAGATGCCTAAAATCACTAAAATTGAAGTACAAAAGAAAAATAAAGAACGCTTTAATCTATTCTTAGACGGAGAATTCGAAATGGGTATAGATATTGATACTTTAGTTAAATTCAATTTAAAAAAAGGTCAAATCGTTGAAGCTAAAGATATGGAGCAAATTCAGAAACATGAGCACTATAGATTAGGCATTAACATGGCGATTCAATATCTCTCCTACAAGAAAAGAACAGAGAAAGAAGTACGACAACATCTTGCTAAAAATGAAATAAGTGAAACTGCTATTCAGCAAGTTATCGATTATTGCTATAAAGAAATGTATATTAATCATGATGATTATGCAGAAAGCTTAAAAAATACAATGCTAAATACTACTGATAAAGGCCCGGAAATATATAAACAAAAATTATACCAAGTGGGTATTGAACCTAATATTATTGCTAATTATGTAGCACTATATGAAGAAGAACAATCATTAGAAGCGGTCATAGGTGTAGCAGAGAAAATAATGCGAACAAAAAAAGGTCCCACTTCAAAGGTTAAACAGAAAGTTTTACAAAGCCTCATTCAAAAAGGTTATTCAATGGAAGTGGCGCAACAAGCTTTGGGTGAATTGGATTTCACCCAAGATGAAGAAACCATTGATCAGTTATTAGCTAACGATTTGGAAAAAGTTTATACTAAACAACGCCGTAAATATGATGGCCAAATGTTAGTGATGAAAACAATTGAGTCTCTTATGAGAAAAGGATATAAGTATGATAAAATTAAAATTAAACTAGAAGAAAGTGGTATTTCAGATGGATAACAAGAGACTAAATGAAATGTCAGAACAAGAGCTTAGACATGAAATTCAAACATATAGAGAAAAAATGCGTAAAGCTGAAATGAATGGCATCATGAACGAATATGATGTATATCAAAGTAAAGTTATTGTAGCTGAAAGTTACTTAGTTGACCGGACAAAGGTTGAGCTTGGAAGAATGTATAAATTAAACGATAGTAGTGATCAATATTTTAAAGTAGAACGCTTAAAAGGCATATTTGCTTGGGGATATAGAATTAATAGTTCATCTCCTGAAGAAGGTTTGCCACTTGCTTTATTAAAAATTTAGAAGGATGTAACACGAATGGGAAGTTCAATAATTTTAAAGTTACTTAATGTTACACATTATTATAGAAATAAGAAAAATAGAAAATGGTATTTACCTTTTGGATATGATGCAGAAGATATTGAATTAAACAAAATATCCTTGCACATTTACCAAGGTGAAGCATTAGCTATTATTGGAGAACCTGGCTCATCTAAAACGTTATTAGGTAGAATTATAGCTGGCGATATCAAACCCGATAGAGGTAAAATGGTGAAATCTGCCTCCACGTATTATGGAGATATTAAAGATAAACATTTACTTCACATTACTGTTAAGGAATATGTTAAAGATATTCAACAGTTATTTACATATGAAACATCATCACATAATATTGAACAAATTATTAAATACGCTCATTTAGATGAGAAAGCATCTGTGAAGATTAATGAATTAAGTCATACAGAATTTGCTCAATTAATACTAAGTCTCGCACGTGTATGCCGTGCCGAGGTATTAATTCTCAATCATATTATTGAACATCTAGACGATGCTTTTCTAGAAAAAGCAAAACAACTTTCTAAAGATTATATTTCTGATAATCAATCCCTCATACTTATTGATGATGATATTAATAAAGTTACTCAAGTCAGTAACTATGTAGCTTGGATATCACATGGCCAAGTACGGATGGAAGGTTCTTTAAACCAAGTGTTACCGGCATTTAAAGATCATGAGCGGGATAGATTAAGCATTGATAATGAAGAAGAACAACAAAACTTTGATTTAGATTGGAAAGAAAGTCGCAGTCGTTTGCCTGATATGAGTTATAACTTTAAACGTGTAGAACGATATAAGAATGCTAAAGTCCCAGATTTCGTCGTTAAATTTTGGACGATACTTATCACAAGTGTATTAGCACTCATCTTAATCGGCGCTTTAGTAATGAATAATATTGGAACAATCGAAGCACCTACGATTGAAACACAGAAGAAAGTTCAAAACAAAGATCCTTTTGAAGAAAAGCTTGCTTATGGTATTGTCATGAATGATTCAATCACGCTTGATGGTGAATCTAATATAAAAGTACCTAAATATACATTTGTTACAATCACGGGTGAAAATTCCAAAAAATATCAAGTGACGATGAATAATAAGGATTATGAGGTAGGGAAAAGTAAGCTACAATATTTCAATCCAGCTGCGCTATATGAGTCGCATTCATTAAGCACTCTAGCTCCATATATGAAATCTAATTATAGTAATTACGTTGATTACTTTAATAGTCAATTACATAAAAAACATGAACAAGTTAAGAAAACGCTAGTACCTGACGAAGATTCACGCTACGTCGTCTCTGTAACGCAACAACCCATTGATATGCTATTTAATGATCAAAATAAATTAACTGGTTTCGTTTTTCCAATAGTTGATAAAGATAAACTAAAAGATAAATATCATATTACTCAAGATTTATGGACTGTGAAAACGGACAATGGTTATCTTATTGCGGATATGAATGATAGCAAATGGATTTATATTGAATTGTAGGTGTAAAAATGATAGATAATTTATTATTATATTTTAAATTTTTTCCATCACTCATGAAATTCGCTAAACAACGAATTATTGATACTAAAAAATGGTTTATAACTCTATTTGTAGCCCAATTAATACTTATAGCGATTGTCCTCATCTCACTTTCAATTATAGATATCGAAGAAATTGTCAAAGCAAGATGGTTATATAGAATGATCACGTTCATATCATTCATCACTATCACGGCTACAGTTTATAAGTCGTATAGAGAGTATAGTCAAGATTATTTAGTTACAAAATCATTTCAATTAACGCCCCTAGTAACAACGATAGCTAATATTTTAGTTGGGAATATTATTCTGATGGTTTTAACGTTAATTATCGCGGTTTTTAAACCTATTAATTTTGAAACATCAATGCTAGCGTATTTATTCTTCATGTTGATGACTATAGTAAGTATGATTTTTATAACAGTTACATTAGGATTACTTGATATTCTAAGTAAAAAAATATTAACAATATTTATCATAGGTAGTGTTGTAAGTTTCTTATTATTACCAATACTTTATTTACCTAGTACCAAAACAAGTTTATTGAACCAAATTCTAAAGTTAAATCCGTTTTACTATATAGTGGATGGTTCTGCAACTTCAGCTATTTTTGGAGCAATTAATATGTATAATGTGGCTTATCATGTGTATTTTTTAATTTTCCTAGTTATATTAGGAACACTAAATTTTATGATAATGAGATATGTCGCACATGAAAAATATAGATACTTACAGAATGCAATAACGCTAAGAAATGAAAATTAAAAAAGACGTAATAGCAATTGTTATAGGAAAAGGCTGAGACACTTAAATTAATGTCTCAGCCTTTACTAGTTTAGCAATTAATAATAGAACTATTAACACGTATTAATAACGTGTTTATTAGATTAATGTGAATATAATTTTTTTTGTAGCTTTTCTTCGCTGAAAACCCATCCAATATAAGAGTGATCAATATGATTGTCATTATCAACATGAGCAATAGCGGCAAAAGAATAATGACCTTTATTTAAATATCTCAAGTCTATAAGTCTTATCTCAGTAGTATCGTCATCTAATCTTCTTGTTTGCCAACGATAGATTGAAGAAAAGTTTAAAAATGTTCTAATGTCAGGATTACTTTTAAGTTGCCATAGTAATGTATCAGGAGAAAAGTTTTGACGTTTCACTTTATCGCTAAATACGACATTACGACCATGAGCTCTTCCTACATAATCATGTTCTTCAGTTTGGATAGCAACTCTCCATTCCATAAATTTCATTGTAGGTGCTACAAAGATTTTTACTGGATTATGTTGTTGTTGGATTTGTTTTAACGCTTGTCTTTTAATAATAGCTTGCATTTGGAAACGAATAATATAATACACTATTAACACACCAATAATAGGGAAAAAGACTAAAAACGGATGAACGCCTAGCAACCAAATGACAATACCAAGACATAAGATGCCAAAGATAATGGGGTCAAAGGTATTAATAACGCTTAGCTGAATCCACTTGTTAGTTATTGGTCGTAATGCTTGGGTACCATATGAGTTAAAAATATCTACAAACACATGTAAAAATACTGCAAGTTGAGCCCATAACCACATATGAGTGGTATCTACATTAGGAAATATGACGTAAATAAAGAATGCAATCAATATGGGCCATAAAACAGTAAAAGGTATTGAATGTGTAATCCCTCTATGATGAGAAATATATGTAGCATTATTTTTTAATTTTAAAACTGTATCACCATCAGGGATTAAAGATCCCGCAATAAGTGTAGTTGCAGTAGCTACCATCGTATTAGCCATCACAGGATCTTGTGTGGCTAATGCAGTTAGCCCGACACCCATTGCAATATGTGTGGCTGTATCCATAAACCTTCACTCTTTTCATCTTAATTTAATTTATATTATAATCTAAAAGTTACAATAACAAAATGAAGAGACTTAACAAAATATTAAATAATTTAGCACATTGAAATAGATTCAATACACGTGATAGTTGTAGAAAGGAAAAATGTTGATGTTAAAAGAGCACTCTTTTAAAGAAAATATAGTAACGTGGTTCGAGAAAAATCAAAGAGCAATGCCTTGGCGAGAAACTACTAATCCATATTATATATGGCTAAGTGAAGTAATGTTGCAACAAACTCAAGTGAAAACAGTTATAGATTATTATCACCGATTTATTGCACGTTTTCCTACTATTGAAGATTTAAGTCAAGCCCATGAAGACGAGGTGCTCAAATATTGGGAAGGCTTAGGTTATTATAGCCGCGCACGAAATTTCCATACCGCTGTTAAAGAAGTAGAAGCGGAATATGGAGGTCTCGTACCGAATTCCCCTGAAAAATTTGGCAAGTTAAAAGGCGTTGGGCCCTATACGCAAGCAGCTGTTATGAGTATAGCGTATAATCAGCCCCTTGCTACTGTAGATGGAAATGTATTTAGAGTATGGTCACGTTTAAATAACGATAGCCGTGATACTAAATTACAATCAACGCGAAAAGCTTTTGAAAAGGAATTACAACCATACGTCAATGAAGAAGCTGGAACTTTCAATCAATCGATGATGGAACTAGGGGCTTTAATATGTACACCTAAAAATCCATTATGTTTATTTTGTCCTGTGCAAGAAAATTGTGAAGCCTTCAAAGAGGGCACCGTCTTAGAACTTCCAGTAAAAACTAAAAATGTTAAGAAAAAAACGGTAGAACAAAGTATATTTTTAATTAGAAATAATAAAGGACATTATCTCATTGAGAAACGGCAAGAAAAGTTATTAAACGGTATGTGGCAGTTTCTAATGTTTGAAGAACCTAATGCATTAGAACAATTAGAAGCAAAGTTGGACATGTCATTAACTATTGCTGAAGAAAAAGTATGCCAATTTAAACATCAATTCACACATAAAACGTGGAATATGCAAGTATATAGCGTAATTGAGGAAGTGAATATTTCAGAAGAAGAATTAAATAAGAAAAATATGGCCTGGTTTGATTTAGATACGCGACAAGATTATACGATGCCCGTATCGATGAATAAAATATATGAATTCATTAATGGTTAACTTATATAGGTATGTCACAATCTAAATATAAATTCGTTAATATTTTAAACATTCCTTTTTAAAGACTTTATGAAAAATATGCTATAATCTAAAGTGCGAAAATAATAAAAGGTGGTGTGGAGTATGGTTAAAGAATCCATACCTAAAGAAGGCGAAAATATAAAAATTCAGAGCTACAAGCATGATGGTAACATTCATAGAGTATGGTCTGAAACAACAATATTAAAAGGTACGGATCATGTTATCATAGGCGGTAATGATCACACGTTAGTTACTGAAAGTGATGGCAGAACTTGGATTACAAGAGAACCAGCAATTGTGTACTTCCATTCAGAATATTGGTTCAATGTCATTTGTATGTTTAGAGAAGACGGCATCTATTATTATTGTAATTTATCTTCACCTTTTGTCTGTGATGAGGAAGCGTTAAAATATATCGATTATGATTTAGATATTAAGGTTTATCCTAATGGGAAATATCACTTATTAGATGAAGATGAGTATGAGCAACATATGAATCAAATGAATTATCCTTCTGATATTGATGTCATCTTACGTCGCAATGTCGATATCCTTCAACAGTGGATTGAACAAAAGAAAGGACCGTTTGCACCTGATTTTATCAAAGTTTGGAAGCAAAGATATAAAAAGATACGTAATTATTAAGCATAAAAGATGTAATTACGATTTATTTGTTTTATAGTACTTGAGTGATAATAGTTAGAGGTTGAAATGACTGTATTATTATGGACGTCGTAGTTTGTAATACTAAGTCTTCAACCTCTATTAATTTTCAATAAGTAAATTAAGCGACATAAAGGGGGGATTGGAATGATACGACGCTATTTAGAGTTTGTAAAACCATATAAATATCGTATTATTGCCACTATTATAATTGGTATTATTAAATTTGGCATACCGATGTTAATTCCACTATTAATCAAATACGCTATTGATGGCGTAATTAATAATCATGCGCTTTCAACAAATGAGAAATTCCAACATCTTGGCATCGCTATTGGGATTGCTTTATTCATATTCTTAATTGTGAGACCACCAATCGAGTATTTACGTCAGTATTTAGCGCAATGGACAAGTAACAAAATCTTGTATGATATTCGTAAACAATTATACAATCACCTACAAGCATTAAGTGCAAGATTCTATGCTAATAATCAAGTAGGTCAAGTAATTTCAAGGGTTATTAATGACGTAGAACAAACGAAAGACTTCATTTTAACAGGTTTAATGAACATTTGGTTAGACTGTATCACTATTATTATTGCACTAACAATTATGTTCTTCTTAGACGTTAAATTAACATTTGCTGCGCTCATCATTTTCCCATTCTATATTTTAACAGTATATTTTTTCTTTGGACGCTTAAGAAAATTAACCCGCAAACGTTCACAAGCGTTAGCAGAAGTTCAAGGATTTCTACATGAGCGTGTGCAAGGCATGTCTGTAATTAAAAGCTTCGCGATAGAAAATAATGAAGCTCAAAACTTCGACCATAAAAACAAAAACTTCTTAAATAAAGCGTTCCAACATACATCATGGAATGCATATTCTTTCGCTGCTATTAATACAGTTACAGACCTAGGACCAATTATCGTCATTGGCGTAGGTGCCTATCTAGCAATTAATGGTTCAATCACAGTTGGTACATTAGCTGCCTTCGTTGGTTATTTAGAACAACTTTTCGGTCCTTTAAGAAGACTAGTAGCTTCTTTTACTACATTAACTCAAAGTTTTGCATCTATGGACAGGGTCTTCCAACTCATAGATGAAGATTACGATATTAAAAATGGCGTTGGGGCTCAGCCAATTGAAATTAAAGAAGGCCATATTGAATTAAAAGATGTAAGCTTCAAATATAATTCAAATGAGGCAACAATTTTAAAAGATATCAATCTTAACATCAATAAAGGTGATACTGTAGCCTTTGTAGGAATGAGTGGTGGTGGTAAGTCGACGCTAATCAATCTAATACCACGTTTCTATGATGTTTCAAAAGGTGAAATCTTAATTGACGGTCATAATATTAAAGACTTCTTAACAGGTAGTTTAAGAAATCAAATAGGATTAGTACAACAAGATAATGTATTATTCTCTGATACGGTTAGAGAAAATATTCTACTAGGACGACCTGACGCGACAGAAGAAGAGATTATTAAAGCTGCTAAAATGGCCAATGCACATGATTTTATTATGAACTTACAAGATGGTTACGATACAGAAGTAGGGGAACGAGGAGTTAAATTATCCGGTGGTCAAAAACAACGACTATCGATTGCACGTATCTTCCTAAACGATCCACCAATCTTAATTTTAGATGAAGCAACTAGTGCACTTGATTTAGAAAGTGAAGCAATCATTCAAGAAGCATTAGATGTATTAAGTAAAGATCGTACGACGCTTATCGTTGCCCATCGACTATCTACGATTACTCATGCTGACAAGATTATTGTTATGCAAAACGGACAAATCGTTGAAACAGGATCACATCAAGAACTTATTGCTAAACAAGGTGCTTATGAACATTTATATAGCATTCAAAACCTATAAAAAATTACAGATTCTAAGGGTTAAATCCTAAAATAAAGAGGCGTAGAGAAGATTCAATTATTATGAATCGACTCTACGCCTTATTTGGTATTTTTGTTTATTTCGCATGTTTCTATCAAAGAGGTTGATATGCTAGTCTCATGCTTGAATTATAAATCAAAGTCTTCATCTGCAATATCTATATCCGTATCATTACGATGATAGGTAAAGAAACTTAGTCTTAAACGATCAAGATGTTCTAAAAAGTAGCGATATTCCTCAATTGTTGCAATGATTTGCATAATATTTGAATAAGAATACTCTACTTGATAAGGATTTTGAATAAGTTGCTGTTGGAAAGCATCCATAAGATCTTTCTTTTGTGGATTTCTAATTTGATTATCAAAATGTTCAACATTATAGCGCGCTTTTTTTGATAAACTTTTCAAAATTTGTTCATGATACGCTGTTAAAGAATCTAATTCTAATTTAATTTGGAAAATAAGATTATGATTTAAACTATGCAAATCATTTTGATAACGTGCCATACGATTTAAAACTTCATAAGCTTGTCTAGTAGTACCCACTACTTCTTTAAATAGGATTTTCTTTCTATTTTGTTGAAAAGTAGCTTTCCTAGTTAAAGCTTTCTCTTCATTGTAATAGTTGAAAATTTGTTCGAGTTTCGATATGCGTGATTCTATCTGTTCACCATCTTCTTTAATCTGATGATAGTCAGAGGCGTCATTTAATACAAGTTTAAACCATATAAATATATCAGAAGCTATATTCACTGAATTATGGTAAATTTTTGTTTCGAATTTAGGTGGAAGGAAAATTAAGTTAACCACCGAAGCACTTACTACACCGATCATGACTAAAATAAATCTAAATGCAGCGGCTACATAAAAAGAACCAGTGTGTTGCCCCATAATAATAAGTGCAGTAACTCCAGCTAATGTAGCTACATGTGCTAAATTCAACTTGTATAAAATGGCGATTAATAGAATGACAGTTACACCCATGATAACTATATTTTTACCAAATATAGTGACCATAACAACTGCGAGAATAGCGCCAATGACGTTACCTGTAGCTTGTTCGGAGATTGTTTTAATAGAGCGATAAATATTAGGTTGCATTGCTACAATCGCACTAATCCCTGCTACAGATTTCAAACCGACATTATCAGGTAAGAAAGAAGCTATGAACAAAGCGAGGATGATTGCAATACCAGTCTTAAGTATACGAGCTCCTAGCCTCAACTATAACGCTCCTTTAAAATTTATTTATAGTTAATAACATTGAATTTAGTATACACTTGAAATAAGAACCTATACAAGTTTTATATTGAAGAAATAAAGAAATCTACTAAATTGAGATACTATTTAAAGTTAACAATTTAGTAGATTATTTTGACGTTAAATTCTGAGATGACAGACTTTAAAAGCTTTCAACCAGTTATTTCATTTGGCTAAATGCGTAGTCGGCAGCTTCAAGTGTTTTGTCGATGTCTTCTTCAGTGTGTTCAGTTGTAAGGAACCATGCTTCAAATTTAGAAGGTGCTAAATTAATACCTTGATGCAACATAAGTTTGAAGAATTTTCCAAATGCTTCCCCATCTGAGTTCTCAACTTGTTCATAATGAGTAATATGTTCATCAGTGAAATAAAGTGTTAATGAACCATAAACTCTATTAATTGTAGCGGTAATATTGTGTTTTTCGATTAATTTATTTAATCCATCTTCTAGGCGTTTACCAAGTGCATCTAACTTTTCATATACGCCATCTTGTTCAAGAACTTCTAGTAGGGCAATACCGGCTCTCATTGATAGAGGGTTACCAGCCATTGTTCCTGCTTGATATGCTGGACCTAGAGGCGCAACGTGTTCCATAATATCTTGGCGTCCGCCATATCCTCCAATTGGAAGGCCACCACCAATAATTTTCCCGAAAGCTGTTAAATCTGGGTAGACGTTTAATAAGTCTTGTGCAGCTCCGTAATGGAAGCGGAAGGCAGTGATTACCTCATCATATATCACTAATGCTCCATAATCATGTGTTATTTTATTTACTTTTTCTAAAAATCCTGGTTGAGGTTCTACCATGCCAAAGTTACCTACGATAGGTTCTACTAATACTGCAGCTACTTCATCGCCCCAATGTTTCATAGCTTCTCTATAAGATTCAACATCATTGAATGGCACAGTGATAACTTCTTTAGCAACACTTTCAGGAACGCCCGCTGAGTCTGGAGAACCTAATTGTGAAGGACCACTACCGGCAGCCACTAATACTAAGTCGGAATGACCATGGTATGAGCCAGCAAATTTTATAATTTTATTACGTTTAGTGTACGCACGTGCAACACGAATAGTTGTCATGACTGCTTCAGTTCCAGAGTTTACAAATCTAATTTTCTCTAAAGAGGGAATAGCCTCATGTAATTTTTTACTAAATTCAATTTCTAATTCTGTTGGTGTACCGTAAAGAACACCTTTAGCTGCTTGATCTTGAATAGCTTCAGTAATGTGAGGATGGGCGTGGCCAGTAATGATAGGACCATAAGCTTGTAAGTAATCAATAAACTTATTGCCATCTACGTCATATAAATAAGCTCCGTGTCCTTCTCGCATAACGACTGGTGCTCCGCCACCAACTGCTTTATAAGAACGTGAAGGTGAGTTTACTCCACCTAAGATATATTCATTAGATAATTCTTGGAGACGTTCACTCTCTGTGAAATTCATTTATTATCAACCTCTCTTATTTTAATAATATTCATTACTATCGTATCATATAACTAACAATATTAAGAAATAGGTGAAACAATGTTAAAAAAGGGCGATAAATTACCAACATTTAAACTAGAGAACCAACAAGGCGATTGGATTACAAACGATACAATTAAAGGTGGTAAGACTATTTTATACTTCTATCCACGTGATAACACGCCGACTTGTACTACAGAAGCGTGCGATTTTAGAGATAACTTATCAAATTTTAATGATTTAAACGTTAAAGTGTTTGGCATAAGTGGAGATTCTAAGAAAAAGCACCAAAATTTTATTGAGAAAAATGATTTGAATTTTGATTTATTGGTTGATGAAGATTACCACTTTTCTAAAGAAATGGGCGTGTATCAACTTAAACGTTCATTTGGTAAAGAAAGCATGGGAATTGTGCGTACCACATTTGTAATTGATGAAGAAGGGTATATCATTGATGTTATTGAGAAGGTTAAAGTAAAAACACAAATGGAAATCTTGAAACAAATATTGGGGTGAAACTATGAAAATTGTTAGTTTAAAACGATTAGGTGATATAGAGAAATATCTCATTAACAAATATCCAGAATTAGAATTTTCTTTCTTTAAAAAAGCTAGTGAAATACCAAAACATTTAAAAAACACATTAGACATCTTGATAGGCTATGATGGTAAAGTCGATAAAGCTTTTCTACAAGAATGTCCGAAATTAAAATGGATAGCTTGGTACGCTACGGGTGTAAATAACCTACCATTAGAATATATAAAAGAGAGAAATATAATCTTAACCAATAGTAGAGGCGTTCAAGCTAAGCAACTATCTGAATTTATATTAGCGTTCATCTTAGATGATTATAAAAAAATGCGTACATCATATGACAACCAACAAAATCATATCTATGATTCAAAATTAACAGGAAAACGCCTAAGTGGAGCAAAAATATTATTTTTAGGAACTGGCGCATTAGCACAACAAGCTGCAAGATTATTACAACCCTTTAAGGTAGAAATTATTGGTATTAGCAAATCAGGAGAAGAAAAGAAAGACTTTAATCAAATATATAAAATAGAAGAATTGGATAATATTCTAAGTCAAAGTGAAGCGGATATTATCATTAATACGTTGCCTGAAACAAAGGAGACTTATCATTTATTAAATAAAGAACACTTTGAACGTATGAATAGTGAGACATTATTTATTAATGTTGGTAGAGGAACAATAGTAGATGAAGAGATTATTTTAGAGGTATTAAGAAATAAAACTATCCGACATGCGTATTTAGATGTTTTTGAAAATGAACCTTTACCATCAGAACATCCTCTTTATGATATTGAAAATGTAACAATAACTGCTCACATAACTGGAAATGATGACAATATTAAAAAGGATTCCACAAAGATATTTGAAAGAAACTTGAATGATTTTCTCAATAACGAGGGCGTAAATGAGAATTTAGTCGATCTTGATAAGGGATATTAGCAGAATACTAGCGTACTTATTGACATTAAGCTTTCTAAACAGTTATATTAGTATAAAGTAATAATAATTCTTATGTAGAAAGATGGTGAACACAATGAGTGCGGAGATAGAATCTATAGAACATGAACTTGAAGAATCAATTGCAGCTCTTAGAAAAGCAGGAGTAAGAATCACACCACAAAGACAAGCAATTATTCGTTTTCTAATTACTTCTCATTCACATCCAACAGCGGATGAAATTTATCAAGCACTTTCACCTGATTTTCCAAATATTAGTGTTGCGACGATCTATAATAATTTAAGAGTGTTTAAAAGTATCGGTATTGTTAAAGAGTTAACATATGGAGATTCATCAAGTCGATTTGATTTTAATACACATAATCATTATCACGTTATTTGTGAGAAATGTGGCAAGATTGTCGATTTCCATTATCCACAATTGGATGAAGTTGAACAGCTTGCTCAACATATTACGGAATTTGACGTAACACATCACCGTATGGAAATATATGGAATATGTAAAGAATGCAGAGATAAAGAAGAACAATAATGAAGTGAAATTAAATCGGCAACACAATGGATTAAAACATCCATTGTGTTTTTTCTTTTTACAATAGATAAAAGTGCAGGTTTGGAATATTAATTGTGATTAAGAAATATAAATTGAATGATCATAAAATAACTTTAATTAAAAAAGAGAATAAAGTAAGATGAATAAAACTAAATCGAAGAACTCTAATATCTAGCTAAAAAGGGACGTTATAATATAGTGAGTTATTAAAATGATTAAGGTAATAATTACCTTTACGTTTGCTAAAGGGATGAATAAATTACAAATAATTAATATTTCTAATCTATTATTTACCTGGCTTTTTAGTAAAAGAGGCTCATAATTTAATATATTTCATATAAATAATACTCTTAAACGTTAAAGAATACATTTGATGTATAAAATTAAACATAATTCTATATAATAAATGATTGACGTTCAATTACAAACTTGCTATTATGTAAAAGTCGTCAAAAACGAAAGAAACATTTTTGAAACGGATAATTAAGTTTTTTAACTTAATGTTAAGAAAGTGTAATTTTGACTATTGAAAATAAAAACAAAACATTATAAGATATTATTTGTTGAAATAATCAATTGAGTTTTGAAGAGATAAATTTTCGATTAAATAAAAAGAAAAAAGTTCTTGACAAAAGATATTGATTGTTGATATAATTAATAAATGTAACTGTTTGAAATGAACATTGAAAACTGAATGACAATATGTCAACGTTAATTCCAATAAGTAACTTAAATGTTACAAACATTATTTAG
>NZ_JALCVE010000007.1:0-122343 GCF_022690565.1 Staphylococcus sp. acrmy | reverse complement strand
ATACTAAATAATGTTTGTAACATTTAAGTTACTTATTGGAATTAACGTTGACATATTGTCATTCAGTTTTCAATGTTTATTTCGTTACCACAAGAAATAATTATACTCGCTATCGATTAGAAAGTCAATAACTTTTTGAAATTATTTTTTGAAGTGTTTTTAATGTTCGTTGATTTGTTTCGTTCAACAGATATATACTATACAGGCTTTCTAGCGATTTAACAACTGTAAAAATTACACTAACCAACTCTAAAAAGTTATTATTTGTTCTCAAAAACGAACTTTATCTATTTCAATAAATAGAAAGTTTGTTTAACAATACTCAAAACAATATAAATACCCTATATATCACTAACTAAGCAACCAAATAACAAACTTTAAAAAATTTACATGTTTTTTAAATAAAATTAAAAAAGTCGCTATATCCTAGAGTTCACAGTAGATACGCCTTAGCTCTTAGGCTTCTACGATAGTATGTCATCCTATCTCATACCACATTGTTCTCTAAAATTTAGCGACTTCTTTGTTTACATTTCTGTTCTACCAGCTATTGCTTTAGATAGCGTTACTTCATCAGCATACTCTAAATCTCCGCCTACTGATAATCCTTGAGCTAATCTAGTTACCTTAATACCAATTGGTTTAACCAATCTTGAAATATACATTGCTGTTGATTCACCTTCAAGGTTTGGGTTCATAGCTAGTATAAGCTCTTTAACTTCTTCGTCTTTTAATCTATCTATTAATGTAGGGATATTAATATCTTCTGGTCCAATACCATCCATAGGTGAGATGGATCCATGTAAGACATGGTAAAGTCCTTTGTATTCTCGCATCTTTTCCATAGCAATAACATCTTTATCATCTTCGACTACGCAGATTACTGAACGATCTCTTTGTTTATCTTCACAAATGTAGCAAGGATCTGTTTCAGTAATGTGACCACACACACTACAATAGGTAAGTTCACGTTTAACATCTACTAAGGCCTTCGCAAATTGGACAACATCGTCTTCTTTCATATCTAAAGTATGAAACGCCAGACGTTGAGCCGTCTTGGGTCCAATGCCTGGCAGTTTCATGAAACTATCTATTAATTTAGATATGGGTTCAGGATAATGCATCTACAATTACATTCCTGGGATGTTTAAGCCTTGAGTGTGTTTACCTAAACGTTCTTGTGTTAAGTCGTCTGCTTTATTCATCGCTTCGTTAGTTGCAGCTAATACTAAATCTTGTAACATTTCGATGTCATCTGGATCTACCGCTTCTTCTTTGATTTGAACATCGATTACTTCTTTATGACCAGTGACTGTAACTGAAACCATGCCACCACCAGCTGTTCCTACAATATGTTCATCTTTAAGTTTTTCTTGTTCTTGAGCCATTTTCTTTTGCATTTTTTGCATTTGTTTCATCATTTGTTGCATATTTCCGCCACCGCGCATAATATCATTTCCTCCTTAAATGTATCGACATTATCTTTTAATTTATATTTTATTATACATACGTTTATATTTGTTGTCATGTGTTACTGTTTTCCAAAATGCTTCACTTTAGATAACTACATTTTCCCAAAAATAAAACGTCTTTCTTCTATATAAGTGTTATTCATCTATTAAATGTACGGTATCTTCTCCGAATAAGTCTCGCGCTTTTTGTGCCACATCTGCTTCTTGCGTTTCCTCTTTAGCATTAGAATCAGAAGAAGCATCCTCATTCTCTGACTGTTTACGGTTATTGATGTACTCTGAACGTACTTTCATCCATTGATCGGAAGGCACGCCGACGACTTCAACATCTTTATTAATAATATTTCTAACAACATTTTCAATACTACTACGTTTTTCCTCGTCTTTATTAACGATTTCGCAATGGATTTCTTCTTCAAACTGAATTAATACACGTTTCGAACTAGCAGCGACTGGAATAGAATTTTGTAATAAGCTCACTAATGATTTTTTATCATTACTTTTAGCGTAATCTACTACTTCTAACCAATGTTTTTTCAATAATTGAATGTCTTCTTTGTTCGCTTCATCAAGTACTTTCGCAATATTTGTCATTGAGAAGGTACCTTTACTTTGTCGTTTACCTCTACGATTTGAATTAGACGTATTGCCGCTTCTACTATTATTAGCTTGTGGTACACCTTGCGCTTTGAGTGTTTTCAATTCATTCTCAAGTTGTTCCATGCGTTGTAATAATACTTCATTATTCGGTTCTGACGCTACGTGTGTTGTTGCCACATTTTGGACCGTTTCAGGTTGTGATTTTACCATTTCAGCAATTTTCACCAACAGAACTTCAAAATGCACGTTCTGATTAACACTAAATCGAATTGAAACCAATGTGTCATTAATGATATCAATCATGTGATATAGAGTTTCTAAATCAAAGTTCATCAACGCATCATGTTCCGCTTCAGATTTAACCGTTTTATTCATAATCGTATCTCGTACAAAGTAAATCATATCATTAATCAAACGATTCACTTCTTTACCTTCTGCAGTAAAACGATGATAACGTGTGAAGGCCTCTTTGACATTACCTTCTACTACATCTTTAAACAAAGCATTAAGTGCAGCTTCATCGACACTACCAGTGACATCAAGTACATCTTGTAGTTTTAGATGTTCATCACCAAAGGCAATAGCTTGGTCCATAATACTTAGCGCATCACGCATACCGCCTTCTGAAGCTTTCGCAATAAATTCTAGCGCCGCTTCATCATAGTCTAAACTTTGTTCTTCGGCTACAAAGCGTAAACGGTCAACTATTTGTTCTGTGCCAATTGCTTTGAAATCGAAACGTTGTGCACGTGAAATAATAGTAGGTGGAATTTTATGGGGTTCAGTTGTTGCTAAAATAAAGATTGCATGTGTTGGAGGTTCTTCTAATGTTTTTAATAAAGCATTAAAAGCACCTGTAGTAAGCATATGAACCTCGTCAATAATATACACTTTATATTTTGATTCACTAGGTGCGTATTTAACTTTATCCCTAATATTTCTTATCTCATCGACACCGTTATTACTTGCGGCATCTATTTCAATAACATCGCCATTTGTCCCTTGTGTAATCCCTTTACAAATTGCGCATTCGTTACATGGCTCTCCATCTTGAGGGTTCAAACAATTGATTGCTTTTGCAAAGACCTTAGCAATACTTGTTTTACCAGTACCACGCGGACCACTGAAAATATAGGCGTGAGATTGTTTACCTTTTGAAATAGCGTTTCGCAACGTCTTAGTTACATGTTCTTGACCGACCACATCGTCAAAGCTTTGGGGTCTGAACATTCGATACAAAGCTTGATAATTCACATTCGCACCTCCGTTAACAATTACTACCCATTATATCACGCAACGACTTCTAGAATTCAATTAATTTCTTATAAGATTAAGACATTTTGATGAGACTAGGGCCTCGCTAATTAATTCCTCAGACCGTAAACTATAAGTGTTCTTATCTCATGTAAATGATTAACTCAAATTAACCTTCTTCACTACTTCTATGCACAGTTCCATGTGGGTAGTCATTTAATTGATCCCATAAAAACTTCACGCGAATTGTAGAAGCGTCAGCATTTTCCGGAAAAATATGATGTTCCTCTGCTAATTCATAGCCAAGTTGTTTAAAATAATCGGAACTATGACTTACTATAATCGTAGTGTAATGTTGAGATTTAGCGCGCTCTTCAATAGCTTGAACTAACGCTTTCCCTAGTCCTTGATTACGCACATCAGGGTCAACAATTAAGGACACGACTTCTAACGCTTTATAACTATCTTCTTCTGCTACAAGTGTCACTTCACTCAACATAATATGACCAATAATAGCAGCGTCCTCATTCTTCGCTATCACTTCTAATTCATAATTATAGGTCGGTGCTTTACGTAGATTTGAAATAAGCTTACGTTGCGCTTTGCTGGCTACTCCTGCCTGAGCGTCATAAATCTCTTCAATCTTATTTAATGTTTCAGCGTAGTCCACCTCAGTTAACGTACTTAAATAAATTTGCATAAATCCTCCCCCTATTATCTGTCTTTTATATTCTTTTTTTGAAAATGATTCCTCAATACAAAGACAAATTATTTTTCTAAATTATCAAATCACTATACCTTCTCATTTTATACAAAAAAGGAGCGACTTTGTATTCAAAGCCACTCTCTTATCATTTATATGTTAAACGTAGTTATATTTATTAAAAAAACCGTGCACCTTCGAATCGAGTGTGTATCATAAACGTTACCGAAGTCGACAGCTAAATCTCGGCTACCCTACGGCACATATGAGGATCCACTTAATGCTGCTTCCGTCAGGACCTGACATGATTCGTGGGTTCATATTGCATAGGACCGAAATCTTCAAACACTACGTGCTTCGGGCAGACTTCACAAAGCCACACCCTCAACGAAGGAATTAAGTCTCGCATAAAGCGGTTTTCGAGTACAGGGAACCGCTACCTCCCCACCTAGCACGGTAAGTTTTATAATACTATAAACAGAGTTCCTTATGCAAGTTTAAAGTTCAATCTATTTATAAAGTTAAGACAAAAATGTTTAGGATTCGAGTAGAACCGAATGATAAGTAAAAATATTATTTTCTAGTCTACGACCAAGCAGTAGTTGTCTGAAATAAAGATGCGTTCGAACCTCATCTTCTTCATTCCTAGTCAACCTTGCCGGGGTGGGACGACGAAATCTTAGAAATTTCATTAGATTTCTGTCCCGCTCCCTAGATTTCAGTCTCGCTTCCATCTTTATTTTTATGTCGTCTTGAGAATTCATTGAATTTAAATTCTGTGGCTAAATGTTTAGACACGTTATATTGAAATTGGGTCGTGTCTTTAAGATAGACCACACTTCTGACTGTCGCTGTATAAGGAGGTTCGCTATTTCCAAAAACATCATATTCTCGTTCAGTAAACGGTTCAAACGTGATAGATTTATTTGAATAACTAATCTCCAGGGCTAATTCATTTTCCAAATAATTATAAATCGAATCTTGCGCTACAGTATTCGAAATCTCTGGTACTACTGAAACTAAGAAATAGTCTTCATCTAAAATCTTCGTCTTGCCATTAATATTACGACTTCTAACAACATGGATAAGCTTATCATTCGAGTTAAGACCTAATTGTTGTTTAATGTAAGGCACTTGTTCCGCTTCAATTACTTCATTAACTAGCACTATCGTGTCATGTTGTAAGCCTAGTTCTTCTTTAACTTCTTTGAAACTGATTAAATCTGAAAAGGGGAACTCGGTCATTTTTTGATTAATGACGATAGACCCTTTGCCTCTGATTTTTTGAATCATACCATCTTCCGCAAGTAAATGAAGTGCCCTTCTTACCGTTTCACGCGAGGATTGGTACTGGTCTAACAAGTCGTGTTCTGACGGTAACTGTTCTCCATATGAGTATGTTCCATCAATGATAGACTGCTTTAACGCTTCGTATATCGTTATAAATTTTTGTGCTGCCATATGCTTTCTCCGTTATTAACTCAAATTTCTTACTCTTGTAACTCAATTACTATAGCGCCAAACCCTGATATGTCCCCATTTTCGATAGAGCCATTTTGCATAATAATATCGCCTGTAGTATTAAGATCTTCAGGTAGTTTAACCGCTTCTTTTGAAAAGTTAGCCATCACTAGCCAAGACTGATTGTTATAATGTCGGCGATAAATAAATAATTGAGAATGTTCCATATAGAGTGGTTCAATTTCACCATAAGTAATAATATCATGTTCATGTCGCAACGCTATAAGTTGACGGTAAGTCTGTAAGATAGAGTGATCATCTTCAATAGCCGCTTCTACATTTACGTTTTTATAATTATTAGGGATGTCAATCCAAGGTGTGCCTGTAGTAAATCCTGCTTGATGACCTGCCGTCCATTGAATAGGCGTACGGGAATTATCACGTGATTTTTGTCCTAAAATAGTCAGGATTTCATCTTCGGCTAAGCCTTGATGTTTTAAATTTGTATACGCATTTAATGATTCAATATCTCGATATTGTTGAATCGTATTAAAATGTGGGTCGGTCATGCCAATTTCTTCACCTTGGTAAATATAAGGTGTACCTTGCAACATGTGTAAAGCGATAGCTAGCATCTTAGCACTTGCTTGGCGGTTCTCTTCAGTTGAATCATCTCCAAAGCGTGAGACGACACGTGGCTGATCGTGGTTACACCAGAAAATCGCATTCCAACCGCCACCTTGACTGATGCCGACTTGCCATTCCATAAGGATTTCTTTTAGTTTTAGAAAATCTAACTTCGCATTCGACCACTTTTCTCCATTAATATAGTCGACCTTCAAATGGTGGAAATTGAAGACGCTGCTTAATTCTTGACGGTCAGGACGAGTATAGTTAATACAGTTCTCAATCGTCGTCGATGACATTTCACCTACTGTCATCATATCTCTATCTCCAAAAGTTTCACGATTCAATTCGTGTAAATACTCATGTACGCGTGGGCCGTCTGTATAAAATTCTTTCCCAATTTTCGGAGAATCTTTAAATTCACCTTTGGAAATAAGATTAATCACATCGAAACGGAAGCCATCTACACCGAAATTGATCCAGTGATTAACGACGTCATAAAGAGACTGACGCACTTCTTTGTTATCCCAATTTAAATCTGCTTGTGTCACGTCAAATAGATGCAAATAGTATTCATCTGTAGCTTCATCGTATTTCCAAGCATTACCGCCGAACTTAGATTCCCAGTTAGTTGGCGGTCCGTCTTGAGAAGGTCTAAAGAAGTAATAATCACGATACGGGTTATCTTTTGAACTGATTGCTTCTTTGAACCAAGCGTGTTCAGTAGAGGTATGGTTGATGACAATATCTAACATGACTTTCAAGTCGCGTCGATGCGCTTCAGTGACTAATGTTTCAAATTCTTCTAATGTACCGAATTGTTCGTTGATTTTGAAATAATTACTAATGTCATATCCATTATCATTCATTGGAGATTCATAGATAGGCGTTAACCAAATATAATCGACGCCTAAGTATTGAAGATAATCCAACTTTTCAATAATACCGTTTAAATCCCCTTCGCCGTTACCTATTGTATCATTAAATGACTTCGGATAAATTTGATAGACGACTGATTTTTTCCAATCTTTCTGAGCCATAAGTATTCCACCTTCACTAAAATTTTAATTTTATTTTTTTAAAAGCAAAAGACGTTCAAGAACTTGTAATGTGTTACGTGAACGTCTTTATAGTTGTTATATATGATTATTTTTATTCGTCAGGAGTTTCGACCATTTTCTTAGCTTTAACCGTCGTAAATCTTGAGAAAATAATTGTTAAAATGGCAGGTACAAATACAGCAAGGAAGGTTACTGAAAGATAGACTAACCAGTATTCACTTTGAATAGAAATGAAAGCTGGGACCCCGCCAACACCGACGCTACCTAGTACTCTGTTAGCGCCCACAATAGCACCTAACACACTTGAAGTACAAATCGCTGCGAAGAAAGGTACTTTTAACGGTAAATTCACCCCAAACATCGCTGGCTCTGTTACACCTAGGAAAGCTGAAACACTTGATGTTAAGGCTAGCCCTTCTTCTTTCACCATTTTACGACGTCTATAAATAAACCATGCGCCGAATGCAGCTGAACCTTGGCAGATATTTGAAATAGCAACAATTGGCCATAAGTATGTACCGCCTAATTTACTGCCCATTAATTGGAAGTCAACGGCTAGGAACATGTGATGTAAACCAGTGATGACTAACGGTGCATAGAAGAAACCATAAATTGCGCCACCTAACCAACCGGCATGTTCAAAGACGAATTGTACAGCGCCTGTAATAGCTGTTCCAATTGCTAACGCTACTGGTCCAATAATAATAAATGATAAGAACCCTGTAACAAGTAATGCAACTGGACCTACCACAAGCATTTTAATAGAATCATGGACGACTTTATTCAGTGCTTTTT
Organism: Staphylococcus sp. acrmy; assembly: GCF_022690565.1. NCBI lineage: Bacteria > Bacillati > Bacillota > Bacilli > Caryophanales > Staphylococcaceae > Staphylococcus > Staphylococcus sp. acrmy. The sequence continues at coordinate 114,370 of NZ_JALCVE010000007.1, read as the reverse complement.
CTATTAAGGCCAAGACATAAGCAGCAATTAATACTGGTAAGACTTGTCCTTGATAGTTTAACTGTTTAATTTCTAAACCAAATAAGTTCCAAGTAGGGATATGACCTTTAGCGATGTCGTATTGTGACACAAGTTGTGGGTTCATTAAGATTAAGCCAAGGACTAACCCTAAAATAGGACTTCCGCCAAACACCTTCATACTACTCCAACCAATTAAAGCTGGTAAGAAGATAAATGCTGTGCTCGCAATGACATTAATAATATTTGAAATATCACCAAGTTGTGGATATTGCTCTACAAGTGGCTTAGCTCCAAATAAATCTTTCATCGTCAAAAGGTTATTAATCCCCATTAACAAACCGGCTGTTACCAAGGCAGGTAAGATTGGAATAAAGATATCTCCCAATAGTTTCACCAATCGTTGTAAAGGATTACCTTTTTTAGCTGCAGCTGCTTTTGCTTCTTCTTTTGATGCTTCTTCTGCGCCAGTTTCCGCTATAAATTGTTTATAAACCTCATCAACCGTACCAGGACCAATAACAATTTGATATTGGTTATCAGCTTTAAATTGACCTTTCACTAGTTTATTATCATCTAAGGCATCTTTATCTACTTTGTTATCATCTTTTAACACTATACGTAAGCGCGTTACACAATGCGTCGCGGTATTGACGTTCTCTTTCCCACCTATCGCTTTAACGATATCTTGGACATTTTTTCGTTTTACAGCCACACCTTTCACTCCCTTAACTTTGTTGCCTAAAGTATAACTTGTCTAGACAAGTTTTGTAAAGGCTTTCATTTAACTGTCACAAAGTTTATTGTGAGTTTGAAAAAGTGTATTAACTAAGGAGGTGGGCTATCTAACATTCCAAAATAAAGACAAACAAAAAAGACAAGTACCCATCTACTTATGAGTACTTGTCTTTTTTATATTTTTATTAGTCTTGGATTTTAATTATAATGGCGGAGGAAGAGGGATTCGAACCCCCGCGGCCCGTTAAGGCCCTGTCGGTTTTCAAGACCGATCCCTTCAGCCGGACTTGGGTATTCCTCCAATAAACACAATAACTATCATACAGCGTTATCCATTGGAAGTCAACCTTTTTAATTTTAAATTATACAATTTTTTTATCATCTCAAGGCTTTAAAAGCCGTTTTACACTAAGATTCGTTGTTTTAAGTACTTGTCCACTGATTGAGCCACGGCGCGTCCCTCTTTAATAGCCCAAACTACTAAGCTTTGGCCTCTTCGTGCATCTCCTGCAGCGAATATCTTCTCTTGGTTAGTTCGGTAATCAATATTATTTGCGACAATCTTGTTTTGTTGTGTTGCCACGTCAAATGCTTTTGGAAGTGTTGAGTCTACACCTTCGAAGCCAATTGATAAAAGTACTAAATCCGCTGGCCAATGTCTTTCAGTGTCATCCATGACGACCTTACCATCTGACGTTTCTTCTAAGATTTGAGTGTAAACGCCACGAATATTACCGATAGAATCGACATCATAACGCATGGTTTGTACACCATAAGCACGTGGTTCTCTACCAAAGCGTGTTTGGTATTCCTTATGCGCGTAATCCATCTTAAATACAGGTAACGCTAAAGGCCAAGACGTGTTTCTTTCAAACTCATTTGCTTCTAGTGCTCGGCTATTTTTATCAAATTGAACAATAGATTTACAGTTTTCACGCAAAGCCATAGCCACACAATCTGCGCCAGTATCTCCGGCACCAATCACAATAACGTTTTTATCTTTCGCTGTAATCGTAGGTTCATCAATTTCACCGTTAAGTAATTGCATTTGTTCAGTAAGATAGTCCATAGCAAAATGTATACCCTGACCAATACGCCCTTCTAATGGTAAGTCGCGTGCTTTCTCAGCACCTGTACACAAAATGATCGCATCATATTGTTGGTCGAGCTCTTCTCGTGAGATGTCTACCCCGATGTTAACACCCGTTTTAAATACTATGCCTGCCTCGGTCATTAACTTAATCCGTCGGCGAACTACAGCCTTGTCTAATTTCATATTAGGTATACCGTACATGAGTAAGCCACCAGGTTCTGCTGCTTTTTCAAATACTGTTACCTGATATCCTTTGAAATTTAATTCGTCAGCCGCTGCAAGTCCAGATGGCCCGCTTCCAACAATAGCCACTGATTGGTCTAAACGTTTAGCCGGTTTCTTTAGTTTAACCCAATCATTATCAAACGCTTCATCAATTATTGTCCGTTCGATCCCTTTAATCGCTACTGCTTCACGGTTAATCTTCATTACACATGAATTTTCACATGGTGCTGGACACACGCGTCCTGTAAAGTCCGGAAAATTATTAGTCTCACTTAATCGGTGGTAAGCCTCTTTGAAGTCTTGATGATAAACCAAGTCATTCCATTCAGGAATATAGTTACCTAATGGACAGCCAATAGTTTCTCTTTCAAAAGGAAGGCCTGTCTGACAAAATGGTGTACCACAGTCCATGCATCTTGCACCTTGTACTGAAGCATCTTCACGTGAGAAACATTGTTGAAAGGCCTTATGGTGTTTGATGCGTTCAGCTAATGATAGTTCGGACAGTGTTTGTCTTTCATATTTCATAAACCCTTTAAATTCGCCCATAACAGTGTACTCCTTCCTTTAGTATATAACTGCTGGCTGTAAGTCTTGATCAATTGACGTACGTTCATCATAAAAAGCTGCCAGTTTCGCTTCATCTAACTGAGGTAAACGACGATGTTGTAATTCGATTTTTTGCATCATTAATTCATAATCTTTTGGTATAACTTTTACTACACTATTTTCTACATTTTCAAAGTGATTTAAAATGGCTTTAGCCTTCGTACTTTGTGTATAGCGATAGTGTGCTTCTAACATGCTTTTAAGCAATTCTTTTTCTTCTTCATAACTTACTTTCTTAAACGCTAGTGTCGGCAATGTATTTACACGTTTAAATTGCTCAATATCACTTGGGAAAATGTAACAAACCCCGCCACTCATACCTTGACCAAAGTTCTTACCTACATCTCCTAGTATTATCACGTGTCCCCCTGTCATATATTCCAGACCATGATCCCCAATTCCTTCAACAACAACATCGACGCCACTATTACGGATACAGAATCGTTCTCCAGCTTTACCATTAATGTAGGCTTTGCCTCGTGAAGCACCATAGAAACATACATTTCCTACGATAATATCGTTCTCTCGTTGTGAATTTGGTGCTTTGACAACTACTGTACCTCCTGAAAGTCCTTTTCCAACATAATCATTCGCATCCCCCGTATGATGAATGAATAGACCTGGTGGCGCAAAGCCTGCTAAACTTTGTCCCGCGTGTCCTGACGTGTAAGCAGTAATTGTGTGTGGTGGCAATCCTTTGCTACCTTGTTGCTGCGTAATATAACTACCTGTAATGACTCCAATATCTCGTTGTTCATTATTAATCACATAACTTTGTTCAAATTTTTGTCCATCTTCAATACTTTGTTTAGCATCTCTAAATAAATAATTTAAATCGAAGCCACTGTCTAAGTGATGATTTTGACTGATTTCTTTAGTATTCGGCCCTTCGATTTGATGTAATAACTTATCAATATCGAGTGATGCCGCTTTTGAGTTAGGATTAATTTGACTCGCCCGTTGTAATAAATCTGTACGACCTACTAGCTCTTTAACAGTCTTTAAGCCCAGTGAAGCGAGTATTTCTCTCAATTCTTCAGCTATAAAGTGCATAAAGTTAACGACATGCTCTGCTTTACCTTTGAACAGTGCTCTAAGATCTTTATTTTGCGTAGCCACCCCTACAGGGCATGTATCGTTATGACAAACTCTCATCATAATGCACCCTAATACGACAAGTGGCGCAGTCGCAAATCCAAATTCTTCAGCTCCTAGTGCGCACGCTAAGGCTACATCTCTACCTGTCAATAACTTACCGTCAGTCTCTAAACGTACACGACTACGTAAGTCATTTAATTTTAAAGTCTGATGCGTTTCAGCTAAACCGAGCTCCCATGGTAACCCAGCATGTTGAATACTCGTCTTAGGTGAAGCACCAGTACCCCCATCATAACCACTAACTACAATTTTATCGGCAAACGCTTTAGCTACCCCTGAAGCAATAGTGCCTATACCAGTCTTAGAAACTAATTTCACTGCAATATCTGCCTCTTTATTCGCATTCTTTAAATCATGAATTAACTGTGCTAAATCTTCAATTGAATAAATATCATGATGTGGTGGTGGCGAAATCAAGCCAATCCCTGGTGTTGAACCACGTGTTTCAGCAATCCAAGGATACACTTTAGTACCCGGTAGTTGTCCCCCTTCACCAGGTTTCGCACCTTGCGCCACTTTAATTTGAAGTTCACGTGCATGTTGTAAATAATCGCTTGTTACCCCAAAACGTCCGGATGCTACTTGTTTAATAGCACTTGCTAGTGAGCTACCGTCTGATTGAATTTCATAACGTTTAGGATTTTCTCCACCTTCACCGCTATTACTTTTTCCACCTAATCGATTCATCGCCTGAGCCAGTGTTTGATGTGCTTCTTCTGAGATAGAACCGTAACTCATTGCTCCCGTATTAAAACGTTTTACGATAGCGTCAATCGATTCTACTTCGCTAATATCAATTGATCGTTGCGTTTTGAATTCTAATAAATCACGTAAATGGTCCGTTCTATGGGTATGAACTGCATGAGTAAAGGCTTTAAATTGTTGATAATCATTGTCCCGACAAGCATGTTGTAATAAATGAATAGTAGTTGGATTAAACACATGATGTTGCCCTTGTTGACGCCATTGGAATGTACTACCTGATTCTAAATACTGTGCTTGATTATTTTGACGAGCTTTATTTTCAGTATCAATTTGTTGAATGCTAAGACCCGATAACTTAGATTGTGTACCTGCAAAATACTTATCGATAACGCTTTGTGATAGGCCTACCGCTTCAAAAATTTGAGCTCCTTGGTAACTTTGGACTGTGGAAATGCCCATTTTCGCCATAACTTTAATTACACCTTCAGATAACACATCGGTGTACGTTTTAACATTGTCGGCAATAATCCCTTTAAGTCGACCAATATCAGTTAAATGCGCAATAGTGTGTTGTGCTAAATACGGAATCACCGCATTGGCACCGTAACCGAGTAAACAAGCAACGTGGTGTACTTCGCGCGTTTCACCCGATAAAGCGATTAAACTTGTCTTCATGCGTAAATCTTCTTTAATTAATAATTGGTGAACATGACTAATCGCTAATAACATAGGCATGGCATAGCGTGGTTTCTCTACGTCTCCCATAGCCATATTAGAGATAAGGCTGCTATCATCAAGAACTAAAATAGTATAGCCTTCACGTGTTGCTTGAATCGCTTCTGCGCCTAAGCGTTCTAATGCTGTTTCCAAATCATCATGATATAGAGTGGATAAATGTTTCACGTCAAACTGACTTTGTTTAATCTTATCTAATTGTGTGAGTGTTAAAACAGGCTTTGACAGTTGAATTCGATTTAACACTGATGGACCAGGACGTAATAAATTACCTTCGCCACCTAAATAAGATAGTTCACTTGTTACAATCTTTTCTCGATATGCATCAATAGGTGGATTCGTTACTTGTGCGAATAATTGTTTAAAATAATTGAATAACGATTCCGGGCGCTCATTTAACACGGCAAGTGGCGCATCATAGCCCATCGCTCCAATAGGATCTTTTTTACCTACGACTAAGTCAGTCATATATTTATTGATGTCTTCTTTGCTATAACCAAACTGTTGTTGTAGTTTAAAGAGTTGTTGCGATGCTAATAAAGATTGATTATATATAGTTTGATCTAATTTCAAATCGATTTTATAGTCTTCAAGCCATTGTTGGTATGGATGGCGACGCGCTATACGAGATTTCAAATTATTGTTTTCGATAACCTTATGTGATTTGAAGTCGACTAATAACAATTTCCCTGGATTTAACTGTCCTTTAAAAGCAACATTATCTTCTGGTACATCTACGACACCTACTTCAGAAGAAAAAACGATAAAGTTGTCTTTAGTAATAGTGTAGCGCCCAGGACGTAAGCCATTACGGTCTGTTAATGCGCCAATTTTATCCCCATTACAGAATGAAATCATTGTTGGTCCATCCCAAGGTTCAATTAAATAACTATAAAATTCATAAAATGCTCTGATATGCGCATCATTAGATTTGTTATACAACCATGGTTCTGGAATAAGTAACATAGCAGCTTCTTCAGGCTCCATGGCTAAAGATAAGAATTCTAAAGCATTATCGACGATAGCTGAGTCACTACCATCTTCATCCACAATTTGTTGAATTTTGTAATGCTCATCCCCAAATAAAGTTTTAATTAGTTGACGTTGACGTGCACGCATCCAATTTACATTACCTTTAATAGTATTAATTTCGCCGTTATGCATTAATAAACGGTTAGGATGCGCACGTTTCCAGCTTGGAAATGTATTGGTACTAAATCTTGAGTGCACAAGTCCCAACTTTGATTGATACATCGGATTATTTAAGTCTAGATACAATTTTTTAATTTGGTCAGAACGTAACCAGCCTTTATAGACAATGGTCTTGTGCGACAAACTTGTGAAGTATAATTCTAAATCTTGAGTTTCTGCATAGTGTTCGATTTGTTTTCTAGCTAAAAATAATTGTTTTACAGGTGTTGGATGTGCTGCTAAATCTATAAACACCTGTTGAATATGTGGCATGGTTGCTACTACATGTGGAGCAATCGCTTGTGTATCAACTGGCACATCTCGATAGCCAATCACCTTTAACCCTTCATCTTCAAAATAGTGATTGAATTGCGTTTCATGGCGTGAGCCCGCAATCTTCTCTTTAGAGAAAAAAAGACCTACCGCATATTCTCCTTCGTTAGGTAAGTTAAGGTCGACATGTTGAGCGAAGAAGTCAAATGGAATTTCCGTCATAATACCAGCGCCATCACCAGTTATACCGTCGGCGCCAACCCCACCACGATGGTCTAATCTACGCAACATTTCTAATGACTTTTCTATAATATCGTGAGATCTTAAATTATCCATATTGGCATAGAATCCAATACCACATGCATCATGTTCCTCACGGTAGTCATATAGCCCTCTTTTTAATTCTTCATCAAACATGATGCCCACTCCTTTTAAGAATTTTCAGAAAATTTACTATTAATAATAATTAATATAATGTAAAATAACTATCTGAACAATATATTAAATAGATGAGACTGTTCTAATAATTAGAAGGTTTACGACATACAAGAATCTACATACAGTTCGGAGGAATTAGCTTGGAAATTAAACAACTAAAATATTTCGTTGAAGTAGCACGACGGGAACATCTTTCCGAGGCGGCACTAGAGTTAAATATTGCGCAATCAGCTATAAGTAGACAAATTACATTGTTAGAACAAGAACTCCAAGTTACTTTATTTAACAGACAAGGAAGAAATATCTATTTAACTTCACAAGGTAAGGCATTGTTAAATCAGGCTACCCAAATTTTGGAACAGCTAGACGAGACGGTAGCCCTTTTTCAACAACAAAATCTTGAAAATGCACGTCTGATTAATGTGGGATTTGAAGAAAGTTATGCCTCGCACATGATGATGGCGGTGATTCAAGCATTTGAACGTGACTATGATAGTCAAATCGTTCCTTCACTAATGACAACGTCGGCTATTATAGATGCTTTAAACACTGGTTCGATTGATGCAGGTCTAGTCGAAGTAACACCTGAATTACAACGCAATACCACCTTATCTTTGAAACCATTATTTGAAGAAACCTATCATATTTATGTCCCTAAGGATGATACTATGGCTTTAACAGTCCAACCGCCTTTGATACAATTTGCAGAACAACAATTATATGCGTTAAAACCACTGGCGGATAGTATAGAGCGACGTTTAAACAGCGTACTTAAGACGTCCGTTCATACCTTAGGAACAGAAACGTTAGCGCATTATCTTATTCAACAACAACGAGGTTATGTGATAGCACCAGACTATCTTTCTCTTTCAGATACCAATCATCAATTACACGATATTTCATTAGCCCATACAGAACTCAAACGATCATTTGCGATTGTTGCTAAAAAAGATAATAAAAAGGCGGATATTCTTAACTTTTTAAATTTAATACAACAGCTACTCAGTAAAGTAACGACATATCATTAATTATCGCTAAAATTATCGAGTGTTATATTTTTTGAGCAGCATAGTTACTGTTTGAATCATTATAACGAGAAGCGTATAATCATTCTGTCATAACAAGGGGAGAAAATGAAAAATAAATGAGGGTTAGGATTCATGAATAAAAAGAGACACGCACTTTTACACTATAGTATTATGAATTGGCTCATCGCAATTGTTGCAATACTACTGGTAGGATTATTCATTTTTACTTTCTTTAATGCGTCTTTTTATAATACTCCTATAGGGAAAGTGACTCATGTAGAAACAAGTAAAGCACATAAAATAACAGATGAACATCATAATTCTGATTTAAAATATAAACAACATTTAACCGTAAACATACTTAATGGTAAATTTAAAAATCAAAGTACTACGATAACTAATACATATGTTCAATCGCAAGCAGATTCTGAACGTTTTAATACTAATGATAAGGTACTTATGCACATTCAACATAGTCCGAAAGACGCTACAATTTTAGAGAAAAAGCGCGATAGTCTGACTGTAGCTATCGTCGGTATATTTATTATGGTTCTACTATTGGTAGGTCGGAATGTAGGGCTTCAATCTATCCTATCTCTAATATTCAATACTGCTGCCGTTATCACAACAATCGCTATCCACGACCAACATCCCTCAATAAGTTTATTTTTATTGATGAGTGGGGCCATCGTCATTTCTACAATAGTGACTTTATTATTGGTAACGGGTCTCCACATAAGGACGTGGATCACAGCGATAAGCACCCTGATTGGAACGTTTCTATGCATAGGCATCACTCAGCTTATTATAATGCTCACTGGTGGTACAGGTATCAAATACGAAACGATGAGCTTTTTAACCTTACCGCCTAAAGAAGTCTTTTTAGCTTCGGTGCTAATTGGTTCATTAGGTGCAGTTATGGATGTAGCGATTACCATATCGAGTGGTATGTATGAAATTTTACAGCGAACGCCTAATATTTCTATCTCACGTTGGGCGCTTGCTGGGCGTAATATCGGCCAAGATATTATGGGTACAATGACTAACATCTTACTTTTTTCATATTTATCAGGCAGTTTAGCGATGTTTTTAATTTATTTGAAAAATGCTAATACCTTTACTTATACCATTTCGATGAATTGGTCTTTAGAAATTGCGCGAGCCTTAACGGGAGGTATCGGTATCGTCCTGACTATACCGGTGACAATTGGTTTAATGGTGCTGTGGCTTAAATGGAAGGGTGTGACACGATGAACTCAATCGTTTTATTAGCACTAATATTATTAGTTTTAATGCTTATTTTTGGTGGGAAAAAGGGCCTAATCTCATATTTAACGCTCTTTTTAAACTTTATTATCCTAATCATTAGTATTGTGTTTATTATGTTAGGCACCCCCATTTATCTCGTGTCATTTGTCTTTTGTATAGTTATCGCGGCATGTAATTTATTTATCTTAAATAGTTATAATACCAAGACGAAAGCAGCCTTCATCGGTACGATAACAACGACAATTATTTTAATCTTAGGCATTTATTTATCAGTTAATATCGGTCACTTACAAGGATTTGCGACTGAACAACAAGATGAAACGTATATCTTTTCAATGAATATTGGCATCAATATGGTGCAGTTCTCTATTTTCACTATTATTTTAGCGGTCATTGCTGCCGTCATTGATTTAACGATTACAATTAGTTCACCAATGTATGAATTAAGTGAAACAAATCCCCAATTATCGCGTACAGAGCTATTTCATTCTGGCATGAGAGTAGGTAGAGAAATCTTAGCCACATCAGCCAATACGATTTATTTAGCGTATTTTGGTGGACAATTAACCTTGTTCTTTTGGTTCTTTCAACTGCATTATTCATTTGGCCATATTCTCAATTCTAAGATTTTTGCGCAAGAATTCGTTTCAATTCTGTTAGGTGGTATTGCCGTAGCTATCAGTATTCCAATTACCGCTTGGATTACTGCTATATTAATTAAAAATCCTAAATTTAATCAACAAACTATTGATGATACTCACGCTTCTTCTGAAAATGAAGCATAGTATAAAAAAGAGCGTCGACAGAAATCTAAGGTTATCAAAGATTTCTATCGATGCTCTCTTAATTTTTGTGATTTTAGGACGAAATCTCCCAGCCATTCTACTTTTAGAGTTTCATTTATCGAAGACATCAAGCCTAAAATATTAGGGCTTAGGTTCTTTCTTACCATTATAAATAATTTTTACTGTGCATTTTTTGAAAATGTTTCAATCCATTTTACTACTGCTGGTGCTATTAAAGTAGTGTCATTCTTATCAAACCAACGTATATCTGTAATTTCATAATCAATTTTCACATTATCCCAGTCGATTTGTTTATTCACTTTAAAACCGTTAAGCTCAGTCAATGTATCTGGTTGTGGGTAAGCGTCTCCTACCACTGTACCTATATATGTAAAATCTTGGGGCGAAAATTCTAAGCGCAATTCTTCTTTAACTTCTCTTTGAATCGCTTCTAATTGTGTTTCCCCTTCATCAATCTTTCCACCTGGAAAATAATATTTCTCCCTATTGCGTACTTGTACTAATAAAATTTGATCTTCTGTCTCTTCAACTAAACACACGCACTTTATCACATCTATCGCCCTTTCGTTTTTAAATATTATGACTTCAAAAAAACAACTTATTTTAGTATGATGTTAACATATATTATTAGAAGGAAACTAAATCTAATTCTATTTTAGTGAACTACTATAAAATTGAAACTATGGTTAGGACAAAGTTATTTAGATTGTAGGTATAACTAATGAGACTGAGACATTAATAATTTGTGCTCTGGGAAACTGATAAACGGTGTCCCAATCTCATTCGTAGTTCTGACTTCAAAGGGGCCATTCATCGGTGCCACAAAATGTAGACAATCAATGTCCTAGCTTATCAAACTGTTCGGAGGGTTTTATTCATGGCAAAAAAATCAGGATTAGCACGTTTTTCAAGTTTAGTAAGTACTGCCGGATTTATCGTTGATGGTTATAATGGTATTAAATTTGATGCTAAAAATAAAAACTTAGTATATTTATCATTAGGCTTAAGCGCAGTAGGTACAATTATTGATTTCGTAGTATCAATGAAATCACCACGTAAATTCCGTAAACTAGCAGCATTTACTTCATTTATTATTAATGTAACACGCTTAGCTTCAAGCTTTAGAAAAGTTAAAGAAGACTATAACTTCCAATAAAAATTTACTGGAAAGTCAATTCTAAAATTATAGGCATACAAAGAGGGTTCTAATTAAAATCTCTTTGTATGCCTATTTTATACTAATGAATAAATTTATAATTTCGTAATTGATATGCGGAAATTGTGCGATATGTTGTGATTCCTGGGCCAGCGCTGAAGTTCATTTCTGAGACTAAAATACTACCGTTACTATTTACTCTTTCTACAAAAGCGACATGACCATAATATCCTGCATCTGATTGTGCAATAGCCCCAACTGCTGGACGGTAATCTACTCTATAACCATCTCTGATAGCCGCATCATCCCAGTTATTTGCGTTCCACCAATATGTACTAATACCTCTGCCAATTGCTAAACGACGATTAAACACATGCCATGTACATTGACCCCAATCATATAAATTACTATGACTAAACTTAGGTGAATTATAATGGCTTGATGTTTGAGTTGCCGTTGGTCTAGGTGTAGAAGTACTCGCTGTACCTGAGACTTTTAATTTTTGTCCTGGATAGATTAAGAAATTATTTAACCCATTTAAATTCATAATATGACGATATGTAGTGCCATAACGGCTAGCGATTGAAGACAAACTGTCTCCAGCTTTTACTGTATATGTATTACTCGCACCACTGGAAGATGGTCGATTTGATGAATTTGATGAACTAGACGAACCAGACACTTTCAATACTTGATTTGGAAAAATAAGATTCGATGATAAGCCATTTAAAGATTTTAATTGAGATACTGTAATACCATATTTATGCGAAATAGACCATAATGATTCTCCACTTCGAACTGTATGTGTTGTTGATGCTTCAGCTTGATGTGCAAATAGCACGCTACATGCACCTGTCCCTACAATTGCTGTCGCAAGAAGTTTTTTCTTCATACAAAGCGCCTCCTTAAGCGTATAGTTGTTTTGGTTAACTCACCATTTTAATCGTGTTGTATTAGACACTTATCATAATTATTTGTGTTCCGTCCGATCAAGTTTCCTACTTATATAAAATTAATATATTTCTTTATGATATTCCATTTCAATTTGATTACATATTTATGAAGTTTTAATGTACTAATTATAAAATTGAAACTATATAAATTACCACACAATTCAGAATTTTATTTAATATAACTGACTCTTATATACAAAAAAGCCAAATAAGTGAACTAGCACTTATTTGGCTTCTAGTCATATATTAAGGTTATTTAGATAAGCTATCTTCAATGTCTTTGATATCTTTTTGAGATAAGTTAACAGGTTTTTCGCCATCTTTTGTATCTTTCTTCAATGCTTCTTGTGCTTCTTTACCATGATAAAGGTCTACAATTTTTTTGTATGTTTTATTATCTTTATCTTTTGAGTTTACTGCTACGATATTGATGTAAGGTTTAACTGCATCTGAAGAAGATTTTTCTAAGAAGATAGGATCTTTCTTCGCATCTAAACCGGCTTTAGTTGCTACACCGTTGTTAATTACAGAGAAATCTACGTCATCTAGAGCACGAGCAGTTTGTTGTGCATCTACGGCTTTAATTTTTAAATGTTTAGGATTAGATTTAATATCTTTTGTTGTACCACTTAAACCGAAATTATCGTTAAGTTTTAATAATCCTGCTTTTTCTAATAATTTTAAGGCACGAGCTTGGTTAGATACATCGTTTGGAATTGTTACTTGTGCACCATCTTTAATATCTTTCACATCTTTAACTTTCTTAGAGTAAATACCTAATGGCGCTAAGACTGTAGTACTTAATGCTTCTATTTTTGCATCTTTATGCGCTTTTTTATATTCATTTAAGAATGCGAAATGTTGGAAAGCGTTCATATCAATGTCGCCATCACTTAACGCTTTATTCGGTACATTGTAATCTGAGAAGTGTTTGATTTCTATATCAATACCATCGTCCTTAGCTAATTCTTTGACCTTTTCCCAAGCAGCAGTATCATCAGAAGCTACACCAATTGTAACTTTCTTATTATTGCCGCCTCCACCGCACGCCGCTAAGACAAGTAACGACGCTAATAATAATCCGATAATTTTTTTCATTTGAAAATGCCTCCCCGAGTTGGAAAATTTATATTTAAATAACTAATTTCTGCGAATCATTCTAGAAATTACGTTACCTAATGACTGAATAATTTGAACGATAATAACTAATACAATAACTGTAATAATAATTACTAGTGTGTCGAAGCGTTGGTAACCATAAACGAGCGCTAAGTCACCGATACCGCCTCCACCGACTGCTCCAGCCATTGCTGTGCTACCAATTAAGCCGATAATCGCAGTAGTAATGGCTAAAACGAGTGAACCTAAAGCTTCTGGCAATAAGAAATGACAAATAATTTGAAACGGCGATGCACCCATTGCTTTGGCAGCCTCAATAATTCCGTCGTCTACTTCTAATAAAGAGTTCTCCACTAATCGCGCGATATACGGCGCTACATAGACTGTAAGGGGTACAATCGCTGCTGTCGTACCAATTGACGTTCCTACTAATAATTTAGTAAAAGGGACGATAGCAATTAACAAGATAATAAATGGAATAGATCTCAAAATATTAATAACCGGGTTAAGAATCTGATGAATAATAACATTTGGCCATACTCCATTTTTACGAGTAACCACTAACAAAATACCTAACGGAATACCAATCAACGCACCAATTACAAGTGCAACAGTCACCATATACAGAGTTTCATAAAGTGCTTGTAATAATTGAGATGTATCTATACCTGAACCAAACATCTAATGCACCTCCTCATATTGAATATGATGTGTTTCAAAATAGCTTTCGATGTTGGAACGTTCGAAGTATTGATCATGTTCGAAGCGCAACCATAAGTAATATACCGTTTCATCTTGAATATCTGACATAGAAGAAAAGAGAATCGTTACATTTACGTTGTATTGATGAATAAGATCAGTAATTAAAGATTGTTCTATTTGGCGTTTATCTAAGAATAGTTTGTAGTCTGTGTAATTAGCGTCGTCTCGTTCAAATGATTGACGTAAGGTTGGCGACGGCTCTGTACTAATTACCGTAGATACAAAACTTTTAGCAGTCGTTGTTCGCGGATGACTAAAGACTTCTTTAACAGTGCCAAGCTCTACAACCTTACCTTGTTCCATCACGGCTACACGGTTACAAATTTTTTGAATAACGCTCATTTCATGCGTAATCATCATGATTGTGACACCAAATGTACGATTGACGTTTTTTAATAACTGAAGAATTGAACTCGTCGTTGCAGGGTCTAACGCACTAGTAGCTTCATCACACAATAAAATTTTAGGGTTTGTGACAAGTGCTCGCGCAATCGCTACACGCTGTTTTTGACCACCTGAGAGCTCGTCTGGAAATTGATTTTTCTTATCTGCTAAGCCTACAAACTCCAACATTTCTTCTACTTTCTCTTTAATTTCAGCATTGCTTTTATGACTTAAAATCAGTGGCATTGCTACATTTTTATATACTGTTTTTGAGTTTAAAAGATTAAAGTGTTGGAATATCATACCGATATCTTTTTTAACTTTGCGAAGATCCTTTTCGCTATATGTATTAATTTCATGGCCATCAACAATAACTTGGCCTTCAGTAGCAGTTTCTAATTGGTTTACCAGTCGTACGAGCGTACTTTTACCGGCACCGCTATATCCAATTACTCCAAATATGTCATGATGCTCGATTTTAAAAGAGATATCTTTTAAAGCATGAATCTGTTCTCTCTTTTTATGAAATACTTTATTCACATTTTTAAATTCAATCAATCCTCTTCACCCTCACACAATCCTGATTATCCCTATAGGAATAAGTGAATTATATGTGAAACTTTATTGTCAGTCAATATAGTTTTTGAAAAAATAAAATTTTTCTGAAATTTAGGTTTTTATTTCTTTGTTGTGTTGTAGTTATTAATTATTATGTGTAATTTTTAAAAAACAAAAAAGTGAAACAAGGCATATGATTGCCCTGTTTCACTCTTCAAATGGTATTTAACTTATTATTTATTTAATGAGTCGATTGCTTGTTTTAAATCTTCAACTAAGTCATCTGTGTCTTCAATACCGATAGATAGACGTACTAAGCCATCAGTGATACCCTCTTTAGCACGTACATCTGGTGGAATAGACGCGTGTGTCATTAAGGCAGGTACTGAAATTAAACTTTCTACTGCACCTAAACTTTCAGCTAAAGTGAAGTAATTTGTTTTATGAATCAATTGTTTTGCCGCTTCTGTATCTTTCACTTCAAAGGCAATAACACCTGTATGTCCACTAGCTTGAGCAGCGTGAATGTCGTGGTTTAGGTGTTCTTTAATTATTGGATGGAAGACTTGTTGTACGGCAGGATGGTTTTGTAACATCTCTACAATACCTTCTACATTACGATTAATTTGTTCCATACGTAATCCTAATGTTTTAATACCACGCACTAGTAAATAACTGTCTTGAGGGCCAAGCACCCCACCAGTTGAATTAGAAATAAACGCTAATCGTTCGCCTAACTCATCATCAGCTGTCGCAACTAAGCCGGCTACTACGTCACTATGACCACCTAAATATTTCGTAGCTGAATGTAAGACGATATCAATACCAAAGTCTAATGGATTTTGATAATAAGGTGTCATAAATGTATTATCTACAACAGAAATTAAGTTATGCTCTTTTGCAATTTCTGCTGTACGTTTAATATCAGTGACACGTAATAGTGGATTTGAAGGTGTTTCTACATACAACATTTTAGTTTCTGGTTTAATGTAAGATTTAACTTCTTCAATATGTGTTGTATCTACGAAATCTACATCGATGCCATAACGTGTAAAGACTTTTGTTAATGCACGGTATGTTCCACCGTAAACGTCAGAGTTTAAAATAAGGTGGTCACCTTTGTCTAATAACATAATCACTGCACTAATTGCAGCCATACCTGAACCAAAGGCAAAGCCGTGTTTACCATTCTCTAAATTAGCGATGACACTTTCTAATGATGTACGTGTTGGGTTGGCAGTACGAGAATATTCATATCCTTGACGTAAATCGCCGATATCATCTTGTAAATAAGTACTTGTTTGATAAATTGGCGTTGTCACTGCACCTGTGAAGTCATCTGTCGTATGTCCACCATGAATCATTTGTGTTTTTTTCTTCATTATAATTATTCTCCTTTGTAGTCAAAGATTTGTTTAGACATATAGCGATCGCTACCGTCTGGGAAAATGGTTACAATAATACCTTTATCGATGCGTTTTTTAATTTCTAAAGCACCTTGTAAAGCAGCACCTGAGGAACTTCCTACAAGCAAGCCTTCTTGTTGTGCTAAGCGTTTTACATTTTCAAAACCAAGCTTATCACTTACTGTAATAATATCATCTACTAGTGATTTATCTAAAAATACTGGCCATTTCTCAGAGCCAATACCTTCAATATCATGAGCGTGTGCTTCGCCACCATTAAGCACTGAGCCTTCTGGTTCGACGATAATATTCTTAACGTTAAATGATTGTAAGTGTTGAGCCACGCCAGTAAACGTTCCACCTGAGCCAGCTCCGGCCACGAAGTAATCGATGTGTGGCAAGGCGTCAGTTAATTGTTTACCTAAAGTATGCGTATAAGCTGCTGGATTATGTGTCGTTTCAAATTGGTTCATATATACGGCATCGTTTGCTTCGGCATAAGCACGTGCCTCTTGTTGCGCACCTATCATGCCTTTATCTTTTGCCGTGCGTTTAATCTCTGCACCTAATGCACGCATAATCGAAATCTTCTCTTCTGAAAATCCTTCCGGCGCAAAGATTACACAATTTAAATTATATCGATTAGCGGCAATTGCTAATCCAATACCTGTATTACCTGCAGTCGCTTCTACAATCGTGTCACCAGCTTGCACACGACCTTCTTCTAAAGCAATTTCCACTAAATACTTACCTAAACGATCTTTTACACTTCCACCTGGATTAAATTGTTCTAACTTAGCGTAAATTTGAACATTGTCATCACTAAAGCTCTCTAATAATACAAGTGGCGTCTGTCCTATTAAGTCATATGCAATCATAATTTGTCATTCAGTCGCTCCCTTTCGCCTGAATATAACCCACTTTCTGTATAATATTCATTTCCTCATAAATCCATACTTAAACACTATGGATTATACGCTATCCGATGTATGATTGCAAAATGCTGAACCTTACATTTTTCGTAAAAATTTTAGTAAATAAGGAGCAACTTAATAACTATCGTTTACCTTAGTGCTCGTGTTACCATAATGATGATGATTATGCGAGAAATGGGCAATGACTGTTCATAAACAACACTATAAAGGAGCATATACAATGACCTCAAAGGCAGATTTATCGTTATCCGTTTTTACGAACGAGCAATATAAAAATTTAAACTACAGTAATAGTAACTTTAGAAATGCGATGTATGATGAATTAGAAGTGAATAAATGTCGCTTTAAAAACTGTAACTTCTCTGAAGGTATCTTTAAGAATGTGAATGCAATCTCTAATTCTAAATTTGTTAGTTGTGATTTTAACAGCAGTATCTTTGTAAATATTAATTTCTTTAAGACGTTAATAAGTAAAGTGGACTTTAGTGTCACAACGTTTGATGATAGCCAATTTAACGCTTTAACAATTGAACATAGTTACTTTAAAGATTGTAGTTTACGTAACGTGACGTTTAAAGATGTGGTGTTTAAGAAGGTTATTTTTGAAAATGTAGCATTAGATTTATGTCATTTAGATGGTATAAAAATTAAAGACTGTACATTCAAGAATGTTTCAATTAATAACTCTTCAATTCCTGAAAAAGTAATGAAAGAGTTACGTAAACACGATGTAAGATTTGAAAATATGTAAGTTTGTACACAAAACTGTCGCCAAGTTAAATAGCTAGGACGACAGTTTTTTATGTGCGAAGATTTTATATATTAAATCGAATTATATGTCACACGGCTCAATGGCTTGATTAATACTGTTTTGAAATGTTTTAAATAATAAATTTAAAGGAATAAAAAGTGGAGTATGTAAAAGGGGGAAACGTGATGTCTACACATGAAAATCATCATTATGAAGAATTTGAAGCGAGTAACATAAAAAAAGACGATTTAATGGATATTGATGAATTAAAACAATTAGTTGAAAAATTTGAGAATAACAATGAAGATGAAGACTTAAAACAAAAAATTAACACTGAAATTGGTAAATGGAAAGAATATATTAGAGACCAATTTAGACCGGAAGATCCTGCAGAAAAATCTAGACTTTCAAATATTGCCGATAAAGTACATGGCGATGTTAACGTAGCATTTGAATATAACGAATGCGATAAAATCTATGACTTTTTAGAAGCTTCTTACCAACGAAGTAAAGAAGATTTAGTTTATGGGCGTACGTTAATTTTATATTCAGAAAGTGAAATGATTAAACAATCGCTTACTTTCTTTGACTCTAAAGAAGAAAATCATAAATTAGTTACATTCATCAACTCTAAAAATATAGAAATCGGTAAAGAAATTATGTCAGAAGATTATATCGAATTATTAGAAACTGAACGTGATTATTTAAACGCCCTTTTCAAATAAAGTGAGAAGTGAATACAAAAAGTGGAAGCCAACGCATGGGTGTAGGACTAGATATCCCTACGCTGCGCTTTGGCTTCCACTTTATTTTTTATTAAAATAGTTGAACGACAAACACAAGTATAATGACTACAGGCATCACGAATTTAATCAAAAAGTACCATGGCGCAAATAATTTAAATTTATCTTTGCCAAAGCTTTCTTTTAAAGCGTCTTTATCTAACAATTGGCCTACTACCAATGTAGTACCTAATGCGCCTAATGGCATGAGTATATTAGACACGACGAAATCCATATTATCAAAAATTGTCCCTGCGCCAAATGTAATGCCACTTAAACTACTAAACGATAGCGTCGCTGGAATACTAATAATAAAGACTAATACACTAGCGATTAACGCAACCGGCTTACGTTTCGTATTATCGTTCTTAGTAAAGTTAGAAACATTAAGTTCTAATAGCGAAATTGATGATGTTAAAGCTGCGAATAAGAAGAGTATCAAGAATATAAAGTAGAAGACACTGCCGAAGCCCATTTGACTAAATACTAATGGTAAAACTTTAAACAATAAGCCAGGGCCTTCTTGTGGTTCATATCCAAACGACTGTAAAGCTGGGAAAATAGCCAATCCAGCTAATACTGATACTAAAATATTCATAATAACAATTGAAATAGCAGATGATTTAATTGTCATTTCTTTAGGGGCGTAACTCGCATACGTGATCATCCCTGTTGTTCCTAATGAGAGAGTAAAGAACGATTGACCTAACGCGAATAATACACCTTTCATTGAAATTTCTTCTAATCTAGGTTGTAAAATATAGCGCACGCCGTCTAGCGCACCGTCTAAAGATAAAGATTTAATAACTACGATAATTAAAAAGACAAATAATAGAGGCATCATTACTTTAGATGCTTTCTCTAATCCCTTTTCAACGCCTAACATCACGATTATCATTGTTAAAAAGATAAAAATGCCTTGTCCTAACACTGTTAGCCAAGGGTTACTAATAATCGCTTCAAAATTTATATTAGTTAATGAGGCTTTCTCGATAGAGAGCATTTGTAAAATAACATTTCCAATATAAATAATAATCCATCCACCGATTACACTGTAGAAACCAAATAAAATAAATACGGCTAAATTCCCGTTCCATCCAATAATATTTAGCCACTTTTTACCTGTTAGCTTACTATATATTTTAGTAGTATAAGTTCGTCCCATCTTACCTACTGTAAATTCCATAATTAATAGTGGTAGTCCTATAAATATTGTAAATAATAAGAATAAAAGTAAGAATGCGCCGCCTCCGTAAATGCCGGCCATATATGGAAATTTCCACATTGCACCTAGTCCTATTGCTGAACCAGCACTTGCCAAAATAAATCCAGTCGACGTCTTCCATTCAGATTGGCTACTCATTAAACTCACTCCCTTTAACGCGTTAAAGCGTTTATGCAATTAAGTACTACTTTATCATGTCTTCGCCTAAAGTGCAATATGTGTAAAAGTTCATTTCCAAAGATATAAACAGTTAACTTACGAGATGTAAAATGTGAATTTATTTGTTTTTACTGCCAAATAAAAACAGGTCTGAACATTTACTTATATGCTCAAACCTGTTTAGTATTTTTATTATTTTGAAGTGAAAAATTCGACGATTTCTTGTTCAACATTATCACTACCGTCGCCATGCGTCATAAGATGTTTACATAACGGATGACTTGATAACTCTTTATCGTCACTATTAATATGGTCGAAAATGTAATGTGCACTTTCTTGATATGAAGCTTCATCTTTTTCACCGTATAAGATTCTAGCAGGTGTGCGAATATCTTCTAAATGTGCCGTAATATCTGAAATAAAGTGTCTAAACTTAGTAATATTTGGACGATAGTCCTCAATCACGCTTAATTGTTTTTGCGCTTCAACTTCATCTAAATTGAGTAACTGGTTCATACGTTGACCATAACGTTCCATTCGCCATACAATACCCGCTTCGTCCTTTTCACTTGGTGCAGACATAACCGCAATCTTCGCAACTTCGACTGTTTCTGCTAATTTTAAAGTGAATAGTCCACCTAATGAGACCCCAGTCGCATATATCGTTTTATAGCCCTCATTTTTTAAAAATTCATATCCAGCCATGACATCGTTCCACCAGTCATCAATATTAAATTGAACAAATTGATCTAATGGCAAACCATGTCCTCTATAATTAGGGGCGTAACACGTATAACCTTGATTATTAAGGACAGTGGCTAATGGTTTAATATCACGAATCGTCCCTGTAAATGAGTGTAGTAATAATACCGCTTCGTCACGTGTACCTATAAGATGAATTGGATGTGGCGACTTAACTTTCATTGAGTATCTCTCCCTTTTCAAATAACAATTTTTATACTGCCGGCCGTCTTAAATATTGAAAATTAATCTACCCACTCGTTATATTCTTCATGGATACGTTGAGCGAGTGAAAGCCCTTGACGATAACCTGCATTACCTACTTTGATAATATTCTCTGGATTATAAATGTTATTCCCAATTTCTGCTTCACTAGCACTATCCGGTTGAATAACCAACACATGACTCTGTTCGCTTAACTGTTCAGCATCATCATAAACACTTGGTATCATCCCTAATCCATCAGCTAATGGTGCTAAGATAATAATGGATTTAGCACCTTTGGCTAACATCGCATTAGTTGGCGACACCATACCACCATCTATCCAGTCGCTATGATTCAAACGAATATGAGGCCAAATTCCTGGCACAGCTCCGCTCGCAGTAATCGCATCTTCAAGTGTTACATCACTTCGCGAATTGAATACTCCAACGTCTCCCGTTCTAGCATTAATCGCCGTAATGTCCAAAATATCTTTCCATTCAACATCACCTAAACGTTGACGAACTGCTTGCTTACGTTCCTCTAAATCCATATGAGAAGGTCTTGTATAGACAATATCTCCCAACATTTGTCCTACTTTTTGCGCATCATCACGTCCTACGACAAAGGCATTTTGCCATAAACGATAAATATCAGAAGATAGCGTTGCCCTATCATTATCGTCTCTTCTCTCATCTAATTCATAATAATAATCTTTCATATCATAGCCATTTACTAATATCGCACCAACAAACGCACCCGCGGATGTTCCAATCACTCTATCCGCCTTATCCACGTTCACGCCATTCTCTAGTAATCCGGCCAACACCCCAGCTTGCCAAGCAATGCCAGTAATGCCACCTCCACCTAATACTAATGTACGTTCTTCTGTCATCGCTATCTCTCCTTATTTTTAAACGACTTTGAACTACCTACTATTCTCAGGCTTTTTAGGAAAATTAAGATAAAACAACGGAATAATCATTAAATACAACGCTATCCACAACATACCTAGCGACACGCCTCCAACGACGTCGATAATATAATGGGCATGAAAATATACTCGACACCATAATACGCCTAGCCAAATGATGACTGTGATTAGGCTAATAATCAGTCTTAACGCTTTACTTTTAATAATCGGTATAACGACAATAAGCAAGGTAAGTGCTAGTAATGTACTTGCATTAGAGTGTCCACTAGGGAATGAAAATCCATGGTCACGTATTAAATGATTGTACGGGCGTTGTCTTTCAACCATTTGTTTAATTAAATAGTTTAGTAACGTGCCTGTATAAATACTAAGTATTAGCCAAATAGATAGCTTATAGTTTTTAAAAAGCAAGATGAGGGCTAAAAATGCTGTGATATATAAAATAGATTTAACTTCGCCAATTTCTGCACAAAATGTAATAAAATTATGCCAAATATTCCCTTGGAAATTTCGTTGTGGCTTACCAAATTGTTCTGTAACCCAATGTAATGACGCTAAATCTATATGTTGAATGATCCACGTATCCCAAATTACATTCAAAGCTGCAAAAATAAAAATAAGTAACCCTACGATAAACATGGGAACGGTTATCGATGGTGCAAATTCTCTCTTTTGTTTCATACTACTTCACCAATTTCTAATTTCATTTATTTCTCCATATTAAAACATTCATAAGGAGGTTGGGACAAAAGTGCTCAGGATTTGAGCAGAACCGAACGATGAACAAAATTGTTCTTCAAATTTTGGCGAATCGTGACGGTATCTGCCGAGAATCCTACTTTTGGGACACCGTATATCAGTTTCCCAGAGCACTAATCATTAACGTCTCAATCTCTTAAATATGATGGTTAAATCATTAAAATTCTGCAATCGATTTACCTTATCAATATGTGTTTCTCTCAACTCTCATCATGCCTTTGTGTAAATTATACACTAAATCGTCAAAATTCGCTTATTAAACAAAATGGGAGCGCCAACAAAATCTAATATAATTGAAAGATTTCATTGTCTCGCCCCCATAGGGTGACTATTTAGTTTTGTAAAGTCTTTCAAAGTTATCCTCTAATTTGAAGACGATGACACGCTCTCCGGTAATCGTACTTAAATCACTATGAAAGCTGTTCACACTAATACCTGTAATATCTAATATCAGCTGCATTAAATCATCTTGTCCTGACTCGACAAGTTCTGAGCGAGTACGTTTAATGTTCAGTAAACCTTCTTGAGTTTCACATACACGATATTCTGCAGGCGTTAATACACCTTGTAAATTGACGATAATCATATCGCGTAAGATGTCCGTTTTGACCGATAGGGAACCTCGACCGAGAAAGTCTTTTTCCCATTGCGTGATTGCTGTACTAATTTCTGCTTCGTAAGCACCTTTAGATTTAGCCATGGTAATCATAATTCTCCTATTGATAGATTAACCTTATTTTATCACTATTTTCGGAAAAACCGAACTCCCTACCAATCTTTCCAACTATCATGTTCGTCGATACTTGCCAAGCGTACCCAGTGGTTATCCACTTTCTGCTTAAATTTAATATTATTCTCAAGCAAGGCCTTAATGTGACTGTCTGGTGCTTGAATCACTACTAATAGACGAATAGGTGAATGATAGATTTTGTTATCTGCTGCCATGACAGATTGCCAAGGTAGTCCCGCTAGTAAGTCACTCGAATTCCCTTGCATTACCCCTACGCCTGAAGTTACCGATTGTGTCGCCTTATTCCCACTTCCGTAAAAATGTGGTGCTACCGTTGAAGCGTAGTATTGTAAATTAATCCATTGAGCTACGAGGGCGGGTCCTGAAATAATTGTGTTCAGTATTTGACCATCGGAATCTTTTTGCCAATCATAATTATGTAAGAAAGCACGTCCTTCTAAGTTCGTACCTTCAGTAATTCGTCGTTGTCCGATAATAAACTCTGCATTACGCGCAAGTCCCCATTCTGGGCGGATTTCACTCCAGTCGTTCGCAAAGCGGTGTGCCTCAGCTACAGGATCTTTTACATGGCCTTGGTCTAAACCTGGAAGTTGTGCTAGGCGTTCTAAATTCGCTTTATAGCTAATTCGAGGCATCGCTTCTTCTAACGTGTTAAATGCTTGTTGTGCTTCAGGCGTTAATTCTGGCATATAAATCCATTCTAATTCGTCGACTGATGTTTTATGTTCAGCTGCGACAAATACGGTTTCATTTGGAATGTTAATATTTTCAGCTTTTAAGCTTTCTCGTACATGAGTCAAGTTACACATCATTGCGAGTAACTTGGCGTTAAAACCGCTTGAAGCACCGCCACATGCGCCACACTCTAATGTCGCATGATATGGATTGTTATTGGATTGACTACCATGTCCACCGAGAACGATTAATGGCGCAAAATTTGTAGTTAAATCCATAAGTTGTAACGCCTGTTTTGTAAAGGCGACTTGGTCTTCTTCAGTAAAACCAACCGGTAAATTTCCATACGCCCCATGTTCACGGTTAATTGTTAACTTGGCTTCAGGCTTTTTCAACCAGTTTTTAGTAAATTTGCGTACAAAGTTGCCTGTTTTCTTCGGCATTAATGTACTGGCTAACGTATTTAAACTTAAGAACGGACCACTGAGTTCTGGTAATAATAAACTTGGTAAAACATTATGTTTCATCAATTTAAACGTATAAAACATAGACGTGACTGAGTTCTGTTGTTGATTATAAGTATTTAAGGCATGACGATCTGCATATTCCTTGATTGTGTATGCAGGCGGCACCATAACTGGTAAAGAGTTATGACTGAACTGTTCGTCTAACGCTTCTTTACGAATCGGCAAACCAAAGAATCCAGCAATACCAATCGTTTCAAATGGTCCTTCACTTTCTAAATGACGACGAAATGGTTCTGAACGTACATCGATACAGAACGCCAATTGCACTTGTGTAGACGGTTTCTCTTGAGGATTAGAGGTATCATATATATCTTCAACTAGTTTACGTTCATGTGTTTCTTCCCATGCTTCAAGCCATAATTTTTTAAAATAAAGTGGATTAAAGTCATGCGCAAAGCTTAAATGTTCAATTTGGTCTGAAATACTCATAGATGCCCATTCATCAATTGACATTTCACCATAGTAAAGCCACTTACTTACCAATTCTTTAATACGTCTTTCGACATTTAAGACTGCCGGACGACTCATTTTTTCAGTATCTAATAGAATACATTCCATTGTTAAACGAATGGCTAAATATTGTGTTAATAAATCCGCTTCTCGCTCACGTTGTTCGGCGCGATAATACATCATGCCGGCCCAACCTGGTAAGGATAATAGATGTCCTGTTAAATATGATTCACGTTCATCTTCTGCGATATCTAAATGATTTAAAGCCATGATTAATGCTTCTCTATAATCATTTGGTAATGTTTTGACCATTTTGCGCTGTGTCTTCGTCAACATAGGATCATGTTGCGCTAAATGTAGCCACGCTATGTAAAATCCTTCTTCACGTTTAGGCATCGTCCAACTCGATTGGAAATTATCTAAATAAAGCTTTGACCATTTAATAATATGCGTGTTTAATTCATCCATAAGCGATTCGCCTTTAGCATTAAAGGCGTTAGCGCTTTTTGAACGTGCATATTTAAATGGTTCATTTTCAAAGACGCTTTTAAGCTTTGATACTTCTATCTTTAAATATGCTTCTTTAGTAATTAAATCGGTTGGTACATCTTGAATACGCATTGCGTTTTTACAATAAGTATCGATATGGTCTTGTGGCACTGCAGTTTCGTATGATTGAACCGCCTGTTTAAGTTCTTCTTCTACGAGAGATTTGTCGATTTCGCCATTTTCCAAAGCAGTCATCACGGAAGCATGGCTTGGATATAAGTCAATGTCACGTACGTGTTTAAACCATTGGGCTACTTGATCGAACGTTTGATGTTCCATTTCTTCCCAAGGGTTACGTGCCGCAAATATCGAAATAGGTGAAAGTGGTGTAATCACACGACGTGCCGATTTAACAGTGTCTTCAATATTATATTTAGTTATAGTCATGTAAGGTTTCACCTCTTATAAATATTTCTTCAAATAGTTAGGATGGCTTTCAACAGATTTAAATTTTGCTTCTCCAATCTTAACGAGCCATAAATATACTTTCGCAAAAGCTGTTGAATCACGACGACGTGCGACCCAAATACTAAATATGCTACCTAGCACTAGGATGGCTATACAAATGATTACACTTATTAATGGTGGATGTGATGTAATCATGTAGACGTTATGTAATAGATTCACAAATATTTGATGTGTTACCACGTATACTGCTGCTACGATAATGAGCATAGCAATACCGATTACACGGCCCATTACACCTCTATTAAGTGCTACGAGTTGATTCCAAGATACAGATAATGACCATGCAAGAATGAACGCACTAATTAATGTATACGGCGTATGGTCACTCATAATGAAAAAGATAACTGCTATGGCTATAGCAAGGGTTCTACCTAACACCGTCCATGCGTATGAGCGTTTCACGTTTGGTGGCGTCGGAATATTAAAACGTTTGACGATAGAACCTGATTGTAAGAATAAAGTCGCTTTAAACACACCGTGCAAAATCAAATGAATAATTGCTGCCGAATAAACACCTAATGCACATTGCACAAGCATAAAGCCCATTTGACTCATCGTTGAGCCCACTAACTGACGTTTATAATCCACATGTACTAAGCTAATTCCTGAACCAATAAGTACTGAAATACTAGAAATGATTAAGAGTACAGTTAAAGCAATATTATTATCGAACACTGGCGAAAAACGTGTAAGAATAATTCCTCCAGCATTCACAATACCAGCATGCATAATGGCCGATACTGGCGTAGGTGCTACAACGGACTCAATTAACCAACTTTGGAAAGGATATTGTGCTGCTGGAATTATCACAGCAAGTACAAGTAATAAATCTACAACTAATTTCAAACCATAACCCATTACGTTGTCATAGTCTTGTGACGGATCAATGACCCATTCTCCGGTACCTATGTAAAAGACGACCACTGCTAAAAGTAACGCTCCCCAGCCAATGATAAACGAACGTGCTGAAACCTTTGCAGCTTCTGCCGGCACTTTCCATGATTGATTAAGTCGTATCAGTTGAGTTAGACACCATAACGTAAGCCCCCAACAAACTACCATTAAACGTAAATCATTACTTAACCAGCCAATTGAAGCAAATATCGTCATACAAGTGTACAAAGGAAAATATTTACGGTAGTTGCGATCTCCAAGTAAATATCGTGTTGAGAACTTTTGAATAATAAAGCCTAAAGCTAAGACGAAGACGCCTACTAGCCAAGCGAGTTTATCTAATGCAAACACGCCAACGACTTCTCTGCCATTTACTGTTATTAATCCGATGACTCCTACAATGACAGGTAATAAGAGTAAAGTTAAATGTAAACGTATGTATTTTACAGGAACAGATGGAATTAAAAATATTATTCCACTTAACACTGCAATGACAAGCGTTACGAAAAATAAGGTCAGTAATAAACTTGAACTTAACATTGCCGCTCCTCCATGTTTTAAAACTTTTTAATTTTCATAGTGCTTATAGTATTAACAATATAAGAAAATGCCTGCAATAGTCTAGTTTTATCCCTATAATGGAAGGTTTAACTAACTATTGCAGGCTTCTTTATGAACGCATTTAATTAATATATAAATACTTTTTCAAGCTACCTTGTATGTATGTTTTAGCTACACATGTCTTACCCTTCAAGTGCACAATGATGAACACACCTTGTACAATTGCCTGATACAGACCTATGTAAATTTTAGACGTAATAAATACAATATAAGAAAATATTGAATAAATGTCAATCTCCTAGGCGGCTAGGAATAGTTTTGAAATCTCGCTTTTGCTTATATTTATAGAAAATAAGCAACTAGGCATGAAAAGATGTGATTTCTCGTCCTCAATCTAACACTTACGAAGCGCTTTCAATAACTTAGGAAATAACGCTCTTTTATTGATATTTCAACGTTATACTTTAGATAACATTTAATAAGGAGGTAATTCCAAATGTCAATCATTTCAGGTATTATTGAAATTGTTAAATTCATCATCGACTTAGCTACAAAATAATTCGCATATTTCGTACATAAAATTATAGAAGCAAGAGGTTGGGACAAAAGTGTTTAGGATTTGAGCAGAACCGTACGAGGAACAAAATTGTTTTTCAAATTTTGTCGAATCGTGACGGTATCTGCCGAGAATCCTGCTTTTGGGACACCGTTTATCGGTTTCCCAGAGCACAAAGCATTAATGTCTCATTCTCTTGTTTTTGTTGTGTAAAAAGTGAACGTCCAACCGATAAATATCAATTGGACGCTCGTGGATAAAATGAATTTCTTTGTTTAACTATAAAATACCACACTTTTCCTCGTTTGCATGTAACAATTATGTGAAAACGCTTAAAAAAGTTTTAAAATTCTCTCAAAAATTTAATTTTTCCCTTGATTAATTGTGACAATTTAAGCTTGTAAAAGCGTAAAATTTCACAGATAATATAAATTAAGTATTAAAACAAACACTTTTTAAAAAGTTGTAGAATAAAAAGCCTGAGATATTTATATAAAAAATATCTAAAATTTATCAATGACAAGCTTACAAGGCTTTTGAAATTATATTAGACTTCTAGCTAACTCCCATTTCATCTTAGAAAGGAAACATCAATGAAAACATTAAATTATATTAATCTGTTATCGATTTTTTTAACTATGGTATGTCTTTTTATTGTCTATTCTTCGTTATTTACCGATTTATACCGTCACACTTTCTTTAGCCTATGGTATTGGCCAGGTGCGCTTATCTTATTCTTCACATTAATGTCTAACGCTTTATGTTTACTTCTCAATTCTAAAATCATTTTAAATATTTCCTTGTTTATCACAAATATCGTGTTATTGACTATGTTTACGCTACCCTTTTTCCAAATTTAGCTAGGTTATAAATGTGGAGTTTTTTAAGTTGAAAATGAGTTTCTAGTGTAGTTGTACAACATTAAGTGAGCTTTTAAGACGATGGTTAGCCAATTAATACAAGGTATACACCACCTGCAAGAGTAATAAATTTAAATAAATCATTTTTCGTTAAATCACCTAATAAAATGACACAAAGACCTACTATCGCAAGTTGGTGCTCATATTCAGTTAAGCCCATAAATTGACCAATCATCATGATCACACCGTAGATGATGTACCCTATCATAAAGCCTAAAGCCATATAACTTAATAAGTTAATTATTTTCAAAATTACCCAATCCCTTAGCAATAAAATAAATATAGACTCAATATACCAAAAATTATATGTGACACAAAGGTTGTAGAGCTGGGAAATGTTTATACACTAGATATTTAAATGAAGTTAATACTATCTAATCTTTTTAAAAATTGTTACTACCATTATAAAATTCTAACCGCTTCCTATTACAAAAATTATTTGCACTTATTTATAGATTTACATATTTAAGAAATATTAAATTATCGTATTCTAAAGTAGCCTACTTTACATAATTTTATAGCTTTTCTAAATGAACTACTAATAGTGAAAGATCTTATATTTATTAAAAGTAATAATTTAAAATATGTTCAAAAGAGAAAAATACTTAGATAATTCTTTAGTAGAAATTTTCTTTAGATTATTAAAACATAAAATGTGTTAGGTTATGATGTTTAAAGCATTTTTATAACTAAAATAAGATTTCGTATAAATTTTAATTTTTATAATAAAATAACAATTAATATTCTCGTCATCTAAACAAAGTAGGAAACAACTCTTTAAATTAGTATAATAAACTTAAGTGTGGCTTTTTGGCCAAGCACTATAGAGAATGATAGTTTATTTTTCTATTTAGATTAAAATTTAATAGAAATAAAGGAGAAAATAATGAAAAAGATATTTGCTATTTTACTGACAAGCTTTTTAATTCTAGGAGCATGTAACAATAATGATGATACTTCTAAAAAAGATGAAGAGAATAAATCAATTACAAAATCAAATGATTATAGTAAAGAGAAAAAGAGGTCTGATAAGAAATCTAAAGAAGATAATCTAAAGAAAAAAAGTTCCCAAGACAATAGTCTTACTAAAGAACAACAACAAAATAATAAACAAGTTACTCAACAAGTGAATACTAAACAACAAATAGAAACCACTCAGCAGCAAATTGAACAAAATAATCAAAATATTACTAATCAACAAAACCAAGCTCCTCAACCACAAAATCCTAACGCTTTGACAGAGCAAGAAATACAAAATGAAATTGACGAAAAAGCAAATACTGAGCAAGGTGCAGAAGTCATTAGAAAATTAGGTCAACAAGGAATAAAAGTTGAAAACCCTTATAAAAATGTAGATTTAAGTGATGCAGAACCACCTAGCGATCCTGAAGTTATAGCTAACGATAGAGCTAATGGATATTAAATTTAATTGCTACATAATCTTATATTTTATCGCGCTCGCATCACATTTATATAGACGAAGGAGATTGAGATATGGAGAAAAGTTTATATGAATCTTTGCTAAAAAAAATAAAAATTTTCGAGAATAATATAGTTCGTTTACCAATTCCAGGAGAACAATCAAAGCACACTTTAATTCATATTATAGATGATTCTGAAAAATTCAGATTAATAATTAATAAGAAGGGGCACAGAAATCCAGATAATTTAACAATTTTACTTAATAGTATGTCGTATAAATCTCCAATGATACGTTTTGATGTTAATGGCTCTGATCATGCTCAGGTGCCAACGCCCCATTTACATATTTTTACAGAGGAATACGATAATGGAAAAATTGTTATCCCCTTATCTGACATTACAAATAAAGAACTAGTTAATGAACTTCTCGATTCACTTGAATTCTTTATGAATTTCGCTAATATAAAGCCTGATAATGTTATAATAGAACCAAATTTACTATTAGCGAAATGGAGTGATAATTAATGGAATCTATCGAACAAAAAATGGATGAATATTTTAATTGGTTGAAACAAAGTTATAAATATAAAGAGTTAGATAATTCTACAGAAATTACCACTCCATTTAAAAACCACTTAAATGATTATATTAGAATTTATGCCGATACATTACCTAATGAAGAGTTTATATTATCTGATGATGGTTTAACTATAAATGAGTTAGAAATGTTCGGTATTGATATAAATACTAAAACTAGAACAAGAATAATACAAAACGTTTTAAACCAATTTAATTTAATTTTAGAAAATGATGAGATTATTGCAAAGGTTAAAAATGAAAGTTTTGCTCAATCTAAGCACAACTTAATTCAAGGAATATTGAAAATTTATGATATTACAATAACATCTAGAAGCAATGTTTCAAGCCTCTTCTATGAAGATGTGTTTAATTTTTTATATGAAGAAGAAATAGTAGGAGCTGCGAAAGTTTCTGTTGCTGGTGAATCTGGTATAAAATATTCTATTGATTACATCTTGCCAGGAACAAAATCTAAAGCAGAAATACTTATTAACTTTGCAAATAACTTAGACTTTAATAAAGTAACTAATGATGTGTATATATATAGGGATGTTAAACCTAATAGACCTTCCAAAAACAATTTAAATCCAAGAATGTTTATAATCGCTAACGATGTAGACCACCCTATTAATGTTAAAGCTAGTCAAGTAGCAGAACATGAAAATCTTTCAATATTAAGATGGTCCAATAAAAATCAAATTAAAACAGCTTTGACAACTTAATAAAAGATTTTTTCAATAACTTCTATACTCTTTTTTACTCATTTAAATTATCATCTCATAAAAAAGGGGTTCCCTATACGTATATACGCATAACAAACCCTCATAAATTGATCTTTGCATTTATATTATACAATTCCTAATAATAAAATTATAGCATTTTATATTTATTACTTTTATATCCTTCCAATCAAACACAAAAACACCCTCTAACCGTTATGGCTAGAGGGTGTTGTCATCTTATACCTTTTATTCCCATTCTATGGTGCTTGGTGGCTTAGAAGTAATGTCATAGACAACGCGGTTTACGTGGTCTACTTCGTTAACGATACGGCTTGAAATCTTTTGTAGAACTTCCCAATCGATACGGGCAAAGTCACTTGTCATACCGTCAATAGAAGTTACGGCACGGATACCTACAGTATGATCGTAAGTACGGTAGTCACCCATTACACCTACAGATTGGATGCCTGGTAGAACTGTAAAGTATTGCCAGATATCTCTTTCAAGACCTTCTTCACGTACGACTTCACGTAAAATTGCATCAGATTCACGTACGATTTCTAATTTATCTTCTGTAATTTCACCTAAGACACGGATACCAAGGCCTGGTCCAGGGAATGGTTGTCTCCAAACTAAATGTTCTGGAATACCTAACTCAATACCTAATGCACGTACTTCATCTTTAAATAACGTGTTGATAGGTTCAATCAGTTCGAATTCCATATCTTCAGGTAATCCACCTACGTTATGGTGAGATTTGATCGTTTGCGCAGTTTTAGTCCCAGATTCAATCACATCGGTATACAATGTACCTTGTGCTAAGAAATCAACATCTGTTAACTTAGCCGCTTCATCATCAAATACATAGACAAATTCATTACCGATGATTTTACGTTTTTGTTCAGGGTCAGACACGCCTTTTAATTTATTCATAAAGCGATCTTGAGCATTAACACGAATAATATTCATATCAAAGCCTTCACCAAATTGTTCCATCACCATGTCGCCTTCGCCCTTACGAAGTAAACCATGGTCTACGAAGATACATGTAAGTTGATCACCAATAGCTTTATGTAATAATACTGCTACTACAGATGAATCTACCCCACCGCTCATCGCGCATAATACTTTACGGTCGCCAACACGTTCGCGAATCTTTTCAATCTCAATTTCAATAAAGTTTTCCATCGTCCATTCACCTGTACAATTACATACACGACGAACGAAGTTTCTTAATAAGTCATTACCATATTCTGTATGACGTACTTCCGGATGGAACTGCACACCATAAATACGACGTTTTTTATCTTCAATCGCAGCGTAATTCGTACTTGGACTATCAGCAATCACTTCAAAACCTTCAGGAATTTCAATTACTTTGTCAGAGTGACTCATCCACACTGTTTGTTCAACAGGTAAACCGAAGAATAACTCATCAGATTTTGCATTAATTGTAGCTTTACCATATTCACGTTCATTAGCGCGTTCAACTTTTCCGCCTAAAAGTTTCGTCGTCAATTGCATACCGTAACAAATACCTAATACAGGCACACCTAAATTATAAATTTCAGGATCGATTGTAAATGAACATTCTTCATAAACTGAGTTAGGACCACCTGAAAGAATAATACCTTTAGGATTCATACGCTTAATTTCTTCAATAGACATTTCATGATCGTGCAATTCACTGTAAACGCCCATTTCACGAATACGACGCGTAATAAGTTGGTTATATTGACTACCGAAGTCTAAGACAAGAATTAACTCTTGTTCTTTAGCCATTTCCATAATTGTGGGTCTCCTTTAAATTTAATTTATGTAAATAGTAGAGAAACGCTTTCCCAATGCCTTGCTTTAAGGTCTTCTTGAAAATGAATTACCCCATTCAACAATCACATTTAAATAGAAAAGCGTCCTCTAGTTTTATCTCACAAACTTACTCGTTCAACTTGATATTAAAATGAATAGTTTGGTGATTCTTTAGTAATTTGTACATTATGTGGGTGACTTTCTGCTAAACCAGCAGGGCCCATACGTGTAAATTGAGCTTCTTCACGTAAAGTTTTCAAATCAGGTGAGCCAGTGTAACCCATACCAGCTCTTACGCCGCCCATAAGTTGATAAATTGTATCTTGTAATGGGCCTTTATAAGCTGTACGACCTTCGATACCTTCTGGAACAAATTTTCTAGGAGATTTATCTTCTTGGAAGTAACGGTCGTTTGAACCTTTTTCCATAGCTCCTAAAGAACCCATGCCACGGTAAACTTTATATTGTCTACCTTGGAAGACTTCAGTTGCGCCTGGGCTTTCTTCAGTACCAGCAAGAAGACTACCTAACATTACAGCATGTCCACCAGCTGCTAAAGCTTTGATGATATCGCCTGAGAATTTAATACCACCATCAGCGATAATTGCTTTGCCGTGTTTACGAGCTTCAGTTGCACAGTCATAAACGGCTGTAATTTGTGGTACACCTACGCCTGCTACTACACGAGTAGTACAGATTGAACCTGGTCCGATACCAACTTTAACAACATCTGCACCTGCTTCGAATAAAGCGCGTGTTGCTTCTGCTGTAGCTACGTTACCTGCAACGATAGTAATGTCAGGATATTTTTCTTTCATTTTTCTAACTTGTTCAATTACGCCTTTTGAGTGGCCATGTGCTGTATCAATAATTAATGCATCAACGCCAGCTTCTACTAATTTTTGCGCACGGATTTCTGTATCTTTAGACGTACCGATGGCTGCCGCTGCTAATAAGCGACCGTGTGCGTCTTTTGCTGCATGCGGGAATTCAAGGACTTTTTCAATATCTTTAATCGTAATTAAACCTTCTAGACGACCATTTTCAACTAATGGTAATTTTTCGATCTTATGTTCTTGAAGAATTGTTTCAGCTTCATCTAATGTTGTACCAACTGAAGCAGTAATTAAGTTTTCTTTTGTCATTACGTCAGAAATTTTAATTGAAAAGTCTTCAATGAAACGTAAGTCACGGTTAGTTAAAATACCAACAAGTTGTCTTGATTCTTTATCACTGACAATAGGTACACCAGAGATGCGGTATTTACCCATTAATGCTTCCGCTTCATATACACTTTCATCTGGAGTTAAGAAGAATGGATTTGTAATAACGCCATTTTCTGAACGTTTAACTTTTTGAACTTCTTCAGCTTGTTCTTCAATGCCCATATTTTTATGAATGACACCTAAACCACCTTGACGTGCCATAGCAATTGCCATTTTTGATTCAGTTACTGTATCCATACCCGCTGAGATAACTGGGATATTTAATTTAATCTTATCTGATAATTCCACACTTAAATCCACATCGCTTGGTAACACATCTGATGCAGCTGGAATTAATAAAACATCGTCGAAAGTTAATGATTCTTTAGCAAATTTATTTTCCCACATTTATAATACAGCCTCCATTTTTTATAAAGTTAGTCTTATTATTTCACATTTTCTTCACTTTGTTTATACTTCAAGCCATTAAAAAAGAAATTAAGAATAATGGCTGAAATTGCACCTAATACAATGCCGTTCTGAGTTAACCATGCAAATTGCTCACCTAAAGCTTTAAAGGCTTGTGGTACTGCACTGATACCTGTTCCTAAACCTACCGACACCGCAATAATCAATAAATTATTTTGGTTTTTAAAATCGATGTGTCCTAAAATACTAACACCATATGCCATGACCATGCCAAACATAGCAATCATAGCGCCACCTAAAACTGGTAAAGGAATGATGTTAGCCAGTGCACCTAATTTAGGAATACAACCACAGATTAGAAGTAAAATAACCATGCCATATATAATCTTATTCTTTTTAGCACCTGAGAGAGATACTAAGCCAACATTTTGAGAATAAGCAGTGTAAGGGAAGGAATTAAAAATTGATCCTAGAATAATCGCAAGACCTTCCGCAGTGTAACCCTTTCGGAAATCTTTACGTTCAAGCTTTCTACCAGTGATTTCACTCAATGCATGATACACGCCTGTAGATTCAATTAAACTGACAATTGCTACAATCGTAAACACTAAAGTAGCACCGACATCAAAGCCAAAGCCTGAGAAACGGAATGGTCTAGGAATGCCAAGCCAATGTGCTTCTCCAACTTGGTTAACGTCTACTGCACCTAATAAACTCGCCAATATAGTACCTATGACTAAGCCTATGAGTATGGCAATCGATTTTAAAAAGCCTGTAGTGAACCGTTGCAATACTAAAATAACGACTAGCGTTACGCCTCCTAAAATTAAATTTTTAGGATTACCATAGTCTTTGGCGCCTTCTCCTCCGGCCAAATAATTCATCGCAACCGGCATTAAATTAATACCGATAATAGTTACCACACTGCCTGTAACGACAGGCGGGAAGAATTTGACTAAGTATGAAAAGAACGGTGCAATGATGACGACTAGAATACCTGACAAGAATAAAGAGCCATAAAGTACGTCTAAACCTTTCGTTTGGCCTATTAAAATCATAGGCGCTACGGCAGTGAACGTACATCCTAATACAATAGGTAAGCCAGTACCTGTCACTTTATTCGCTTGTAAGAATGTTGCAACCCCACACATAAAAATATCGACGGTTACTAAATAAGCAATTTGTTCAGGAGTGAATTTAAGGCTTGTACCTACGATAATCGGTACTAGAATAGCTCCCGCATACATTGCCAATAGATGTTGCAGACTTAAAATGAAATTCTTCATTCGTCTTCACTCAATAAAGTAACTTTATTACCTTTTAAAGAGGCTACTTTACATAATGAAGACACAGTTAAACCTGCCTCTTCTAATCTTTGTCTGCCGTCTTGGAAGCTTTTCTCAACAACAATTCCGATACCTACAGTTTTAGCTTTTGCTTGTTGTGCAATATCATAGAGGCCTAAAGAAGCATCTCCATTAGCTAAGAAGTCATCGATAATTAAAACTGTGTCATTTTCATCTAAAAATTCTTCAGAAACAATGACCGTACTCGTTTTATTTTTAGTAAAAGAGTGTATATCAGTAGCGTAAAAACCATCTTTTAATGTGCTTGGTTTAGCCTTTTTCGCAAATAAGCAAGGCACATCAAAATGTAGTGCAGCCATAATAGCCGGTGCAATACCTGAAGCTTCAATAGTTAAAATCTTTGTTACACCTCGATCTTTAAACTGCTCGTAAAAAACTTTACCTACTTCATGCATTAACTTCGCGTCGATTTGATGATTTAAAAAAACATCAACCTTTAAAATCTTCTCATCAATAACAACGCCATCTTCTTCGACTTTTTGTCTGAGCGCTTCCACTTCAAAACCTCCTAAAATTGTATACAAAAAAATCCTCAAACGTCGTAACGAGTTCCAGGATCTATGAGTGAACAGCCAATACAATGTAATATACAATTTCAAGAAGATGACGGTTTAAATGTATCGTTTAAATACTTTATTTTAAAAAGTTGTTCAACCCCATAGAGTCAGTTTGAAAGCTTAGTCATACTCTAAAATCAAACAATCGTAATATCGTATTTCTAGATAGCATTTAAATATACGTCTATTTTCTAGCTGTATTGTTACTGAACTCATAGTCATGTCGTTTGCGGCAACATGGTAGAAACTTCTAAAGCCATATTCTTTAGATTATATGAGCGATATAAATTATTTACTGATGATAGCAAATTATCGCCTTATTTTCAATATGATAAAGAGAGTTGGAGCCAGATATTACAATATTTACAAATGTAAGCGTATAACAAGACGAAATAAAGCGTTATTTGTAAACTCCATTGATTTAATTATATAATAAGTATAGTTTAGTTTTATCAACGCTTATTAGGGTATATTTTAATAAAAGTAGGACGAAAGATGGAGGACGATTAATATGGCAGATTTTACTGTATTAGACAAACAAAATGAAATTTATAACGTTATCGAAAAGAAAAAAGCTGAAGGCTATTCAGAAAACGAATTAGTCGTAGTTAGTAAAAGTAAATTACACTTAGATGATTTACATAACTCTCAAATTACATTAATTGCTACAAGTGGTTCATTTAGCGACCGTATGTCAAGATTATTAACTGGCGAAGACGGAGAAGAAGCTGTCTTAACTCGTTTCAACTTAACTGAAGATCGTTTAGAAGAGTATAAACAAGAAGTCTTAAAAGGTAAATATTTAGTAGTTGCTAATAAAGACAACACTTCACACAACGAAGTTGAAGAAAACAATTCAGCTTATGAAGAAATCGATATTACGCATTATGCTAACGAATCTAAAGGTCCTAAATCATAATTTCTAATTTTAATAACCACAAATTACCGTAAGATGAACTTTCACAATAGTTCATTTTACGGTGTTTTTATTAATCACGAATTTATATAAGTTATCCTATTTGGAAATGTGCTATACTATAACAAAAAATTACGGGGGTGACGTCGTGGAATTTCATACAATTCAATCTTTAAAAGATGAATATTTTGATAAAGCGGTCGAATTCTACAATCAACAATTGGATATTAACTTTTATGAAAATAGCGCATTAGTTAAACAATCCTTACAAAACAACAAAACTGAAAATGATTACGCTATTGTGATTGGCACAGAAAAGAATGAAGTCGTGAGCCTCGCCTTGGCTCATTATGAAGCCACGACTAATTCAGCATTTCTAGTTCACTTAATGGTAGCTCCTTCATCAGACTATGATGAGCTATTTGTGCATACCCTTGAAAAAATTGAAGATCAATTAAATAAACTAGCTCAAAAAGTACATTCTCGTGACATTAACTTTATGATGATAGAAGTACCAAAAGAACATAGCACAGAGGTAGAATTTGATGAAGAAAAGTTAGCACATCGTCAACAGCTATTATTAGACAATGGTTTTGAAAAACAAAGCGAAATTAATTATCTTCATCCTAACTATACTAAGGATGAAGAACCTTTTGAGGTAGACTTGTTTATTAAATCTAATATTGAACTTACAAAAGACATTTATCCAGCTAGTGTGAAATCGAACTATATACTTAAATATGTTTTTGCTAACGGTATTTCAAGAGAAATTATTTATCCACTTTTAGAGAGAATGAATTTACGTCTTCCCTTGTAAGAACACTTGAAATGAGCAATATAAAGGGTTAAACTAGTATGCGAGGTTAGACTGACGTTTCACTGACCGAAGACAAACGTCAGTGTACATAAATATTTATACGAAAGGACTTCGAGCTATGTTAACTAAAGAATTTGCTCAACGCGTCGAACTAAGTGAAAAACAAGTCCGTAAAATTGTCCAACATTTAGAAGAACGTGGCTACCAACTTAGTAAGACCGAATACCGTGGCCGTGAAGCTACTGATTTTAAAGATGAAGATATTGAACTTTTCCAAGATATTGCTGAAAAAGTTAAACAAACAAATAGTTATGATTTAGCCTTTGAAGAATTAGAAAAGGAAAAAGACTTTTTACAAGTCATTGTCAAAGATGATAACGAACAATTACCTACTGACAATAGCGTTTCTCAATTAGTAGATGATTTACGCTCTGAAATTCAAAAAATGCGTGAAGAACGTCAAATGCTTGGTCAAATGATTAGCCAAGTTCATCAACAACAAAATGAATTAAAAGAGCTACAAAGTCAAATCACTGAAAAATTAGAAACTAACAATCAATCATTACTTGCGATTCAAAATTCTCAAGAAGCTATTCAAACTGCTCAAAAAGAACAATCAGAATACACTAAAAATAGTTTAGTTAAAGAGATTAATGATAATAATCAACAATCGATTGACACATTAAAAGAAGATATTAAAACACAACAGTCACAATCTTCACCTCTCGGCAGACCAACTGAAGAGAAAAAAGGATTTTTAGCACGTTTGTTTAATCTTTAATAATCTAAAGAACTTTAATATAATTTAAGGGTTTCATCGTCTAATTCAAGCAAAACCCAAAAGTGAGACCATGATTGCTCACCAGAAATAGCCTTAAGATGATTTAGATAAAGTCATCTTAAGGCTATTTTTTATATATGCTTATAAATTTCAATAATCAATCATAGCTTTAGCGTTGATTTAATTTTGCTTTTTTAGCGTGTCTAGCTGCTTTAACGTCTTCTGGTGTTTTTCTATTTTCTTCTGCTTCTTTTTTAGTTGCTTCGTCACCGCAAACAACATGGTCTTGTTTGTTTTTCAATGCTTCGTAACCTTGTTTCGCAACTAATTCTTTATCATTTTTAATACTGTCGTCTCCAAAGTAACTTGAGTCCATACCAGCATTATGATGAAAATCTGTATTAGTAGCACCAGGCAACATTGCTGTTACATTGATATTACTTTCTTTTAATTCTTCTCTTAACGCTTCTGCAAACATGAAACCAAAGGCTTTAGACGGTCCATATACCGTTTCGTAAGGTGTTGGTAATGTTGCTGAAAGTGAAGAAACAATTAAAATATCGCCTTTTCCATTTTTATCCATATGTTGTGCTACTCTTTTTGCCATATGCACAGTGCCTTTAATATTAATATCGATAAGGTTAAGTTCTTTTTCTAACGGATTGTCTAAAAAGGCGCCGCCTAAACTTATTCCAACATTTAATACTGCAGCATCAAGATTTCTATTTTTAGAAGCAACAAAATTCCAAAAGTCTTCTACACCTTCATATGTTCCAGCGTCAGCTTGAAATGGATAAGCTTCTACACCTAATCGTTCAATTTCTTTAGCAGATTCATAGATTCTTTCACTTGAACCTGACATCGCTACATCAAAGTTATCTTGGGCAAATAATTTTGCTAATTCAAAGCCAAGACCTGAAGATGATCCAGTAATCATTACTAATTTTCTTTCACTCATCTATATCTCTCCTTAACTTAAAGTTCTTTATAAGATATTAGAGTACCCAAATAGTTTTATTTAATGCTATTTATCATATTGTTTATATTTATAAGCGACTTCATAAGTGATAACTTCATTTTTTAGAATAGGACTCTCACTATCTTCACTATGTTGTCTTACATTTTTATGTGCATTTTTAAATTCATCTGAATGTAACCAGTTGTTAAATGCATCTTTAGACTCCCAAATAGTTAGTATCTTAACTTCATCTACGTCGTTAGTATCATTAGTGATGGTTACCATCATATCTTTAAAACCTTTAATATTTTCAATACCTTGTCGCTTATTAAAGCGTTCTGCTGTTTCTTTAGCACTACCTTTTTTCAATTCTAATCGATTTTCAGCCATAAACATGAGTTATGTCCCCCTTTTAATTTTCCGGAAGTGTTTTTACAAAAGTGAATAGAACTATCGTTTGTAGACATACCATTATTACCAATCCAATTCTTACAAGAGTGTTATCAATCATAAAAATTGAAAACCCAATTACTATATACAAACTAAGTAAAAGTTTAAATTTATTTTTCAAGGTGTAGCCTCTATTATTTTTAAAACTTTCAACGTAATTTTTATATATTTTAGTGTTTACAAGCCATTTTCTAAATTTTTCTGAGCTATTAGAAAAACAAATAACTGCGACCAATAAGAAAGGCGTTGTTGGTAATAAAGGTAAGACGACACCTATAAAACCAATTATGGTAAATAAGATCCCCACCGTTATTAAAATGTATTTCAAAAACAAACCTCCTAATGATAATCATTTTCAATTATATAATAGAAAATTGCCATAGTAAATAACTAGCAAAACAATTAATAAATAATTTTATAAGTTTAATTAAATTAATAATAAAAATAGGGTTATCTGCATCTTTTTGCCTTCAGGTATTGAATTAACAACTAAACAGTATTATTCTTATTAAGTATATCGGAATTAAAAATTGCGCAAAGGAGACTAATTTCATGGGGACGCTTTTTACAATTATTAATATTGTTATAATGATCGCCTTTATTATTGGGCTATTTATTATGGCTAAAAAACATGTGTCATTCCCTAAAAGAGTATTTACTGCCCTAGGTATAGGGATTGTATTCGGGATAGCTTTACATCTAATATATGGCGTTAACTCTAAAGTAATCGAAACAACTACGGACTGGTTTAGTATTGTCGGAGACGGCTATGTTGCTTTATTACAAATGATAGTTATGCCATTAATCTTTATTTCAATTGTTTCTGCATTTAGCAAAATACAAATTGGTGATAAATTCGCTAAAATTGGTTCTTATATTTTTATGTTCTTAATTGGTACTGTAGCAATAGCTGCTATAGTAGGAATTTTTTATGCAATTGTATTTGGCTTAGACGCTTCAAGCATTGACTTAGGTAGCGCAGAAAATTCACGTGGAAGTGAAATTAGTAGTCAGGCCAAAGATTTAACGGCAAATACGTTACCTCAACAAATTTTAGAATTATTACCAAGTAATCCATTCTTAGACTTCACTGGTCAAAGAACGACTTCAACAATTGC
Organism: Staphylococcus sp. acrmy; assembly: GCF_022690565.1. Lineage (NCBI taxonomy): Bacteria > Bacillati > Bacillota > Bacilli > Caryophanales > Staphylococcaceae > Staphylococcus > Staphylococcus sp. acrmy. Next base: position 71,777 of record NZ_JALCVE010000007.1, on the reverse strand, counting down.
TGTTGTTATCTTCGCGGTCTTTGTAGGATTTGCATGCTTACGTGTAGCACGTAAACAACCAGAACATGGTGATTTATTAAAACGTGGTATCGATGCTATTTACTCTCTAGTTATGGCAATTGTTACTTTTGTTTTAAGATTAACACCATACGGTATCATTGCTATCATGGCTTCTACGATTGCTACAAGTGACTTTGAAGCCATTTGGACGCTAGGTAAATTTATGGTCGCATCTTATGCTGCCTTAATCACAATGTATATTATTCATTTAATTATCTTAGCAGTTATGGGTATTAACCCTATTCGTTACGTTAAGAAAACATTAGAAGTATTGCTTTTCGCCTTTACTTCACGTTCAAGTGCCGGTTCATTACCATTAAATGTTCAAACACAAACACAACGTTTAGGTGTGCCGGACGGTATAGCTAACTTCTCAGCTTCATTCGGTTTATCAATTGGACAAAATGGTTGTGCAGGTATCTATCCAGCGATGCTAGCAATCATGGTAGCACCAGTTGCACATGTAGATATCGATTTACAATTTATTCTGACTTTAATCGGAGTAGTAGTTATTAGTTCATTTGGTGTTGCTGGTGTTGGTGGCGGTGCAACATTCGCCTCAATCCTTGTTTTATCAACACTTAATTTACCAGTAGCCTTAGCTGGTGTGCTTATTTCTATCGAACCTATCATTGATATGGGTCGTACTGCATTAAACGTTAATGACTCAATGCTTGCTGGTACAGGTACAGCTAAACTAACAGGTAATCTTGATAAAGAAAAATTCAATTCAGATCAATATGGTGATTTATCTACGAATTAATGATTTGGATAATAAAGCGTAGCCAATGTTCCAATGTTGTCGTATATCAACATTATGGAATGACTGGCTACGCTTTTTTGTATTCTTTATCTTTTCATAAAACCTGCTTTATTTAATTGTTCTAACATGTCTAAACGAGCTTTTTTACCCAAGAAACCAGCTACTTGTTGTGACCAAGTTTCTGAACGATCTCCGTTTGTACGTTCTTGATAATAATTACTAATGCGCTCATCATACTTTTCTAATTCTTCTTGTTGTTCTTTTTTGTTACTATTGTATACATTTTTATGGAAGACATGTTCGAATGGTAAACGTGGTTTTGGCGAGCCATTTTCATCTTCAGAAGGTTCACCTACTGCCATTCCAAATAATGGGAATGCATACTCAGGCAAGTCTAAAATTTCACGTACGCGACCTACGTCATTACGTAATGAACCTAAATAGACGATACCGTAGCCCATATCTTCAGCGGCTAAAGCTATATTTTCAGATACTAGTGCCACATCAATTGCGCCTACTAATAGCCCTTCTGCTGATTCAAAAGACGTTTCCATATCAGTATCTACTTTTTCATTAATTAAACTATGACGATAATAATCTAAAACAAATACAAATAGGTAACCATTATCTACAACATAAGACTGCCCTGAGACCTCTTTTAATTGTTCTTTTATTCTAGAATCATCAACGCCAATAATTGAATATGTTTGTAAGTAGCTTGATGTAGAGGCGCTTTGGCCAGCTTCAACTAACTTTCTTACTGTTTCTTCACTTAGCGGATTATTTTTAAATTTTCTTACCGAATGATGTCTTTTCATTAAATCATAAACATAGTCTGCCATCACATTCTCTCCTTTTATCCTTAGTATTTATATCGTAACAATTTATATTTTATTTTTCTTTTAAAATGACCTCACAATACTACTTAAACAATTTGCATGAATACTCAATTATAGTTATCATAATAATAACAATTTTCAGATATTTAAGGAGAGATATTATGACTCAAGCAAATAAAGAAGTAGCAAACGCCTTATATCAAGCCTATGCTTCTAAACAACCTATCGAATTTATAAGTAAATCTTTCAATATTAGCGAACCAGAAGCATATAAAACGCAAGATGATTTAATTAGCCAACTCAACACTAAATATGACACTACTGTAAAAGGCTACAAAGTAAGCATGACAAGTGCTGCTACACAGGCCATTGCTAATACTGACGAGCCAGCTTACGGAACGATATTATCAAATCAAGTTGTGTTTAATGATGCTAATGTATCATTATCTAATTTATTTGATCCGTTATTAGAACCTGAAATCATTTTTGAGCTGACAGCCGACCTTCCTAAAGATGCGGATAACCAAACGATATTAGAAAGTGTGAAAATAGCTGCAGGTATAGAAATTCCTGACGCTCGCTATAAAGACTGGTTCCCTAACTTTACTTTAGGTGATTTGATTTCAGATAATACGGCAACAGGTTTAATTGTTGTTGGCGAACGCGTAGCACCACTCGATTATGATAAATTTGCAGATATTAATTTGAAATTATTTAAAGATGGGACTCAAATTGAAACTGGTCATTCTAGTGAAGTACTCGGTAACCCAGTTGAAGCTGTTAAGTGGCTCAATAAAAAGTTACATTCTCATGGTAAACAACTTAAGAAAGGTCAGTTTATTTCATCAGGTACTTTCATCTCTCCTTTACACTTAGAACAAGGTAATTATACTGCTGAATATTATAAAGTCGGTTCTGTTACAGTTCAAGTTGTAGAATAGCAATCATTTTAAATAACATTGAAATATATATCTTAACTTTTATTTTAGACAACCTTGTAGGGACGGGATAACGAAACCTTTGAAATTTAATAGTTTCTATCCTATCCTCTTTCTTTTTCATCTTCTTCACTATATATAAACGTTTCTCGTTGGCGTTTTACTTCTTCATTTTCCAAAAATAAATCCTCCTAGATACTATTCATTATCAAATACAGATGTTTAGTTGAGAATGATAAAGGATAATTGATAGTAAGAGGGATTTGAACTTTACATTATTTAACAAAAAATCTTAAAATTCAATACTTCTTAAACTTCTTAACATAATATTAAAAATCCTAATTTGACACTATTAAAACAATGATTTCACGACTATAAGCACATTAAGTTGACGAATAAGAACTGAAGTGCAATAATATTAACTAAGAGATTAGAATTATTATAAATAAGCAATTATTATTATGTAGTTCTAATTAAATTAACGAAAATCAGGAGGAATTTAAGTTATGTCTTTAATTAACAAAGAAATTTTACCATTCACAGCGCAAGCTTATGATCCTAAAAATGACGAATTCAAAGAAGTAAGCCAAGACGATTTAAAAGGTTCATGGAGTGTAGTATGCTTCTATCCAGCTGACTTCTCATTCGTATGTCCAACTGAATTAGAAGATTTACAAAACCAATATGACAAATTACAAGACTTAGGTGTAAATGTATTCTCAGTTTCAACTGATACTCATTTCGTACACAAAGCTTGGCACGATCATTCAGATGCTATTAGCAAAATCCAATACCACATGATTGGTGACCCTTCTCAAACTATCACTCGTAACTTCGATGTATTAGATGAAGAAGCTGGTTTAGCTCAACGTGGTACATTCATCGTTGACCCTGATGGCGTAGTACAAGCAGCTGAAATCAATGCAGACGGTATCGGACGTGACGCTAGCACATTAGTAAACAAAATCAAAGCAGCTCAATATGTACGTAAACATCCAGGTGAAGTATGCCCAGCTAAATGGGAAGAAGGTTCTGAATCATTACAACCAGGATTAGACTTAGTAGGTAAAATTTAAGGAGGCATTAAAAAATGCTTAATGCTGATTTGAAAGAACAATTACAACAACTCTTAGGCCTTATGGAAGGCGATGTCGAATTCAGAGCTAGTATAGGTTCTGATGATAAATCTAAAGAGTTAAAAGAACTTTTAGATGAAATCGCTGAGATGTCTGAGCACATCACAATTGTTGAAAAAGAATTAAAACGTACGCCAAGTTTTACAATCAGTAAACCTGAAGAAGAAAATGGCGTAACATTTGCTGGTATTCCATTAGGTCACGAGTTTAACTCACTTGTACTTGCTATCTTACAAGTAAGTGGTCGTGCGCCTAAAGAGAAACAATCAATTATCGACCAAATCAAAAGTTTAGAAGGCCATTACAACTTCGAAACTTATGTAAGTTTAACTTGTCAAAAATGTCCAGATGTCGTACAAGCACTAAACTTAATGAGTGTTGTTAATCCTAACATTACTCATACAATGATTGATGGTGCTGTCTTCCGTGAAGAATCAGAAGATATCATGGCAGTACCTGCAGTGTTCTTAGACGGCGAAGAATTTGGCAATGGTCGTATGACTATTTCAGATATTTTAACTAAATTAGGAAGCACTCAAGACGCTTCTGAATATGAAAATAAAGACCCATACGATGTATTAATTATCGGTGGTGGACCAGCAAGTGGTAGTGCTGCAATTTATACTGCACGTAAAGGTTTACGTACAGGAATCGTAGCTGACCGCATTGGTGGACAAGTTAACGATACAGCAGGTATTGAAAACTTTATTACTGTTAAAGAAACAACAGGTTCTCAATTTTCAGCTAATTTAGCAGCACATATTGAAGATTACGATATTGATACTATGACAGGTATCCGCGCTACAAATATTGAGAAAACTGACCAAGCTATTCGCGTAACACTTGAAAATGACGCAGTTCTTGAAACAAAAACTGCTATTATTTCAACAGGCGCAAGCTGGCGTAAACTTAATATCCCTGGCGAAGATCGCTTAATCAATAAAGGTGTTGCTTTCTGCCCTCACTGTGACGGACCTTTATTTGAAAATAAAGACGTAGCAGTTATAGGTGGCGGTAACTCTGGTGTTGAAGCCGCTATTGATTTAGCCGGTATTGTTAAGCACGTTACTTTATTTGAATATTCATCAGAACTTAAAGCAGATACTGTATTACAAGATCGTTTACGTTCTCTATCAAACGTAGACATTCACACAAATGCTAGAACTGCTGAAGTTTTAGGTGAAGACCATGTAACTGGTATTAGTTACGAAGATTTAGAATCAGGTGAAATGAAAGAATTAAGCCTAGACGGTATCTTCGTACAAATTGGTTTAGTTCCAAATACTAGTTGGATTGGTGACGCAGTAGAATTGAATCAACGTGGAGAAATTGTTATCGACCGTAATAACAATACTAATGTCCCAGGAATCTTTGCTGCTGGTGACGTGACTGATCAAAAAAATAAACAAATTATTATTTCAATGGGCGCTGGTGCCAATGCAGGCCTAAACGTGTTTGATTATATCATTAGAAATTAATAATTATTATAAATTAAGTTAACCAAACTACTATTCCAAAAACTGTTAGAATTTATTTCTATAAACAAACACTTAACCTATCAAATATCGTCGTATAGCAGAAGCTCTTAATGGGCATTCTGCTTTTTTATATTTCCCCTGACTTTATATACTTTTCAAAAATTAATAAAATGAGCATTTTTTAAATTGCCACAAATTGTTCATAGATTATGAATAATTTTAAGCTTCAGACGTTCAAATCTTTTTCTATAAATGATACTCTATTGTTATGCTTAAAAGTAGATGTTTGACTGATAAAGGAGATTATTGAAATCTATGAAAAAGAGTATGATAATAGGTGTCTTTTTAACATTGTTACTTACTTTAAGTGCCTGTGCGCCTCAAGAAGATAATCAAAATACAAGTAGTAATCAGCATCATAAAAATGGTGTTAACGCGCCGGAGCACGCTAAAGATTTAACTGAGAGCGATATCTTTTCATCTGATAAAAAAGGTCAAAAACTTAGCGAAGATGAAACGAATAAAGCAATTAAAAAATATTTAGACGTTAATAGTGATATTTTAGATAATAAATATGTAATGCAAAGTGAAATTGATCGTCAAAGTACTGGGCAAACTCGAGTAACAGACGAACAAGCTAAAAAACTTAGCAATCTTTCTAACTTAGCTGTTAAAAACGATTTACATTTCAAGAAATTTGTTAAAAACAATACTCTTCCTAGCGGATATAAAGAAAATGTAGACCGCATTATTAACTATTTCCACGCGTTAAATAGTACAATTTCTGACGTTGATAAAAGTATTGAAGAACTCAATTACGAGCCTCAAAATACAATTAATGTAGTAGACGTACCTACGCATTATGCGGGCGATGTTAATGGTAAACAACAAGATAAGATTCAGAAATTCCTAGATGATAAAAATATTAAAACTGATGTGTTAGATAAATAGAAGTAACTCCCAATATGATTAAGTTATGTTAACTCTAATCAATATTGGGAGCTTTTTTATATTTCTATGCAATATGGCTTACAATTTTCCACATTATAGTCTAAAGCGTCTTCTTCGGTTATCATTTCAAAGTAAACGAGAATACATCTGATTACCACTTGATGCGCGACAATAACAATGGCATCGTCTTCTTTATTTACCACATTTTCAAAAAATGATTGAACCCTGTGATAAACGTCTCTATAGCTTTCACCTTCTGGAGCTTTTTGCGTGAAACTATGTCTAAAATCTTTATAATCGGGATGATTAAAATAACGACTAAACTGTTCTTCTTGTGATAATTTATCTTTGTATTTGCCCTCAAAGATGCCTAGAGAACGTTCACGTAATAACGGTGTAACGGTTGTAGGTATTTTATAAGGAAAGATATGGCGATACGTTTCTTGAGTTCATGTTAAATCCGAAACATACACATGATCAACTTGTATATCTTTAAAGTACGTTTCTAGAGCCTTCGCTCCTGCCACCCCCTTCTCTGTCAGCGACACATCTAATTGCCCGCAGAAGTAAGCGCGATGATGTTTATTGTCATAATTAGATTGAGATTCACCGTGTCTCACTAAATATATTTTCATTTTCAAAACCTCACTTTCTTTAAAATTACTTACTCTTACTAAATCAAAAAAATAATATTTATTCAATCTGATAATAAGGACAGAAGGCAGTCTTACAATAAAACATCTAAATATAATAAACGTCTCTCAATTAAAAATTTTTACAATTTTTATAGTAATGAAAAAATTTCGTATTTTTTAAGGATTTATGATTGTCTTTGGAATAGAATACATGATACTATAAATGTGTAGTTAGTGATAACTACAAAGTCTTTTATATTCATGAACATAATACTCCTGGGTGACGCCTTAACCCGACGTCACCCTATTTTTATGCCATTTTTTAATTTATTTTCCTTTAAAAATGAAGTTAATAACTACATATTATTTATGAAATGATAATCATTCACATTTAAGTAAAACCCCTGTCATTATGCGCTTTTAAGTGATACATTGAAGGTAGCAAATTACGAATACTGGGGGTGCAATAATGGAATTATTAGACTATAAAATGATAGATGAAGAACTTATTGCCACTGTAAGATCAACTCACGGTCATATATTTAAATATTCTTTCAATACCGAAACGCCTGAATATGAAATTTTAGAGGTACTTGAAGAAATCAATAACCATGTAGATAACGGTAGACATCCATTAGGTTGTGAAATTATTAAAAATTATGATTATGACGATGTTCATAAGTATAATACAGCAACTCAATCACCTAGTAGAATTATCATAAACTAAATTTCCAATAGTTATATATCAAAAAAGAGGACTACTTTTCACAAGTAGCCCTCTTTTATCATCTATTAATATTATTTTCTTAAAGCACGTAAAATTAATGATACTACGAAAATAACGATAATTGCACCGATTAATGCTGGGATAATTGGCACTCCGCCCCATACAGGACCCCAAGTACCTAATAATTTACTACCTACAGCTGAACCGATTAATCCAGCGACGATGTTACCGATGATGCCACCTGGAATATCTTTACCCATAATCATACCGGCAATCCAACCGATTAAGCCGCCGACGATTAACATAACAATAAAGCCCATAGTTTAACTCTCCTTACTTTCTTTTTTTATTTACTTCTTACTTGTACCACCTCATCACATGTATAAACATTTTTATTGAAATTTTTTAAACTTTTTTTAGAACTTAGAACAGAATATATTTTAATAAATCTATGTATAGTTTTCATATTTATCTAATTTTTTCTTTTAATTTTATATGGAACAACTAATTGTTCTTCACTTATTGTGTTAATTTAATTGGAAATTATTACAATACCAGCTTAAATTAAACACTTGATAAATATCGTGAACAGGAATAATATAGAAAAATAACTAGGGTTAGATTTATGAATGACTTAAATGGGTTTGTTGGAGAAGTTAATTAGTAAGAAATTTAGACAATTAATATTTAATACAAACTTTAAGTTTGAGGAGGTTATGCTTTATGAGTTCACATACACTTTTTAATTTAAGAACAAAAAGAAACTTAGAAATTAATGAACTAACAGAATTAATAAATAAAAAATATGGTACACACTATGAGCCACATCAATTGTGGGAATGGGAAAACCATCAACATGAACCAAAATTCAAAGATGCAATGATCCTTGCAGACTTCTTCGACACACCATATCAAATGTTAGTCGAAAGTAAATACAAAGAATACCAAAAACAATTCGACGATGTAGACATTCGTCTATAACAATTTAATGTAAGCTATATTAAGCGTAAGACATTTAGCGGTTGGTGATGAGAAATCACTAACCGTTTTTTTGTGTATTGTAAGTTATATAGCTATATACAATACTCATAAAATTTCCTAACCAACCTATAATAACTAAAGCGAAACAATTATTTAGAAGATAGTGAAGTTAAAGAGTTAATGAAGTGTTTTGATTATCTAATTAAGCATAAAAACCATTCAACTCGTAAACGTAACTATAATATAGTAAAAGCTACAGTACAGTTCCAAATTGCCAATGGTATGTGTATTGGAGAGCTACTTGCTATAAAGAGAGAAGATAAACTATGAAGATAAGACGCTAGATATCGATGATACAATTAATTCGGTAACCGATAAGGAAATAGTGGCATTCGGAGTAAAAGAGACTACTAAAACAAGTAAAAGTTATAGAACTATTGGGCTAACTACTCAAAGTATCAACTTACTTAAAACACTTATTTTAGAGAATAAGAAAGAAAACCAGTGGAATACCAAGTTTATTGATAGAGGTTACATATTCACCAATACAGCTGGTAGCCCTATCGACTTAAATAAAGTGAATAGTATTATTAAAGAGGCTACTGAAATTAGTTCTATAAAAAATCTGTAACCACGCATACACTCAGACACACGCATATATCAACGCTAGCACAATTAGACATTAATATAAAAGCAATACAAAATAGAGTAGGACACACAGACTTTAAAACAATATTAAAGAATTTATACACATGTAACCGATAAAATAGCACAAGCTATGATGAATAAATTAAAAAATGGAGAGTTAATATTGGAAACAGATGATACACTAGCAGAAATTAAGCCTATACTCAATTTCGATGAGCAAATAACGAAATTAAAACAGATGAATATATTTTTTAATATTATTGGCACCGAAAAAGCAAAAGAAATTCTTAGAAATAATAATTATTTTTTTAAATTAGCCTATTTCCGAAAAAATTTCGAAAAAAAGAATGGTGGCTATTTTATAGAATTTGCTTATTTATCAGATTTAGCAACTATAGATATGAGGTTAAAATACACAATGTTGCATATAACTTTAGATATTGAACATAGTTTAAAGTGCCTAGTCTTAAAACTAATAACAGAAAATAACCAAGAAGACGGTTATAAAATAATAGATGAGTTCTTATGTATTGATAACTCTTATAATAATTCAAATTTAGATCCAGATTCAAGAACACCAGAAGAAGTTGAAGAAACCAAAATCAAAAATAAAAATGAAATTTTTAAACATATGAAAAAAAGAGGTCAACTACCCGAGAAGTTGAACAAATACTATCAAAATCCACCCGTATGGATTTGCATTGAATTTATGCAACTAGGACAATTTGTTTCGTTTCTCAACTTTTATTACAAGAAGTACAATGACGAAGAATTAAGAGTTGCTAATATTTTAATGCCCTTAGTTAAAAATATAAGAAACAAATCAGCTCACAACCAACCTATCATAGCAAATCTGAACTATGACAGTAGATCTCCTCAGTATTTATTTGAAAAAGGAAATAATATACGAATATCTAGAAACATGTTCGGTATAAAAAATTTCATAGATATTTTCGCTACCCTAGAACTACATAATCAAGTTTGTAGCAATGCAATTATCCAAGCAAGATATCACGATTTGGACAAACTTCAAAAGCGATATAAAAGGAATAAAAGCTATTATGATAACGCATTAAATATCAAAAGGTTTTTTATAGGATTAGATAAAATTATTGACTTCAATAGACCAACAGTATAAACTAACTAATGAGGAAAGAGACTAATAGGTCTCGCGAGTTATTTTAACTCGTATGCAAGATAAAGAAGAGCTATGCATTCTATTTAAAATGTGTAGTTCTTTTTTTATTTACCAAAATTCATATGATTGTTGCAAGTTAAAAATATCTTTATGTATATTCCAAATCCAAAATTTTCACATAATATCCTTTCTCTATACTAAAAAATATAAAAACAACCCCGTAGACATAAGCCTACGGGGTTTGACAATAAATTATATATTATTGTTCTTCTTTAACATATGGTAATAAAGCCATATGACGAGCACGTTTGATAGCTGCAGTCAACATACGTTGATATTTAGCTGAAGTGCCTGTTACACGACGTGGTAAGATTTTACCACGTTCTGAGATAAAACGTTTTAATAATTCAGTGTCTTTATAATCGATATGTGTAATACCATTTGCTGTGAAATAGCATACTTTTTTACGACGACGTCCGCCTCTTCTTGGTCCACCTGCCATGGGTAATTACCTCCTTCAAAAAATATTTTTTATACGTTCATTTATTATTAGAATGGTAAGTCATCATCACTAATATCAATCGGTCCATTCGCATTTGCAAATGGGTTATCAGATTGTTTATTATTTGATGAATTATTATTATTATATGACGTATTTTGTCCTGATTGTTGGCCACCAAATCCTTGACCGTAGTCTTGGAAATCGTTGTTACCACTTTGGTTACGTTGGCCACTTTGTGCATTTTTAGGTTCAAGGAATTGAACACTATCCGCTACAACTTCAGTAACAAAGATACGACGACCTTCTTGATTTTCATAACTGCGTGATTGTATGCGACCATCAACGCCAGCTAGACTACCTTTGAATAAATAGTTATTCACATTCTCTGCTTGTCTTCTGAAAACAACAACATTAATAAAGTCAGCTTCGCGTTCCCCTTGAGCATTCGTGAAAGTACGATTAACTGCTAGAGTAAATGTCGCTACACTTACGCCTGAGGGAGTACTTCTGTATTCTGGATCTTTAGTTAAACGACCTACTAATACAACTCTGTTTATCATTCAAACGCCCCCATTAAATTATTACTTATCTTGGTCTTCGCGGATAACGATATAACGGATGATATCGTCATTAATTTTAGCTAAACGTTGGAATTCGTCTGTAGCTCTGTTGTTATCAGTTTTAATGCGTACGATGTTGTAGAAGCCTTCTTTGAAATCTTCAATTTCATAAGCAAGACGGCGTTTACCCCAGTCTTTTTCTTCTAAAACTTCTGATCCTTCTGAAGCTAAGATACCATTAAAGCGTTCAACAACTGCTTTTTTAGCGTCTTCTTCAATATTTGGACGTACGACATACATAATTTCATATGTTCTCATTTTATACTTGCACCTCCTTGTGGTCTATACGGCTTATCGAATATTAACGATAAGCAAGGAATAATTTTCATTACTCACAATCAAGAATTATAGCATAGAGTATTACTTTTTACAATAAATATTGATGAGGTTAATTCTCTTTTTGAAAAGGCAGCACCATAATATAAAATTAATAGGTCTGTTGCTTCATAATTTAAATAAACACAAATAAATTAAAAAGTTGAAGAAAATTGTCTAAAACCACTTTTCAAAACAGAACAAACGTTCTATAATAATAGCGAGGTGTAGAACATGCAATTAGATTTAGATTGGAATAAAGAATTCCAAGAATTTCAAGAAGTCTTAAATTGCGGTATCAATCCAGAATGGCTATATTGCGCGAAAGCCAATATGATTCTTGAACCAGCCTATACCGGTGAAGGTAAACAGTTTTTTAGCACCAAAGATATTATTGAAGCAAGTAAAATTATACCGTTCTTTTAAGATAGAATGAGATTTCTCATATATTTAAAAGCAATGTAAGTTTCTCTGTCACTCAAGCCACATGATACTTACATTGCTTTTTATTTTTCAATCAAAAAATAAGGCATGAAATCTCATGCCTTACCTTAAAAATATAGTTCTATACATTAAATCTAAAGTGAACGATGTCGCCATCTTGCATGATGTAATCTTTGCCTTCTAAGCGTTGTTTACCCGCTTCTTTAGCACCTTGTTCTCCACCATTTTCAACGTAATCATCATAACTTGTCACTTCAGCACGAATAAATCCACGTTCAAAGTCAGTATGAATAATACCCGCACATTGTGGCGCTGTCATACCTTGTTTGAAAGTCCATGCACGTACTTCTTGTACGCCTGCAGTAAAGTAAGTTGATAAACCTAATAAATCATAAGTTGTTTTGATTAGAACATCTAAGCCTGGTTCTTCAATACCTAAATCTTCTAAGAACATTTCTTTGTCTTCATCATCTAAAGTAGCAATCTCTTCTTCGATTTTTGCGCTAATTACGATAACTTCAGAATCTTCTTTAGCTGCATAGTCACGAATGATTTTAACTTTTTCGTTCTCTTCATTACCGATTTCATCTTCGCCAACGTTAGCGATATATAACATTTTTTTAGATGTTAATAATTGAGCTTGGTTCACGTATTTTTGATCTTCATCGTTAAATTCTAAACTACGTACTGGATCGCCATTTTCTAACGCTTCTTTAATTTTAGATAAAATGCGTAATTCCATTTCTGCTGTTTTATCTTTTTGACGAGCCATTTTTTCGATTCTAGGTAAACGCTTTTCAACAGATTCTAAATCTGCTAATACTAATTCCATATTGATAACTTCAATATCATCTAATGGGTCTACGCGTCCTGACACGTGTGTAACATTGTCGTCGTCAAATGCACGTACTACTTGACAAATTGCATCAACTTCGCGGATATGTGATAAGAATTTATTACCTAAACCTTCACCTTTTGAAGCGCCTTTAACAATTCCGGCGATATCAGTAAATTCAAATGCGGTAGGAATAGTTTTCTTAGGTTCTACCATTTCAGTTAATTTATTTAAACGCGCGTCTGGTACTTCGACAATTCCTACGTTTGGATCGATTGTTGCGAATGGATAGTTTGCTGCTAACGCACCCGCTTTTGTAATTGCATTAAATAGAGTAGATTTCCCTACGTTAGGTAAACCTACGATGCCTGCTGTTAAAGCCATTAATCATTCTCCTTACCTTCTGTATCTTGATTGGATACTAATATTTTCTTTAATTTTTTATTAAACGTCTGACGTGGAATCATAATGCTTCTTTGGCAATTTTCACATTTGATACGAATGTCTGCACCCATACGAATAATTTTAAAGCGATTTGTTCCACATGCATGTTGTTTTTTCATCTCTACTATATCATTTATTCCATAATTTGACGTCATGAAATTACCCCCAAAGATAATTAGAATTAGCTTTGTTTATCATTATTTTTAATGTAAATCGGTTGTGGTAATTTAATACCTTCTTGTACAAACACTCTTTGAATTTCTCTAAGTAGAATTCTTGAACCTGAAGCACCTTCACCTGGAATCGTCTCTGCTGAGATTCTAAATGTTACTTTAGTTTCATCTAATGATTCAATACCTTCGACAACGGGATCAGTAATAAATAGATAGTACTTACTGCGCATAGCCGTAAATAATTTATTTAATCGTTTTTCTACTTTATCTAAATCTTCTTCGACTGACACTGGGACTTTCACAATTGAGAAACCATTTGTAATAGAATAGTTAGTGATTTCTCCCATACTACCATTAGGTAAGATAGTTAACTCGCCTGTAATTGTATTAATTCGTGTAGATCTTAATCCAATTGATTTCACTGTACCTTCAGCTACAGTTGTACCACCGCTATTGATTTTAACATAGTCTCCTACGTCAAATTGATTTTCGAAAATAATAAAGAAACCTGTAATGATATCTTTAACGATTGTTTGTGCGCCGAAACCAACAGCTAAACCAACTACCCCGGCACTGGCGATAATACCTTCAACGCTAATACCAAATTTACTCAATACCGTAGTAACAACGATAAACCATACTATGTAATTTACTACATTCTGAACGAGCGAAATTAATGTGCGAGAACGTTTTTTATTCCCTTTAGTACTTCTATTTTGCATTTTAAATGCTTGTTCAATAAGTTTATTTAGAATACGTGTTAATATTAGTGCCACTATAATATAAATAATTATTAAAGCGATTTTAATAGCTAAATTTTCATAAGTTTCTATTTTAGTTAGGGGTTCAAATAGTGACGATAACACACTTTTGACCTGATTCATTCGAAAGCAACCTCCCTTTAAGTTCGTTTCATAATTAAATAATTATACATTTATCTCCTATACAATGTATCCGTCTTGAGTTTTAATTTTAGTTACAAATTAGCTTGCAATCTATATTTCTTCCAAGCTTTCTTTCTACATCTAAACGAAACTCACACCATTTATTTTTCATTTAACTTATTAATTAACGTTCTAAATTCGTCTTCTGAGCCAAACTCAAACGTAATTTTACCAACCTTTTTACCAGCTGAGATATCAACTCGCGTGCCAAATTTTTCTTTTAATATTCTTTCTTGTTTTTGAATAAATTTAGGTTTGAGTACTGGTTGCTTCTTCTCATCTTTAGACTGCCTTCCGTCTTGTAACTCATTAACGATTGTTTCTAAGTATCTGACGCTCCAATTTTCCCTAATGGCTTGTTTACTTATTCTTTTCATCGTCTCGATGTCTTTAATACCTAACAACGTTCGTCCATGCGCACCGGAAAGTTTCCCATCCTTAACGAACTGCGACACTTCTTTCGGTAAGTTCAACAATCTCAACATATTAGCAATATATGGTCGAGATTTCCCGAGCCGTTTTGCGACCTCTTGTTGAGTAAGCCCTAAATCGTCCATTAAACGTCTATAACTTTCCGCTTCTTCAATTGCATTAAGGTTCTCACGTTGAAGATTTTCTATAATGGCTAATTCCATCATATCTGCATCAGAGAGGTCTTTCACGATGGCGGGTACTTCTTGTAATCCTGCTATTTGAGATGCTCGAAAGCGTCTTTCACCGACTACAATATAGTATCCTTGTACAGTTCTTCGTAAAACAATAGGTTGCAAGATTCCATGTTGTTTAATCGAATCCGCTAACTCATTTAATCTCGTTTCATCAAACGTTTTGCGTGGTTGGTATGGATTTGCTTTAATATCGGCAATAGTTATTTTTTGTATTTGTTCATGTTGTTTGGGTTGTAAGCGTTCATCTTCTTCATATTTCATTCATTGCTCCCCCTTTCCCTTAGAATTAACGACGATTATCACAATTTCTCTATTTTTTAATACTATAGGGTTCTCCAATTTCAATCCATAAAATTTCACATTTTCAATTCATGGTTAAACATTAGTAATAAAAAACCTATATAGAACCCAACTCTTTACATGCACCTATTAATTTTAAAAATTATGGCTTGTTTCTACAAGTACTTCAAACTGAGTTAAAGAAAAAATATAAATTTTTTTCTAAGACGTTATCTCAACTCTATCAATACTTCAGCCGCTTTCCTAATTAACTTTCTAATCACAATTTTCAGAAAAGTTATTGACAAATGTAATTTAAGTCTGTAAGCTATGAAATATCTTAAAAAAATACAAATTACACACTGTAATAAGGAAAGTAGAACTTACACTGCTAATACAGAGAGTCTCCTGCGCTGAGAAGAGACATTGAAAGAGAGTTTGAAAATGGCCTTTGAGTGTTGATGCCAATACGAGGTATCAACGGGATCGCCCGTTACAGCGATACAGTATTAACATTTATGTTTAATGGCGTACTGGAATCTACTACGTCACTATCCTATCGTTAATACTCATTTACTTATCCCAAGCTAAATGAGTTTTTTAATGTATGCGTTTAACAAGCGTTACATTATTTTCTAACGATATACAGTGACCACCTGTTCAGTATCGCAATCTAACATATTTGGCGTACTGTTTGAGGTTACTTTAGTAATAAAGTAATAAACAAAGGTGGTACCGCGAAACAAGCTTTCGTCCTTTACATCCGATGATTATCGGGTTTAAAGGACGGGAGCTTTTTTTATTGAAACGAAATAACAGGAGGGTTTGAAATGAAAGAGACACAATTAGCACAAATTTCATTAACACAAGATTCAACAGGTGCAATTGCCAATCCTATCTATTTATCTACTGCATATCAACATCCTCAACTTGGTCAGTCAACTGGTTATGATTATACGAGGACTAAAAATCCTACACGCTCAGCATTTGAAGAATCCTTTGCGAAATTAGAAGGCGGTATCGCTTCATTCGCCACTTCAAGTGGGATGTCAGCTGTACAACTAATTTGTAACTTATTTAAACCTGGCGATGAGGTGTTAGTTGCTTTTGATTTATATGGTGGCACATTCAGATTATTCGATTATTATGAGAAACAATATGGCGTTCGATTTATCTATGTGGACTTCTTAAACTATGAAGACGTTGTAAAACATATTACACCTAACACAAGAGCACTTTTCATAGAGCCAATTTCAAATCCACAAATGATTGAAATTGATGTCACACCATATTATGTACTCAGTAAGAAACATAACTTATTGACGATTATCGATAATACGTTCTTAACGCCTTATCTATCCACACCGCTAGAAGAAGGTGCAGATATTGTCCTTCACTCAGCCACGAAATATATTGGTGGGCACAACGATGTATTAGCCGGTGTCGTTACAGTAAAAGATCCAGAGTTAGCTGAGCAACTTGGTCAGTTTCATAATATGATTGGCGCAACGTTATCTCCTCTAGACAGTTATTTACTTCAACGAGGATTAAAGACACTTCATTTAAGGCTAGATCGTTCACAACAAAACGCAAGAAAGCTCGCGGAACGATGTAAAACTTCAGAAGCGATTGATGAAGTATTATATAGTGGCAAAACAGGAATGTTAAGTTTACGTCTAAATAAGGCCTACGACGTTGGTAAATTTTTGGAAAATTTAGAAATTTGTATCTTCGCAGAGAGTCTTGGTGGTACAGAAACACTTATAACGTTCCCTTATACGCAAACACATGTAGATATGCCCGATGAAGAAAAAGATAAACGCGGCATCGATGAATATTTAATTAGATTGTCCATTGGAATTGAAGATTATAACGATATTGAATCCGACATTATTCAAGCACTAGAGAATTCTAAAGTAGGAGTGATTTCATGAGCTTATCCAAAGAAACTGAAGTTATTTTCGATACGCATAGAGGAGTAGATTACGATTCAGCCAACCCTCCACTTTATGATTCTTCGACATTTCATCAAAAAGTGCTTGGAGGCAACGCAAAATTCGATTATGCGAGAAGTGGTAATCCCAATCGCCAATTACTCGAGGAAAAGTTAGCTAGACTTGAAGGGGGCAAATATGCTTTCGCTTTCGCATCAGGTATCGCAGCCATCTCAGCCGTATTATTAACGCTTCAAGCAGATGATCACGTCATTTTACCAGATGATGTCTATGGGGGGACATTTAGATTAACGGGACAAATACTCAACCGTTTCAACATTCAATTCACAACGGTTAATGCGACGGTTCCTGAAGAAATTGAAGCAGCCATACAACCTAATACGAAATTAATTTACGTAGAAACACCGTCCAATCCATGTTTCAAGATTACTGATATCCGAACTGTCGCTAATATCGCTAAACGACATGACCTACTCCTAGCAGTAGATAATACATTCATGACGCCACTAGGACAATCACCACTCGCCCTAGGTGCTGATATAGTCGTTCATTCCGCTACTAAATTTTTAGGCGGTCATAGCGATATTATCGCCGGCGCAACGATTACCAATCGCAAGGATATTGCTGATGCGCTTTACCTCTTACAAAATGGCACAGGTACGGCGCTCTCAGCACATGACAGTTGGACGCTAGCGAAACACTTAAAGACATTACCAATTCGATTTAAGCAATCAACATCTAATGCTGAACAACTTGTAGAATTTTTAAGCAACAGAGAGGAAATTGCCGAAGTATATTATCCAGGAAACAATGCATTACATCGATCACAAGCAATTAGTGGCGGTGCTGTCATTGGTTTCCGCTTGAAAGACGAATCAAAGGCACAAGATTTTGTGAATGCCTTAACCTTGCCGTTAGTCTCCGTGAGCTTAGGCGGGGTTGAAACAATTCTTTCCCATCCTGCGACTATGTCTCATGCAGCTGTACCAGAAGACATTCGACGTGAACGCGGTATTACATTCGGCTTATTCCGATTAAGCGTAGGGCTTGAACAGCCTCAAGAGTTGATTGCAGATATCAACTACGCATTAAAGGAGGCCTTCAATGAGTCGATTATTGAACCAATTACAGAACAACGTTTTAGTAGCTGACGGGGCAATGGGGACAATCCTCTACTCAGAGGGGCTCGATACTTGCCCGGAAGCATACAACCTGACACACCCTGAGAAAGTAGAACGCATCCATCGTTCTTACATTCAAGCAGGCACAGACATTATTCAAACGAATACGTACGGGGCTAATTTTGAAAAGTTAAAAGCCTTTGGTCTAGAACACAAAGTGAAAGAAATTCATAAAGCGGCAGTACAAATTGCGAAACGTGCAGCTAAACCCGACACTTTCATACTTGGTACGGTAGGAGGTTTCAGAGGTTTAAAACAAGAAGACTTACCCCTATCGACCATACAATATCATGCTGAAAATCAAATCGATACACTCGTTGAAGAAGGCGTTGATGGCTTACTTTTCGAAACGTATTACGACTTAGAAGAACTGAGTAATATCGTTACGGTAACACGTCGCAAATATGATATTCCGATCATCGCCCAACTCACAGCATCGAATACCAATTATTTGGTGGACGGCACCGAGATTAACGAGGCATTCAAGCAATTAGTTGAATGTGGCGCTAATGTAGTAGGTTTGAATTGTCATCACGGCCCACATCATATGCAACGGTCGTTCTCACATATCGAATTGCCAGAACATGCATATCTTTCATGTTATCCAAATGCTAGCCTACTAGATATTGAGAATAGTGAATTTAAGTATAGCGATAACGCACAATACTTTGGTGATGTGGCTCAAGAATTGATAAATGAAGGAGTAAGACTTATCGGAGGATGTTGCGGTACCACACCTGAACATATCGCCTATATCAAATCCTCCGTTAAAGATTTAAAGCCTGTAAGCGATAAGAAAGTGATTCCCATCAATCGTAAGACAAATCATTCGCGGACTCACACTTACAAGCATAATTTAACGACTAAAGTTAAAAATGGCCCAACAGTCATCGTGGAATTAGATACGCCTAAACATCTTGATACCGATCTCTTCTTTGAAAATGTAGGCAAATTAGATGAGGCTAACATCGACGCCGTAACACTTGCAGACAATTCACTGGCAACGGTGCGTGTTAGCAATATCGCCGCAGCAAGTATCATTCGACAAAGATATGATATTGAGCCACTCGTCCACATTACATGTCGGGACCGTAACTTGATTGGATTACAGTCACATTTACTGGGCTTATCACTCATAGGCGTTAATGAAATCTTAGCCGTTACCGGAGACCCTTCGAAAGTAGGTCACCTACCTGGTGCTTCTAATGTCTATGACGTAAATTCAAAAGGATTAACCGAACTCGCATTACGCTTTAACCAAGGTATCAATACTGACGGTGATGCGCTGAAGAAACATACGAACTTCAACATCGCCGGCGCGTTTGACCCTAACGTTCGTAAACTCGACGGAGCGGTGAAAAGGCTCGAGAAAAAAGTGGCGGCTGGCATGAGTTATTTCATCACACAACCTGTGTATAGTAAAGAAAAAATTAAAGAGGTATATGAGGCTACAAAACATCTTAATACTCCATTATTCATAGGTATTATGCCAATCGCAAGCTACAATAACGCACTTTTCCTACATAACGAAGTGCCCGGAATTAAAATGTCCGAAGACGTATTAAATCAATTTAAAGCAGTAAAAGATGATAAAGAGAAAACAAAAGAATTGAGTCTTAGACTTTCTAAAGAATTAATCGATACCGTATATGAATATTTTAACGGATTATATATCATTACCCCATTCCAACGTGTCGATTATTCATTAGAACTCGCAGCATATTCTAAAGCAATTACCCAAAACAAGGAGGCAATATCATGACAACAATTACAACTTCAAATTTAGGATTCCCAAGATTAGGTAGAAAAAGAGAATGGAAAAAGGCAATCGAAAGCTATTGGGCTAAAAAAATCGACAAAGCTGAATTAGATGAAACATTAACAAACTTACACAGAGAAAACTTATTACTTCAAAAAAATTACAATTTAGATAGTGTACCTGTCGGAGATTTCTCATTATACGACCATATTCTCGATACATCATTATTATTCAACATCATCCCTGAACGTTTCCAAGGTCGCGAAGTGAATGATGACTTACTATTTGATATTGCACGTGGTAATAAAGAACATGTTGCGAGCGCACTAATCAAATGGTTCAATACAAACTATCACTATATCGTACCTGAATGGGACAATGTAGATCCTAAAGTGAACCGTAATGTATTATTAGACCGCTTCAATTATGCGAAATCTTTAAACGTTAATGCGCACCCTGTGATTGTAGGACCTATTACTTTCGTCAAACTTTCTAAAGGGGGAAATCAAACGTTCGAGGAAAAAGTTAAAACCTTACTTCCATTATATAAAGAAGTCTTTCAATCATTAGTAGATGCAGGTGCTGAGTTCATTCAAGTCGATGAACCTGTCCTAGTGACTGACGAAAGCGAAGACTATGAAACAATTACTAAAGAAGCTTATGACTACTTTGCAGACGCTAACTTAGGGGATAAATTAGTAATTCAAACATATTTTGAACGTGTAAATGTGAAATTCTTAAGTTCACTTCCTGTCGGTGGTTTAGGTTTAGACTTCGTACATGACAATGGCTACAACCTAAAACAAATTGAAGCGGGCGACTTTGATGCTAAGAAAGCATTATACGCTGGTATTATTGATGGTCGTAACGTGTGGGCTACAGATATTGAAGCTAAAAAAGAATTAGTTGAAACGCTACAAAACTATACTGATCATATTGTTATCCAACCTTCATCTTCATTACTTCACGTGCCTGTATCATTAGACGATGAAACATTAGATGAAGCTATCGAAGAAGGTTTAAGTTTCGCTACTGAAAAATTAGACGAATTAGACGCATTAAAACGTTTATTTAATAACGATGACAGTAAAAAATATGATGATTTAAAAGCGCGTTATGAACGTTTCCAAAGTCAATCATTTAAAAATCTTGAGTATGATTACAATAGCGTACCAACAACTCGTAAATCACCATTCCCTGAACGTAAGAAAGCACAAGATGCGCGTTTACACTTACCAGATTTACCAACTACTACAATTGGTTCGTTCCCACAAACTCGAGAAGTGCGTAAATATCGTGCAGATTGGAAAAACAAACGTATTTCAGATGAAGAGTACAACAATTTCTTAGAAAGCGAAATTGCGCGTTGGATTAAAATCCAAGAAGACATTGGTTTAGATGTCTTAGTCCATGGTGAGTTCGAACGTAACGATATGGTAGAATTCTTCGGCGAAAAACTTCAAGGTTTCTTAGTAACTAAATTTGGTTGGGTGCAATCATACGGTTCTCGTGCGGTTAAACCACCAGTCATCTACGGAGATGTAAAATGGACTGAACCATTAACAGTCAAAGAAACAGTTTATGCGCAAAGCTTAACTGACAAACCTGTCAAAGGTATGTTAACTGGTCCTGTCACTATCTTAAACTGGTCATTCGAACGTGTCGACGTCCCACGTAAAGTAGTACAAGACCAAATCGCCTTAGCTATTGATGAAGAAGTATTAGCACTTGAAGAAGCAGGTATCAAAGTGATTCAAGTTGATGAACCAGCATTACGTGAAGGCTTACCATTACGTTCTGAATATCATGAAGATTACCTTGCAGATGCAGTTAATTCATTCAAATTAGCGACATCTTCGGTGCAAGATGAAACTCAAATTCATACGCATATGTGCTATTCTCAATTTGGTCAAATTATCCATGCGATTCATGAATTGGACGCAGATGTTATCTCAATCGAAACATCTCGTAGCCATGGTGATTTAATCAAAGACTTTGAAGATATTAACTATGATTTAGGTATTGGATTAGGTGTGTATGATATTCATAGCCCACGTATTCCAACTGAAGAAGAAATTGCGACGGCTATCGATCGTTCTTTACAACAAATTGACCGTTCATTATTCTGGGTTAACCCTGACTGTGGTTTAAAAACACGTAGAGAAGAAGAAGTTAAAGACGCGTTAACAGTACTTGTAAATACAGTTCGTAAAAAACGTGAAGAGAATAATAACCAACCAGCATAAGATTCAACGAACATGTTAAGCTTTGAAGAGTGGGGTCTCAAATGAGTTATTAATATTTTGTACTCTAGGAGCGGGCATTAGATTCCTGCTCTGCTCCCTCTCTCTATTAAAATTTGTTTTTAAATCATAAACAGTTAAAGTGGTGATAATTATGACCAATTATCCATTATGGGATCAATTGAATCAGTTAAAAGAGGCTCAATGGGTTGATTTAACACATACGTTCGACCCAGAGATTCCTCGTTTTAGTGAATTTGAAAAAGGTGAAGTTTCGACGCTATTCACTGTTAAAGATGATGGTTTTTATGTGCAACGCTGGAATATTGTTACTCAATATGGCACACATATTGATGCGCCAATCCATTTCGTTGAGAATAAACGCTATCTAGAAGAATTAGATTTGAAAGAATTAGTCTTGCCTCTTATTGTCTTAGACTTTTCAAAAGAAGCAGCTGAAAATGCGGACTTCATCGTAACACGTGACCATTTAGAACAATGGGAAGCGGACAACGGACGTATTGAAGCAGGCACGTTCGTGGCATTACGTACAGATTGGTCAAAACGTTGGCCAGATATTGAGAAATTCGAAAATAAAGATGCAGAAGGAAACCAACATTTACCAGGTTGGGGACTGGATGCCTTAAAATTCTTGCTCGAAGAACGTGGTGTGAAATCAGTCGGGCATGAAACCTTTGATACTGATGCCTCTGTCGATACAGCTAAAAATGGCGATATCGTAGGAGAACGTTATGTTCTTGGACAGGACACATTCCAACTCGAATTACTAACAAATTTAGATCAATTGCCTACTCGTGGTGCAGTCATCTATGCGATTAGTCCAAAACCGAAAGACGCACCAGGATTCCCAGTACGTGCATTTGCGATTAAACCTTAACTATTTTTGAAAAAATTTATTACTCTAGCCATTTTGTTTTAGGCTTGATAGTGAGCGATCAAAGCCATAAAACTTCCTAATATTACTAAACTGCCCTGTTACGTAAATTAGTGTGACAGGGCAATTTTATGACTTTCTGAGCTAAATACCGAGCTATTATTAAAAATCTCTTTCTTACCTTCTCTGATTGAAAATGTTGATTCTCGGGTAAATTAATTAGTGTTACAAGTTAAATCTTTAGCAGAAAGGAAGAATATGATGAGTAATAAAACAGTTTATGATGTCGTGGAAACTGGCGTGAACTATATATTATCAGTTTATGATAATTGGAATGTCGAACAAGTTTTAGATAAAGAGGATAATTTCTTCCCAAATACGTTACACTGGCAATTTGGCCATGTGTTAACGATATTTGATTCTGCCTTGTCACTAGGTAACCAAAACGCAGTAGATGTAGAGAAATATACTAAATTATTCGGTTATGGTTCAAGTCCTGCAGATTGGGAAGGACAAGACGTTCCCTCAATTGAGGACATTAAAAAAGATTTAACAACACTTCCAGAACGTGCTAAGCAATTAACTGATGAACAACTCGCTCAAGAATTAGAACAACCGATTGCCGGTTGTAAAACACTAGACGAATTATTAGTACTAAACGCCATTCACGTACCATTACACGCAGGTAAAATTGAAGAAATGGCTCGTGTGCTAAAAAAAGAAGATTAATTCAAAACGCTTAACAGATATGAAAATGCACCTGTTAAGCGTTTTTTATACATAATTTTATAAGTAATCAAACTGTGAATTAAAACTTAATATCTTCTTTTTTTACGGTTTTATCGAAGTAAACTAACACGACTAACATTAATATTGAGACAATTAAGTATGTTAGAGAATGTGAATATTTTAATATAAAACCGAATATTAAAAATGACACAGGCATTAACGATTGAGCGATGGATTGATTCAGTGAGAACACTCTGCCTTTATACTGTTCTTCAACCGTATTCTGCAAGTATATTGAGTACGGTATATTGGCTAAAGGTAATGATAAACCCGCAATGAAATAGACTAATGTAATTAATATAAATGACATGTTTACTGTGAGACTCAAAAATATTGATAAACTTAGTATCCATAGAGCAATAACTTGAAGTATTACTGATATTTCAAAAGGCCCTTTCAGTCTATGTTTTAACGGTCGTATTGATAAGCCTAAAGACACGATAAACATTCCTATTGTCATTCCAGCTTCGGTAAAACCAAATTGTTGAGACGATAATTTCATCGATTGAATTGCTATAATAGGTACCCCTACTACAATCGAGTTAACTAAAAAATTGATTACTAAGCCTACAAGCATGAAATTGAGTAGTATTTTATTTTTAATTAAATATGAACAACCAACTTTAATATCTTTTAAAAAGCTATTGCTGTTGCTTTTACTTTCTATTAATCTATTAATTTTAATAAATAAAAATACAAAAATTGACGATAATTCAGTGATAACATTTATAAGAGCTAAATATTCAATTTTTAAGATAGCTATAAGCATACCACCTAAAATAGGTGCTAAAAAACTAATTGTTACGGTATACGTTTGTCGAATTGAAACAAAACGTGCCATATCTTTTTCAGATATATTTTTAATATTTGAATTCACAATAAGACCGATTATTCCGTCTGTTAAATTTAATATAACGCCTAATATGATGATGTAAATGTAGTTGAATTTTACTATAAATATCGATAAAAAGATTACATTTATTATTTGAGCCACTATGACTAATTTTTTATTATTAAACTTATCTACCCATACGCCAAAGAGTGGTTGACTTAAGATGGTTGATAGAACGATTAATGATAAATAAATTGTATATATTAGAGGATCATTTGTATGTTTTAGAATGTAAAATGCGCATGCAAAGCTAAATATTTTCGATCCAATTGAAGAAATCACATCAAACGCTAATAAGTTGATAGATTTTATACCCATAACATCTTCTCCCTTACAAAATAAAACTAAGTATAAATATCTTAGGCCTTCAAAAGTAATCGAACGTTTTACCATGCTCTGCTTGATTAATATACTTATTTTATTTTCAGACTATTCAGTAAAATAAATATATAATACCATCTTTTTATAAAAATAATATATAAT
Organism: Staphylococcus sp. acrmy; assembly: GCF_022690565.1. NCBI lineage: Bacteria > Bacillati > Bacillota > Bacilli > Caryophanales > Staphylococcaceae > Staphylococcus > Staphylococcus sp. acrmy. Next base: position 46,062 of record NZ_JALCVE010000007.1, on the reverse strand, counting down.
AATCAAAAAACTGTTTAACACGTATCTCTACGCATTAAACAGTTTTGGCTAATTAAAATTCATCTTTCCAATTTAGTTGTTCATATTCATAACGTAACAAACTATACACATAGCTATCTGAGAATTCACCTTGTAATCGTTCATCACTTCTCAAAATACCTTCTTGAGTGAATCCTAAACGTTCTGGTATGGCACGACTTTTAGGATTTTGAGTAGACATACATATTTCAATGCGATTGATATCAAATTCTTCATAAATATATTTAATTAATGCTTTGGTACACTTTGTCATAATTCCTTTTTTCTGGAATTGTTCTGCTAAATAATAGCCAATAGAGGTACGTTTATTTACTAAATCTAGGTAATGCAACCCTATCACACCAATAAGCTCATTTTTATACCAAATACCGCAATGAAAACCGTCGCCTTTTATAAACTTTTGTAGCGCTGATTGAATGAACTTTTTACTATGCTCTACTTGTGTAGTTTGTTCAACAAACGGTAAAAATTGTGATAAATATTGTCTATTATTATCGACTAAATTGAATAATCGTTCCGCTTCTCGTTCTTCTAAAATTTTTAATTTTAAATTATCATTCAATTGATATCCAAATACCATATAAACGCCCTCCATCCAATATTTTCTAATTATTCAGTAAATTAAAGTTATAATATCATATTTTTATATGTAATATGTAAAGACTTGGTTTCTTCTTTTCAAAATCAGTAAGTTTATTCTCTGTTCTCCACAAAAAAACTGTTTAACACGCACTTTTACGCATTAAACAGTTTTGGCTTTGTCTCAATATTAAAATGTGCCTGGATTGAATCCAGCTTTCCATTTGTTAAATGGCCAATATCTTAGTACAACTTTACCTACAAGTTGGTCTTTATCGACTAAACCAACTTCAGGGAAACGGCTATCTACACTATTTTGTCTGTTATCTCCCATGACTAAGTATTTATCTTTAGGGATTTTATTTTTACCGTTAGCACCATTAATATCACTTGTCTTTAATGAACCTGTTAAGTAGTCACCTTGTTTATGTTTCTTATTGTAGTCTAAGTAAGGTTCAGATACTTTTTTATCATTCACATATAATTGATCTTTTTTATACTCTACTTTATCTCCAGGTGTTCCGATAACACGTTTGATAAAGTCACGGTCAGCGTCTTCATGGAAAACAACTACGTCTCCATTATCGATATGATTCAATGTTTTAGATATTTTACTTACGATAACTTTATTTCTATCTTGGAAGGTCGGATACATAGAAGAACCTGATACTGTATACGATACTCCAATGAATTTCATTACAATGCCGACTACTAAGAGTGCGACTGCAATGGAAACAACCCATTCAATGATTTCTTTTTTCAATTTAACCCCGCCTATCATCTTTTATACAATACTCTACTTTATCATACATGCTTTTCAATTATGTTTCACTTATCTTACGACTTATAACATTTCTAATCTTTCATATCCGTAAGAAATAACCGTTACTTTGTAAGGTTAGATAAAGGCAGTAATGACGCCCTCCTTTTAAAATTATAAATGTAATAGCTCATAGAAGTGATGATCTTGGAACTCTTGAAAAATATTATAATCACACAATTTAAAACATTAATCATCCTATCTAAACGCAATAACATCTATCAAATAACTTAAGGAGTATTAATCAATATGCCAATCTTAAATGTAAATCATCTATCTAAAGTATACGGAAATAAACAAAAATATAAAGCCTTACACGATATCAATTTTTCAGTGGACAAAGGAGAATTCGTCGCAATTATGGGACCTTCTGGGTCAGGTAAGACTACCCTCCTTAATGTGATTAGTTCGATTGATAGTATTTCTGGCGGGACTGTGGAAGTAAGCGATAAGGTTATAAATCAATTATCTGAGAAGAAACTCGCCCGCTTCCGTAAAAAGGAACTTGGTTTTATTTTCCAAGATTACAGTGTTTTACCAACACTAACTGTTAAAGAAAATATTATGTTGCCGTTATCAGTGCAAAAAGTCAATAAAGATGAGATGGAACGTAACTATAAAGAAGTAACCGAAGCCCTTGGTATTTATGACTTAAGCGATAAATATCCTAGTGAAATTTCAGGTGGGCAACAACAACGTACTGCCGCTGCCCGAGCGTTCGTACATAAACCATCAATTATCTTTGCGGATGAACCTACTGGCGCATTAGATTCGAAAAGTGCGCAAGATTTATTAAATCGTCTGGAAGAAATGAACAAGAAATTTAATAGCACTATTATTATGGTCACGCATGATCCTTCAGCAGCAAGTTTCTCGGAACGTGTCATTATGTTGAAAGATGGCAATATTTATTCAGAACTTCACCAACAACATAAATCGAAACGTGAATTTTATGATGAAATTATTCAATTACAGTCGGCTTTAGGTGGTGTCGCAAATGACATTTAATCAGATTACACTTAAAAATTTAAAAAGTAATTTTAAAAATTTTGCGCTCTACTTATTCTCATTAATTTTAAGTATCGTTTTATATTTTAGCTTTGTAACGTTGCAGTATACTCATAGTTTAAATAATGGAGAGTCACCAATAATCATTCGACAAGGTGCTAAAGTGGGTGCTGTATTTCTATTTATTACGATTATCATTTTCTTAATGTATGCGAATCACTTATTTATAAAACGTAGAACGCGTGAGTTTGCATTATTTCAACTTATTGGGTTAACGCGTGGCAATATTTTAAGAATGTTGGCCATCGAACAACTGACATTTTTTATAGTCACTGGCATTATCGGTATTCTAGTTGGTGTTGTAGGCTCGGAAATTTTACTTAATATATTAGTGAAGATGATGCATCTCTCAATACACGTGTCAATTGGATTTGAGTTGCCTGCATTGTTCCAAACGATCTTTATGTTGGCCCTAGCGTTTATGTTGATAATGTTTCAGAACTTCCTTTTCCTAAAAAGAAGAACGATCTTATCAATGATGAAGGATAATGCGAAATCTGAGGCGACGAGAGCGAGAATTACGCCTGTGGAGTTGATTGCAGGGGTTTCGGGCGTTGTGATGATTGTGTTAGGTTATTATATTTCTACTGAAATGTTTGGCAAGTTTGAGTGGTTAACAATGATTCTGATATCGCCATTTCTTATTCTATTTTTAACGGTGGTGGGTGCGTATTTATTCTTTAAAAGTTCGGTGTCTATCATTTTTAAATCTCTGAAAAAGTCTAAACATGGGCGGGTTTCTATTACAGATGTGGTATTTACGTCATCCATTATGCATCGTATGAAGAAAAATGCGATGTCATTAACGGTTATTGCGGTAATTTCTGCGGTAACTGTGACGATTCTATGTTTTGGTGCTATTAGTAAGTCGAATACTGATTTTTCATTACAAGCGTCAACGCCTCAAGATATTAACTTCACTAAGGAAAAGTCGGCTCAAAAGTATGAAAAATTATTAAATCAAAATCACATTAACTATGATTTAACGACCTATGAAAATTCAAATACAGCGATTAAGAAAAATGAGGTATTAAAAGCTAAAACAGGTAAAACAATGCAGTCGGCTGGTATGACAATTATGGCTGATAAAAATGTGACAGGTAATCATGCGACACTTACTAATCTGCAAGGCCCTCTAAGTGGGATAGTTGATATTCACCTTAATAAAGATATTACGCTTCAAGGTAGCCAGGAAAAGACGTTTCATGTGGATAAGAAAAATGTTAACGAAGTGATTCCAATGACCGTTTCTATGGGGGGTCCAGTGCTTAAAATCAGTTCTGAAAATTATAATGCTTTAAAATCACAAGATCAGTTAACACATCATTATGGATTCAATATTAAAGATCATGGAAAACTAAACAAAGCTGAAGCATTAGCTAAAAAAGTAAGTCCTGGTGTGGAATTGAAACGTAATATGAAGCAAACGCTTGATCAAAGTAACGGCATTCTAATGTTTGTAACATCATTCTTAGGCTTGGCATTCTTAATCGCAGCTGGTTGTATCATTTATATTAAACAAATGGATGAAACTGAGGATGAAATTAACAATTATCGTATTTTAAGACGTCTCGGTTTTATGCATACGGATATGATGCCAGGTTTAGCTTTAAAGATTCTCTTCAACTTTGGCTTACCGTTAGTCGTTGCATTATTACACGCACTATTTGCGGCGATGGCCTTTATGAAATTACTAGGGGCGTTTTCTTCAACGCCGATTATTATCGTGATGGTGTTATATTCACTTGTCTATCTCATCTTCGCCATCATTTCATTTGTTCATGCAAATCGTATTATTAGATATTCAATTTAAGCAGATAACGAATTTAATTTTTGAAAATATAAACAATATAACAAACGAGAGGATGTTTCTAAATGAATATTAAAGAATTAATTAAAACGTCTTATGAGGATTTATTAAGCTTGAAAGTAAACTGGTTCAATGGGTTAATGTTAGTCTTAATCGTTTTTATCTTAAGTAGTATCGTGACTCCATTTATTGGTGTACCCGTAGGCTTACTAGGCGGCGGTTATGCATTAAAACGCTACGAAGAAAAAGATAAATAATGAAGTAAAGGGGCGGGATAGAAATCAAATGTAATTTCAAAGATTTCGTGGTCCCGCCCCGGCAAGGTTGACTAGAGATGAAGAAAGTACTGTTTTACGTATCTTCATTTCAGTCAACTACTGCCTAATTATAAATTAAGAGATAATATCCTTTTTTCTCATTGCTCGGTTCTGCTCAAATTCTAAACACTTTTGCCCCAATCGTTTTATTATCAATTAAGCTAAAAAAGTATATGACAGATAAATACTTAAACTAGCAATAGCAACAATTCCTCCAACAAAGAATATAAAAGATAATATGCTTGTTACCAAATCACGTCTTTTACTCGTCTTAACTTCACTAGGATCTTTACCATTCATAAACGCGACGATACGATCATAGTTTTCCATATTATGTTTGTATTTAATTTTATCGACTCTAGTTGAACTGTAAACACCTACTAATAAAAGAATCATAACAAAGCTATAACCCCATATATGAAAATACACTATAAGTGGCCCTAACAAAATAGCACCTAAAACAAACGGAACAAGCATCATCCACGTCCAAAAGTCCATTTCTTTTTTTAATTCTGCATTATTCATAATGGTCACGTCTCCTTTGACAAGATCATCTAAAGAAACGTTAAACAGCTCACACATCATCAACAAATTATGAATATCAGGATAACTACGTTCATTTTCCCAATTAGAGATGGTTTGTCTTGAAACATATAATGCTTCAGCTAAACCTTCTTGTGAGTAAGCTTCTTTTTCACGATATTTTTTTATTTGTTGACCGATCTCCATTATTTTAGCTCCCTAACTGTTTTTTAGAATCATCTTGCGTTGTAATAAGAGATTAACAATAAGCCTATGTATATTTTAAAGACTTTGTCTTCTCTCTTCTTACATAGAAACGCTTTCTTATCTAAAAAACTACCAAAGTTTTTTTACAATTACATCTTTTTTTGTGTCAAAATGTTTTTACATGTTGCTATATCAACATTTGAAGACTACCGGATGTCTAATGGTAAATAACTTAATGGACTGATCCGTTTTTATATTAATGTCTCAATTTATATATTTTTTTGCCAAAAAACTTCCTAAAGGAAGATCATTCCACTTATTTAGTATGGCTTGAATGACTCGAGTGGCTTGTATGGCTTGAATGGTTTATGGAATTTGAATGTCCTGCATGATTGATATTATTTGAAGACGAATGTTGTTTATTTTGTGCTTTTTGTGTTTTATTGACTTTATAAACTTTGATTATTTTACGTATTTTGTATATTTTGAGTATTTTGCCTGGTTTTTTGTTAGTGACACCATTTTTTGACTTTATATTGTGATTATTAAGGTTATTTTTTATAATTTTATGCTGTTTGACTGGCGTTTTTACTTTATGTTCTTCTTTATTTTTAGTCGCAGTATGTCCATCTTTAGGACCACACCCACTTAATAATAATGACATTACTATACCTGGTATAAGTAAATATTTTAATTTCATATCTCTCACCCTATCAATTAATCGATTAAACTTTTGCCTAGCTTAATTATTATTATTCTTTAAAATTTTTATAAAATAAATAGAGATAATATATTTTTATAAATTTAATATGAAATAATTATATTATCTTAAATACACTTGCTCAATTACTCTGTACAAAGACTTACGCATATTAAAAGACCTAAGATGAACTTTTGCCACCTTAGGTCTTTATAACAATTTATCTTACTTCATATGCTTCTAGTATAATTTTTAATAAGCGCTCTATATATGCTTTATTTAACGCTTGTGGTTTGATAAGTATATTGAAATAGATTGGAGAAAATACTAAGTCTATAAATAAATCTTGTTCATTCTCCTCAATATACTGATTAATAATCGATTTTAATGTCTGCCGATGATATATAAAATACTTATCCATAAATAGTGATTTTGCTTCGGTTTGTTGATTACTAATTAAAATTTCGATGACTGCTCTACCTAAATTAGTTTGATATACTTCCATCACTTTAGTTAAATAAGTCAACAACGCTTGATATAAACTATTATCCTCAGAAACTTTAATCTGCGTTTGTTCAGTAAACATATCGACGATGATTGAAGATTTATCTTTCCATCTTCGATAAATAGTAGCTTTTGACACGCCAGTATTTTCAGAGATTTGGTCAATCGTAATCTCTCTAAAATGTGTCGTTTCTAATAATTTGCCGAGTTCATTGAATATTTTATGATTGATTGTTGGATCTTTCGGTCTTCCAGCCATGTTTTCCCCTTCTTAAATGCGAAATCAGTTCGACCATTTCGAAAATAATCACTGCACTTACAAACCATACTATAAAGCCAACGACAATACTTAACAACCATTGGTTTGTATAGTATAGCATCCCCCACGTAGCTAAAATACTAAATAACACTCCAGTCATACCAAACACTGCTCCTCTACTGACGTGTTTAGCAATGACATTACCGTGTTGCATACCTGTTATAAATAATGATACTAAAAATACTGCAGGTAACGTCGCAAATACGCCACCCAATTCTTTCCAAGGTAAAACTACCGAAATAATATAACTTAGTGTAACTGCTAACCCACCCACAAGAAATTTAATTAACGCTAATTTCATTGAAAATGCCTCCAAATATTAATAAATGTGTCTGACTGCAAAAATAGCAATTGAAATAACTAACCAACAAACTAAGGCAAAGATTGTCCCTTGTTTATAATCTCGTTTACTAATATAAATTGATGTTAAAAAAACTGTGATGATACAAGATATTATTCCAATAATTGCGCCTGCACTAAGATGAATAGACATTTGGACGAGTTGGTTTCCACGATGATCTATAGCTAAAGCGATAATTGCTGCAAGGTAGACTGCCGGCAGTGTCGCAATAATACCTCCCATTTTACCGCCTACTTTTTCAGACATAATCGAAGCAAATGCTACTGCAAAACCTCCCATAACGAAATGAAGAATAGCACTTGATATTGATATTCCGAACACTTACAAAACCTTCTTCACTAATTATTAAACGACACGTTTCGTTTATTAATATTGTAAGCCCAAACCTTTATATTGTAAACAACTAATGAAATATTAATAATTTTCAAATTTCTTTATAAACTTCTATTGTCATAAAAAAAGATTCAAATTAAAAGCATTGCGCTCTTAACTTGAATCTCATCTAAAATTATTTACTTTTTATAAATTTTTATCTTAATTTCATAGTAATCATCATGATCTTTATCATTATGTTCTACGTGTATACCTGAATCTTCAATTGCTTGAATACTCTTACCTACTTCATCTCTCGCTTGAGTTATATCTTTCGAGAATTGGAAGGTTTGGGCTTTTACTTTTTCAGGTCCTGTTTTTTGTTTAACACGTGCTTCAGTTTGTTTTACATTTAACTTTTGGCTAATCACTTGCTCGATAAGTTCCTCTTGATCTTCATGTTCAAGAGACAACACGGCACGTGCGTGACGTTCAGTAACCTTACCTTCTCTTAAACGCGTAATAACCTTAGGCGCTAACTTAAGTAAACGTAATTTATTCGCAATAAAACTTTGGCTTTTACCAAGGCTTTTAGCGAGTTCACTTTGTGTCGTTTCTCCAATTTCAAGTAACTTTTTATAAGCTTCCGCTTCTTCAACAGCCGATAAGTTCTCACGTTGGATGTTTTCAATCAATGCGACTACCGCAGTTTGTTCATCATCCATATGGCGAATAATAACATCTGCCTGTGCTTTATGCAGTGATTGAAGCGCTCTAAATCGACGCTCCCCAGCGATAATTTCATACATATTTTCTTCAATCGGACGAACCACGATAGGTTGTAATAAACCATGTTCTTCAATAGATTCTGCTAGTTCATTAATCTTACTTGAATCAAATACCTGTCTTGGTTGATAACGGTTTGGAACGATACGCTCTATTTGAATGGATTCAACACTTGAATTGCGATCTTCTTCAATGTATCCAACGATGTCATCTTTATTCTTTAATCCAAATAATTTTGAAAAAGGTTTTTTCATTATCCATTCACTCCTCTTAAAATTAATTTTAACATGTCATTGCTATTAATTTTCTATTAAAGGAGATTTGTTAGGCGTACCGGGCTTTCTAGGATACTTTTTAGAGGTTTGGCGACGTTTATCGATAATAATCATTTGTCTTTCGCCAGCATCTTCAGGTAAATCGAATGTATAAGAATCGCTAAAGACGCCACCTAATATACCAATCCCAAATTGCGCTTCATTTAATTCTTCTTCTCCTTTTGAAGACTTCAATGCGATGAAATGGCCTCCTTTTCTAACTAAAGGAAGACATAATTCACTTAATACCGTTAATCGTGCTACGGCACGTGCAGTCACTACGTCGTAAGTTTCTCTGTACGGGCCTTTACCAAACGTTTCGGCACGGTCGTGGATGAAACTCACTTGCGTTAATCCAAGTTCAGCTGCTAAATGATTGAGAAACTGAATACGTTTGTTTAGAGAATCTACAATCGTTACTTTTAATTCTGGAAAAACAATTTTCAACGGAATACTTGGAAATCCAGCACCTGCGCCTATATCGCAGAGTATTAATGGTTGGTCAAAATCATAATAAAAGCTTGGTGTGATTGAATCATAGAAATGTTTGAGATAAACTTCATGTTCTTCTGTAATACTTGTTAAATTCATTTTTTCATTCCATTCAACAAGCAACTTATAATAAGTTTGGAATTGTTCTTTTTGTTTATCTGTTAATTCAATTCCATGTTCACTTAATTTCTCAGCTAGCCATTCTGCTCCATTCATTATCTTTCCACCCTTTGTAATTTACCTTGTTCTAAGTATACAAGTAAGATTGAAATATCTGCTGGATTTACCCCGGAAATACGTGAAGCTTGTGCAATATTTAGCGGTTTAACTTCGGCTAATTTTTCACGTGCTTCAGTTGCTAAGCTATCCACTTTGCTGTAATCCAAGTCTTCTGGAATTTTCTTCTCTTCCATACGTTTCACTTTTTCAACTTGTTGCAATGATTTATTGATATACCCTTCGTATTTCGTTTGAATTTCGACTTGTTCTTCAACCGCTTCTGGTAAACGATGGTCTTCTTCTAATATTTCTAAAATTGTATCATAAGTCATTTCAGGACGACGTAATAAATCAATCGCTAAGATACCATCTTTTAATCGTGAACCTCCATTTGCTTCAATAACAGATTGTGTATGGTCATTCGGTTTAATACGTGTATCCGTTAAACGTTGAATTTCGTCTTGAATTTGTTGACGTTTTTCATTAAAACGCGCATAACGTTCTTCACTAATCATGCCTAATTCATAACCAAGATCAGTTAAACGTAAATCTGCATTATCGTGACGTAATAATAGTCTATATTCGGCACGAGATGTTAGAAGACGATAAGGTTCATTTGTACCTTTAGTTACTAAGTCATCAATTAACACACCGATATACGCATCTGAACGGCTTAAGATTTTTTCACCTGTACCTAATACTTTACCTGCTGCATTAATACCAGCCATAATACCTTGACCAGCCGCTTCTTCATATCCTGAAGTACCATTAATTTGGCCGGCAGTATATAAATTCTTAATCGCTTTAGTTTCTAGCGTCGGCCATAATTGCGTTGGCACAATCGCATCATATTCAATGGCATAACCTGCACGCATCATGTCCGCCTTTTCAAGACCAGGAATCGTTTCCAACATTTGACGTTGCACATGTTCAGGCAAGCTTGTAGATAAACCTTGAACGTACACTTCATTAGTATGACGACCTTCTGGCTCTAGGAAAAGTTGGTGTCTAGGCTTATCGTTGAAACGCACGAATTTGTCTTCGATTGATGGACAATAACGTGGGCCTGTACCTTTAATCATTCCTGAATACATCGCAGAAAGATGTAAGTTATCATCAATTACTTGGTGCGTTTTATCATTAGTATATGTTAACCAACAAGGAAGTTGATCTAAAATATACTCAGTTGTTTCGAAACTAAATGCACGACCTACCTCATCGCCAGGTTGAATTTCTGTTTTAGAGTAGTCAATCGTTTTCGCGTTGACACGTGGTGGCGTACCTGTTTTGAAACGTACGACTTCGAAACCAAGTTCTCTTAAATTATCAGCCAATGTGATAGATGGGAGTTGGTGGTTTGGACCACTTGAGTATTTCATATTACCTAAGATAATTTCGCCACGTAAAAATGTACCAGTCGTAATAACAACTGCTTGTGAACGGTATTCCGTACCAATATTTGTACGTACACCTTTAACTTCATTATCTTCTATAATTAATTCATCTACCATACCTTGCATGATATCTAAATTCTCTTCATCTTCAATAACACGTTTCATTTCTTGTTGATAAAGAACTTTATCTGCTTGTGCACGTAACGCACGTACTGCAGGGCCTTTACCTGTGTTCAACATACGCATTTGAATATGCGTTTTATCAATCGCTTTCGCCATTTGGCCACCTAAAGCGTCAATTTCACGTACTACAATCCCTTTAGCCGGGCCACCTACTGATGGATTACATGGCATAAATGCGATATTGTCTAAATTAATCGTTAACATTAGCGTTTTAGCGCCACGTCTAGCTGATGCTAAACCTGCTTCAATACCGGCATGCCCTGCTCCAATGACGATTATATCATATTCTTGAACCACCTTAGTTACCTCCTTCATACTTTCCTAACTTTATAAATGACAATTAAGACTAACCGCCGTCTTAATTTTTTAATATGCTTTACTGTTTTCTATATTTAACGTGTTTCTCGTCTATTTACCTAAGCAGAATTGACTAAATAGTTGATCGATGAGTTCATCACTAGCTGATTCACCAATGATTTCACCTAGAAGTTCCCATGTACGTGTTAAATCGATTTGAATCATGTCCATTGGAATTCCAGACTCAGCTGCATCAATCGCATCTTGAATAGCATTTCTAGCTTGTTTTAATAATGAAATATGTCTTGAATTAGAAACATACGTCATATCTTGGTTCTGCACATCGCCACCAAAGAATAAATCTCTAATTTGAAGTTCTAATTGATCAATACCAGATTGCGTCAACATAGACGTTTGAATTAAAGGCATGTCGCCAATCATTTCTTTTACTTCATCGATATCTAATTTTTGTTCTAAATCGGTTTTATTCACGATAACAATTGCATCTTCATTTTTAATGACTTCATATAACGTACGATCTTCTTGTGTTAACGGTTCGTTGTTATTTAATACAAATAGAATTAAGTCTGCCTCACTTAATGCTTTACGTGAGCGTTCGACACCAATCTTTTCAACGATATCTTCTGTGTCACGAATACCTGCCGTATCGACAAGTCGTAATGGCACGCCACGCACATTGACATATTCTTCTAATACGTCACGCGTCGTTCCGGCGACTTCAGTAACAATCGCTTTATTATCTTGAATAAGGTTATTAAGCATAGATGATTTACCAACATTTGGTTTACCAACGATAACAGTTGAAAGACCTTCTCGCATAATCTTACCTTGTGTTCCTGTTTCTAATAGAAGATTAATTTCATTCTTAATCTTTTTAGACTGTTCGAGTAAAAATTCTGTCGTCGCATCTTCAACATCGTCGTATTCAGGATAATCAATATTTACTTCTACTTGGGCGAGAATTTCTAGAATCGATTGTCTTTGACGTTTGATTAAATCGCTTAAACGTCCTTCGATTTGATTCATTGCCACTTTTGAAGCACGATCAGTTTTAGAACGGATAAAGTCCATAACCGCTTCAGCTTGAGATAAATCGATACGTCCATTTAAGAAAGCACGTTTAGTATATTCACCTGGCTCGGCTACTCTTGCACCGTGTGTCATTGTAAGTTCTAAAATACGATTAATTGTTAGAATACCGCCATGGCAGTTAATTTCAATGATATCTTCACGTGTGAATGTTCTTGGCGCACGTAAGACTGAAATCATTACTTCTTCGACTACTTCGTTTGTTTCTGGATCTATAATATGGCCATAGTTAATGGTATGAGAGTCTACATCTTCTAATTTTTTCTTTCCTTTATATAGCTTGTCTCCAATTTCTATTGCTTGTGGTCCAGATAAACGGACTATACCAATTGCGCCTTCACCCATTGGCGTTGAAATACTCGTTATAGTATCAAAATCCATGATTACCCTCGCCTCCTTATTCAAGTAAATTTTCATTATAATATTGTAATTTTTTTCTTTTAAAATTGCGAATATCTTGATTTAAAATAGCTTAGGTAAGACTTCGGTTTGTCTGATGTAAGACTGACGTATGTCTTAAAACTTTATTTATTTAATCTTTTTATTAAATACCTTCGCAATTTTTAGCACATGTTCTAAGCTGCCCTGAATTTCAAGCGTTGTCATATTTTTTGCAGGATGCCTTGCGATAACAACAATATCTCGTGCGATAATATCTTGTTTATGCACTTTAAAATTCTCTCTAATCGCACGTTTAATTTTATTTCTCGTCACTGCGTTACCTAACTTTTTAGAAACACTAATTCCTAAGCGAAAATGTTCATTATTACTATTGTAGGTATAAACTACAAATTGTCTATTAGCTACTGATTCCCCCTTTTTATAAATGGTTTGGAAATCACTATTCTTTTTAATACGGTATGCCTTCTCCACGCTCACATCACTCGCTTATATTATTCTCTACATTTATTTATCTATTTAAATTATCTATGGGGGTAGAACGGAATTCTAAGTTCTATATTAATTATTTTCTATTATCTAGCCTTTAATCGTCATTCAAACGAAAAAAAAGACCACTGAGAAGTCAGTGATCTTATGCTGATAAAACTTTACGGCCTTTACGACGACGACGCGCTAAAACTTTACGGCCATTTTTAGTGCTCATGCGTTTTCTGAAACCATGAACTTTACTATGTTTACGTTTATTTGGTTGATAAGTACGTTTTACCATGCAAAACACCTCCATCTACATATTTATCCAGATCATTAGCAATTCTAATGAACCTGATTATTTTAATAGATAAATTATACTTTCTGATATCAGAATTCTTGATTTAATTAAATTTTATCTAGTCATAATTCAAGCAACTACTACAATATAACAAATTACCATTTATAAAGCAAGCAGCTTTTTAATTGAACGCATGATTTTATTTAAAAAGTAAACGAAAGCCTTTTTTTAATATTTATACATTTTTATTTTCTTGTTATAACGACGTTTTATTCATTTCCGATACATAGTTTATAAATTATTTCCCAGAGCTGTTATAGTACATTTTTTGATTTTCAAAAATTTAAGGAAAAATTATCCACTTATTCACATATAAGATCTGAAATACTGTGGATAATCATTGTAATATTCACAACATTATACCTGATTTAACAACATATTCACACCCATTTGACATCTATCTCGGTTAAAAAGTATAATTATGTGGATAAGTCGTCTAACTCGTTATTTTTATAGGATTTATTTATTGATTTTGTATGTATCGATAGTGTGAATAAATCATAGCATAAATAAAGTTATCCACCGAATGTTATTAACTTGTGGATAATTATTAACATGCTGTGATTATTTTTATCCACTGGGTCAAAATTCTGTGTATAAGTCTTAAATTTATAGAAAGATGGAGTTTATATATGTCAGAACAAGAAATTTGGAAAAAAGTATTAGAAGTTGCTGAATCAGAAATTTCACGAACTACTTTTAATACGTTTTTAAAAGATACAGAGCTTAAAGAAATTCGTAACAATATAGCATATATCTTTGTAATCCATGAATTTTACGCTGATTGGCTAAATTCTAATTATAAAGAAGTCATACAAACAATCATGAAAGATATTATCGGTTATGAAGTTGATCCTACATTCTTAACGGCAGAGCAATTAGCTGAATTAGATGAAACAAGTCGTAAACCTAATAATGCCAGCAAACCACAGCCACATATCATCGAAGATCACCACGAAGGCACTGATCAATTCAACACACATAATACATTCGATACTTTCGTTATTGGACCTGGCAACCGCTTCCCACATGCAGCAAGTCTAGCTGTTGCTGAAGCGCCGGCTCAAGCTTACAACCCATTATTTATTTATGGTGGCGTTGGTTTAGGTAAGACGCATCTAATGCATGCAATTGGTCACCACGTGTTAAGCAATCAACCTAATGCCAAAGTGCTATATACATCAAGTGAGAAATTCACAAATGATTTCATTAAGTCTATTCGTAACAATGAACCTGAAGCATTTAGAGAGAAATATAGAAATATTGATGTTCTATTAATTGATGACATTCAATTTATTCAAAATAAAGAACAGACTCAAGAAGAATTCTTCCATACATTCAATGAACTACATCAAAATAAAAAACAAATCGTTATTTCAAGTGATCGTCCACCAAAAGAAATTTCCAAACTAGAAGATCGTTTACGTTCACGCTTTGAATGGGGCTTAATCGTTGACATAACGCCACCTGACTATGAAACACGTATGGCAATTTTGCAAAAGAAAATCGAAGAAGAGAATCTAGAAATTCCTGCAGAATCGCTTAATTACATTGCGAATCAAATCCAATCAAACATTCGTGAATTAGAAGGTGCCTTAACGCGTCTACTCGCTTATTCAAAACTTCAAGGCAGACCTATTACAACTGAGTTAGCAGCGGAAGCACTTAAAGATATTATTCAAGTTCCTAAATCTAAAAAGATTACCATTCAAGATATCCAAAAAGTGGTTGGACATTACTATAACGTGCGTATTGAAGACTTTAGTGCTAAGAAGCGTACTAAATCAATTGCTTATCCACGTCAAATAGCAATGTATTTATCTAGAGAACTTACTGATTTCTCACTTCCTAAGATTGGTGAAGAGTTCGGAGGCCGCGACCATACTACGGTTATTCATGCTCATGAAAAAATTGCAAATGATATTAAAGCAGACAGTATCTTTAAACAGGAAGTAGAAGATTTAGAGAAAGAAATACGTAATCAATAGATAAAAATTCTTATAAATTGATTAACTGTTGTATAACAGATTACATCTTATTAAAGTGGGAAATAAAAATAGTGGAAAATTGAGCTTCATTTTAGACTTAAAAGAAGTTAAGTCGTCAAAATCACATTTAACGTAATTGTGGATAATGTTTAAAAGTAATACACAGCATCAACAGTTTATCCACATGTGTATAACTTTGGCATATCTAGATTTTTTCGACATATCCACTAATCCACAGGACCTACTACTATTACTATGAATTTAAAACCTATATAATTATATATAAACGACTGGAAGGAGTTTAAATTAATGATGGAATTTACAATTAGAAGAGATTATTTTATCAATCAATTAAACGATACATTAAAAGCCATCTCACCAAGAACAACTTTACCAATTTTAACAGGTATCAAAATTGATGCTAAAGATAATGAAGTGATTCTTACTGGTTCAGATTCTGAAATCTCAATTGAGATCACAATCCCTAAACAAATCGATGGAGAAGATATTGTTACTATTGCTGAAACAGGTTCAGTAGTACTTCCTGGTCGTTTCTTTGTAGATATTATTAAAAAATTACCAGGTAAAGATGTTAAATTATCAACGAATGAACAGTTCCAAACACTGATTACATCAGGTCATTCTGAATTTAACTTAAGTGGATTAGATCCAGATCAATATCCATTACTACCTCAAGTATCACGTGATGACGCAATTCAATTATCAGTAAAAGTATTAAAAAATATCATTGCGCAAACAAATTTCGCAGTGTCCACCTCAGAAACACGCCCAGTATTAACTGGTGTTAACTGGCTTATACAAGATAATGAATTAATATGCACTGCGACCGATTCACACCGCTTGGCTGTAAGAAAATTAAAATTAGAAGATGAGTCTGAAAATAAAAATGTCATTATTCCAGGTAAAGCATTATCTGAATTAAATAAAATTATGAGTGACAATGATGAAGAAATTGATATCTTCTTCGCTTCAAACCAAGTGTTATTCAAAGTTGGTAATGTAAACTTTATCTCACGTTTATTAGAAGGACATTATCCAGATACAACTCGTTTATTCCCAGAGAATTATGAAATTAAATTAGGAATAAATAATGGCGAATTCTACCATGCGATTGATCGTGCATCATTACTTGCACGTGAAGGTGGTAATAACGTGATTAAATTAAGTACTGGTAACGATATCGTGGAATTATCTTCAACATCTCCTGAAATTGGTACTGTAAAAGAAGAAGTTACAGCAACTGATGTTGAAGGTGGCAACTTGAAGATTTCATTCAACTCTCGCTACATGATGGATGCATTGAAAGCCATTGATAACGATGAAGTCGAAGTTGAATTCTTCGGTACAATGAAACCATTTATTTTAAAACCTAAAGATGACGATTCAGTCACACAATTAATTTTACCAATCAGAACATATTAGGAATAAAACAATATTTTCTGTTTAAGACCTTGGCATTTCAATTAAGACAATGTCATGGTCTTTTTTATTTTCACTTGAAAATCATTTACAAGCCCTCTCAGCCATTCAATAAGACGTAAATGTTAGCATTCTGTGGGTAAGTTACGTTTTAATAATTTATAAGCTAAAATACCCCTTAAAATTAAAAATTTAAGTTTTTAACCACACGTGCTTTATAGCGACCTCATTTTCAAAACCTAAAAAGTAGCTTTAAATAGACTAAATAGCTTCTTCTTTCCTCCAAAAAGTGAAATATTGAAAATATATTATAAAGTAAGCGGTTTCGCATTCCATTTTAAATGAAATTTACTCCCAAAAAAGGTATAATATATTAATGACACATAAAGAAACGGAGTGATTATTTTGGTTCAAGAAGTTGTAGTTGATGGCGAAATCACGTTAGGTCAATTTCTAAAAACAGAAGGCATTATAGAATCAGGTGGGCAGGCGAAATGGTTCCTACAAGATTTTGAAGTCTTACTTAATGGTGAACGTGAAACACGTCGCGGTAAAAAACTAGCTGACCAAGATCGAATTGATTTCCCTAATATTCCTGAAATTGATTCTGTAATCATTATTCACCAAGGTGAACAATGAAGCTTAAGACACTCCAATTAGAGAATTATCGTAACTATGAGAATGTTACGTTAGATTGTCATCCTGAAGTAAATATTCTTATCGGTGAAAATGCCCAAGGGAAGACAAATTTACTTGAATCAATTTATACGCTAGCTTTAGCTAAAAGCCATCGTACGTCTAATGACAAGGAGCTTATACGATTTAATGCAGAGTATGCTAAAATAGAGGGTGAGCTAAGTTATAGACACGGTACGATGCCACTAACGATGTTTATAACTAAAAAAGGTAAACAAGTAAAAGTGAACCACTTAGAACAAAGTCGACTAACACAGTATGTTGGACATCTTAACGTGGTTCTTTTTGCGCCAGAAGATTTAAATATTGTTAAAGGTTCTCCTCAGATCAGAAGACGCTTCATTGACATGGAATTAGGTCAAATTTCTGCGGTTTATTTAAATGATTTAGCTCAATATCAACGTATCCTTAAACAAAAGAATAATTATTTAAAACAATTACAGTTTGATCATAAAACAGATACGACAATGTTAGAAGTCTTAAACCAACAGTTTGCGCAATATGCACTAAACGTGACTTTAAGACGTGAGCATTTTATTAAAGAGCTAGAGTCGTTAGCTAAGCCGATTCATGCAGGAATTACGAATGAGCGTGAAACGTTGTCACTGAAATATTTACCAAGCATTAAATTAAGTGATACGAATAAGGATAAGAGTGAGTTATTAGACGAGGTCATTACCTTGTTAAATGACAATATTCAACGTGAAATGGATAGAGGCGTATGTTTGTATGGGCCACATAGAGACGACTTAGGTTTTAACGTCAATGAGATGGATGCCCAAACATATGGTTCACAAGGGCAACAACGGACGACTGCCCTATCTATTAAATTAGCAGAAACCGAATTAATGAATATTGAAGTAGGAGAATATCCCATCTTGCTGCTAGATGATGTACTTAGCGAGCTTGATGATTCTCGTCAGACGCATTTATTAAGTACGATTCAACATAAAGTACAAACGTTTGTAACGACGACTTCAGTAGACGGCATAGATCATGAAATTATGAATAATGCTAAGCTCTATCGAATTAATCAAGGTGAAATTATTAAGTAATAGAAAGTGATGGTGAATACATTGTCAGATGTAAACAACACGGATAATTATGGTGCTGGACAGATACAGGTATTAGAAGGCCTGGAAGCGGTACGTAAAAGACCTGGGATGTATATTGGGTCAACCTCAGAGAGAGGATTGCACCATTTAGTATGGGAAATTGTCGATAACAGTATTGATGAAGCCCTTGCCGGCTACGCTGATCAAATCGAAGTCATTATTGAAAAAGACAACTGGATTAAGGTAACTGACAATGGTCGTGGAATTCCTGTTGATATTCAGGAGAAAATGGGTCGTCCAGCAGTTGAGGTTATCTTAACAGTACTTCACGCCGGTGGTAAATTCGGCGGTGGCGGATATAAAGTTTCTGGTGGTCTACACGGTGTAGGTTCATCAGTAGTTAACGCCTTGTCTGAAGATTTAGAGGTTTATGTCCACCGTAACGAAACGATTTATCATCAAGCATATAAAAGAGGTTTACCTCAATTTGATCTTAAAGAAGTAGGTAGCACAGATAAAACAGGTACAGTGATTCGTTTTAAAGCTGACAGTGAAATTTTCACAGAGACAACAGTTTATAACTATGAAACACTTCAAAAACGTATCAGAGAGCTAGCATTCTTAAATAAAGGTATTTCAATCACATTAAGAGATGAACGTGAAGACGACGAAGAACAACGTGAAGATACGTATCATTATGAAGGCGGTATTAAATCTTACGTTGAATTACTTAATGAGAATAAAGAGCCGATTCACGAAGACCCAATCTATATTCATCAAACTAAAGATGACGTAGAAATTGAAATTGCTATGCAATATAACGGTGGCTATGCGACAAACCTATTGTCTTATGCGAACAACATTCATACATATGAAGGCGGTACGCATGAAGATGGTTTCAAACGTGCATTAACACGTGTGTTAAATAGCTACGGCACGCAAAGTAAAATCATCAAAGACGAGAAAGACAGATTATCTGGTGAAGATACACGTGAAGGCTTAACAGCGGTCGTATCAATCAAACACGGTGACCCTCAATTCGAAGGACAAACTAAAACAAAACTAGGTAACTCTGAAGTCCGTCAAATCGTGGATAAACTGTTCGCAGAGTACTTCGAACGTTTCTTATATGAGAATCCTAGCGTAGCAAGAATCGTCGTGGAAAAAGGGATGATGGCCTCACGTGCGCGTGTAGCGGCTAAAAAAGCGCGTGAAGTAACACGCCGTAAATCAGCCTTAGAAATCTCAAGTTTACCTGGTAAGCTTGCAGACTGCTCTAGTAAAAACCCTGAAGAAAGTGAAATCTTTATCGTAGAGGGTGACTCTGCCGGGGGGTCTACAAAAGAAGGCCGTGACTCTAGAACACAAGCCATTTTACCGTTAAGAGGTAAAATCTTAAACGTTGAAAAAGCCCGTTTAGATCGTATTCTAAACAATAATGAGATTCGTCAAATGATTACTGCATTTGGTACTGGGATCGGTGGCGAATTCGACATTTCTAAAGCACGTTATCATAAAATCGTGATTATGACCGATGCCGATGTCGATGGTGCGCATATTAGAACATTGTTATTAACATTCTTCTATCGTTTCATGCGTCCACTTATCGAAGCGGGATATGTCTATATCGCACAACCACCATTATTCAAGTTAACTCAAGGTAAACAAAAATATTACGTCTTTAACGATCGTGAATTAGATAAATTGAAATCAGAATTAAATCCGACACCTAAATGGCAAATTGCCCGTTATAAAGGTTTAGGAGAAATGAATGCCGACCAATTATGGGAAACTACAATGAACCCTGAAAATCGTATGATGTTACAAGTAAAACTTGAAGATGCGATAGATGCCGACCAAACATTTGAAATGTTAATGGGCGACGTCGTTGAAAACCGTAGACGCTTTATCGAAGACAATGCAGTCTATGCAAACTTAGATTTCTAAGAGATTACTTGTTAATTATTTAGGTTGAATCTTAATCGTTTAAGCTCTGAAGCTAATCAATAATGATTCAACCTCACTCTATAAACAACAGTTACGACAGTCTTACTAAGTTATGAATGAACTGATTACAGAAGGAGGATATCTTGATGGCTGACTTACCTCAATCAAGAATTAATGAACGAAATATAACCAGCGAAATGCGCGAATCATTCTTAGACTATGCAATGAGCGTTATCGTTTCACGTGCCTTACCAGATGTACGTGATGGTTTAAAACCTGTACATCGTCGTATTTTATACGGTTTAAATGAACAGGGCATGACACCTGACAAACCTTATAAAAAATCGGCACGTATCGTCGGGGACGTAATGGGTAAATATCACCCGCATGGTGACTCTTCAATTTATGACGCCATGGTTAGAATGGCTCAAACATTCAGCTATCGTTATCCGCTTATCGACGGGCAAGGTAACTTTGGTTCTATGGATGGCGATGGCGCTGCTGCCATGCGTTATACCGAAGCGAAAATGACTAAGATTACCTTGGAACTTTTACGTGATATTAATAAAGATACAATCGATTTCTTAGATAACTACGATGGTACAGAAAGAGAGCCGGAAGTCTTACCTGCTCGTTTCCCTAACCTTCTAGTGAATGGTGCATCAGGTATTGCGGTAGGTATGGCTACTAATATTCCTCCTCATAACTTAACGGAAGTCATCGATGGCGTTTTACGTTTAAGTAAAAATCCAGACGTTACTATTGCAGAACTTATGGAAGATATTCAGGGGCCTGATTTTCCAACGGCGGGCTTAATCCTAGGGAAAAGTGGTATCCGAAGAGCATTTGAAACTGGACGTGGGTCTGTTCAAATGCGTGCACGTGCGGAAATTGAAGAACGTGGTGGCGGACGTCAACGTATCGTCGTAACTGAAATTCCATATCAAGTTAACAAAGCACGTATGATTGAGAAAATCGCTGAACTTGTACGTGAGAAGAAAATTGAAGGTATTACAGACTTACGTGATGAAACAAGTTTACGTACAGGCGTAAGAGTCGTGATTGACGTACGTAAAGATGCGAATGCAAACGTTATTCTAAATAATTTATATAAACAAACACCATTACAAACGTCATTCGGTGTAAACATGATCGCGCTTGTAAATGGTCGACCTAAGTTAATCAACTTAAAAGATGCCCTAGTTGAATATTTAGAGCATCAAAAAGTCGTGGTACGTCGTCGTACGGAATATAACTTAAGAAAAGCGAAAGATCGCGCTCATATCTTAGAAGGTTTACGTATTGCGTTAGACCATATCGACCAAATCATCTCAACTATCCGTGAATCTGATACGGATAAAATTGCGATGGAAACGTTACAAGAACGTTTTAAACTTTCAGAACGTCAAGCACAAGCTATCCTTGATATGCGTTTAAGACGTTTAACAGGTTTAGAACGCGATAAGATTGAAGCGGAATATAATGATTTACTTAACTACATTTCTGAATTAGAAAAAATTCTCGCAAACGAGGAAGTCTTACTTCAATTAGTCCGTGACGAACTTACTGAGATTAAAGAACGTTACGGTGATGAACGTCGTACTGAAATCCAATTAGGCGGATTAGATGATATTGAAGATGAAGACTTAATTCCTGAAGAACAAATCGTTATTACATTAAGTCATAACAACTATATTAAACGTTTACCTGTATCTACATATCGCGCGCAAAATCGTGGCGGTCGTGGTGTACAAGGTATGAATACTTTAGAAGAAGACTTCGTAAGTCAACTTGTAACATTAAGTACGCATGATAACGTCTTATTCTTTACGAATAAAGGTCGTGTCTACAAACTTAAAGGTTACGAAGTACCTGAACTTTCACGTCAATCTAAAGGTATACCAGTCATTAACGCAATCGAACTTGATACTGATGAAGTGATTAGTACGATGATTGCTGTAAGAAACCTTGAAGATGAAGATAGCTACTTAGTCTTCGCTACTAAACGAGGTATTGTGAAACGTTCTGCGTTAAGTAACTTCTCACATATCAATAAAAACGGTAAGATTGCGATTGGTTTCAAAGAAGATGATGAACTGATTGCCGTGCGACTTACTGATGGCCATCAAGATATCTTACTTGGCACATCACATGCGTCACTTATCCGATTCCCTGAAACGAAATTACGTCCATTAGGTCGTACTGCAGCGGGCGTAAGAGGTATCTCATTACGCGATGAAGACGTTGTTGTTGGTTTAGACGTGGCTCATGCAGAGAGCGAAGATGAAGTTTTAGTAGTTACTGAAAATGGTTACGGTAAACGTACGCCAGTAAGTGAATATCGCTTATCTAACCGAGGCGGTAAAGGTATCAAGACTGCTAAAATTACAGAACGTAATGGTAATATTGTATGTATCACAACAGTAACTGGCGAAGAAGACTTGATGATTGTCACAAACGGAGGCGTAATTATTCGACTTGACGTGGAAGATATTTCACAAAATGGTCGTGCAGCTCAAGGTGTCCGTCTAATGAAATTAGGCGAAGAACAATTTGTTTCTACAGTAGCGAAAGTAATTGATAAAACAGAAGATGCAGATGCTACTGAAGCGGCTCAAGCTGAAGAAAATGAAAGCTTAGAAAGTACTGAAAGCCCTAGTGAACAAGTCGTTGAAGATGAAACGCCAGGTAACGCATTGCATACCGAAGTAGAAGAAGCGGACACAGACACTACATCTGATGATGATGAACGTATTGAAGTAAGAGAAGACTTCATGGATCGTGTTAACGAAGATATAGAAAACGCTTCTGATGACGAAGATAATAATGAATAATTAATAACAAATAAGACTACCCTGCTGAGGGTAGTCTTATTTTATATACAAATCTTTATTTTTCTAATTCTTTCATCACGTATGGGATTTCACTTATTAAATGTGAAGGTGGAACAACATACATTGTTTCAGATAATTTTTCACCAATATAACTATGCGTATATGTCGCGCTAGTTACAGCGTCTTTTAAATTATCAAACTGACCAACGAAACTAGTAATCATACCAGCTAATGTGTCACCCATGCCACCTGTCGCCATTGCAGGTGTACCGATAGCAAGTTTGTACTCTTCGTCTTTAAAGAAGATTTCTGTACCGTGTTTTTTCAACACAACCGTTGCGCCTAATTTATTCACAGCTTCCCTATTACGTTCATATGTTTGTTCTTCAATAGGGATACCGCTTAAACGTTCCCATTCTTTTTGATGTGGTGTGAAGATCACACGACATGTAGGAATATCAGGTTTCAATTTACTAAATATCGTAATTGCGTCTCCATCAACAATTAAGTTTTGGTGAGGCTGTATATTTTGAAGTAAGAATGTAATTGCATTATTACCTTTGAAATCAATACCGAGCCCTGGACCGATTAAAATACTATCTGTATTCTCAATCATTTTAGTTAACATCTTCGTATCATTAATATCAATAACCATGGCTTCCGGACAACGTGAATGAATCGCCGCATGATTAGTTGGATGTGTGGCCACTGTAATTAAGCCACTACCACTATATACACACGCACGCGCTGCTAACATAATGGCGCCCCCTAAATTGGCACTACCACCAATAAGCAAAATCTTGCCATAATCACCTTTATGCGTTTCATCATTTCTTTTAGGAATAGTAACTGAATTTAATGTTTCCATAAATAAACCTCCCTTATAAGGTGTGGAACCTTTCTACACTAAATAGATATAGCCTGAACTTTACAGTTGTAGCGAACAACTCAGACTTCTCTACGCCCTCGACTTTTAAATACAATAGAAAATATTATACCTGGATTCGACTTTCGTCAACACTATTTCAGGAATAATTTAAGTTCTAATTTTGTTGAAAATGAAAACGTTTAAATTAATAATAATTTTTAATATTAACAATTGCTTGATAATTTCAAAAGACTTTGCTATATTAACAATAACTTAATAAGTTATTGTTCGTAGGACAAGTAACATAATCGGTTAATTTCAGAGAGCTTGTGTTGAGTGTGAACAAGTAATTAATAGTTATGCGAATCTACCTACTATATATGAACAATCGGTAAGAACCGTTATATTGGTAAAGTGCAATTTGGTGCATCTTATGTATCAAGTTGTTAAATAGGGTGGCAACGCGTAGACCACGTCCCTTGTAGGGGGACGTGGTCTTTTTTATATTTAAAAGTTGCCATTCTTAATAAACTTTTAAAAAATGGGAAGGATGAAGTTAATATGTTAGACATCAGACAATTTAGAGAAGAACCTGATAAAGTTAAGAGCAAAATTGAATTACGTGGAGATGATCCAAAAGTAGTTGATGAGGTCTTAGAATTAGATAATCAACGTCGTCAACTCATTGGTAAAACTGAAGATATGAAAGCACGTCGTAACAAAGTAAGTGAAGAAATCGCTGAAAAGAAACGCAATAAAGAAAATGCTGATGACGTTATCAAAGAAATGCGTGAACTTGGTGACGAAATCAAAGAAAACGATGCTAAATTAAATGAAGTAGACAATAAAGTTAGAGATATCTTAATTCGTATTCCTAACTTAATCGCAGACGATGTGCCACAAGGTGCTTCAGACGAAGAAAACGTTGAAGTGAAAAAATGGGGTACGCCTCGTGAATTCAACTTCGAACCAAAAGCACACTGGGATTTAGTTGAAGAATTAAAAATGGCTGACTTTGAACGTGCAGCGAAAGTATCAGGAGCACGTTTCGTATACTTAACTAGAGACGGTGCGTTATTAGAACGTGCGTTAATGAACTACATGCTTACTAAACATACAACACAACACGGTTACACTGAAATGTTTACACCACAATTAGTTAACGCTGATACTATGTTTGGTACAGGCCAATTACCTAAATTCGAAGAAGATTTATTCAAAGTTGAAAAAGAAGGTCTTTACACTATTCCAACTGCAGAAGTGCCATTAACAAACTTCTACAGAGACGAAATTATCCCACCAAATGTATTACCTGAAAAATTCACTGCACAAACTGCATGTTTCCGTAGTGAAGCAGGATCTGCTGGTAGAGATACAAGAGGTTTAATCCGTTTACACCAATTCGATAAAGTTGAAATGGTACGTATCGAAAAACCTGAAGATTCTTGGGATGCTTTAGAAGATATGACTAAAAATGCTGAAGCTATCTTAGAAGAATTAAAATTACCATATCGTCGTGTCATCTTATGTACAGGAGACATCGGCTTCAGTGCAAGTAAAACATACGACTTAGAAGTTTGGTTACCAAGCTATGACAACTACAAAGAAATTAGTTCTTGCTCAAACTGTACTGATTTCCAAGCGCGTCGTGCAAACATCCGCTTCAAACGTAATGCAGATGCTAAACCAGAATTAGCACACACATTAAACGGTAGTGGTCTTGCTGTTGGACGTACATTTGCAGCTGTCGTTGAGAACTATCAAAATGAAGACGGTTCAATCACAATTCCAGATGCATTAGTTCCATACATGGGTGGTAAAACTGAAATCCGTCCAGTAAACGGCTAAGTTATAACTCATATATTTAGCGTTGAGGCTATCTTGAAAAAGATAGTTTCAACGCTTTTTTTAATTGTCATATTAACTCTATTTAAAGATAATCATTTCCCACAGTAAAATCCTGCTTTTTCTTAATAAAGTAATAAAGTAAATAACGTCTTTTTAGACTACCTGATATGGGGTAAGTAGAAATTTTGACCTAAAAATAGAGAACTCTAAAAACATTGATAAATCAACGTTTTAACACGTCTGTTAGTCTTACGTCACACAACCTGACGTCTAAGTATGTTGCTACTCTTAAACTAGTGTATTAGACTAAATTTAATTATATATTTACTTGTGGAAACGAATGGAACAAAGGGGGTAAAAGAATGACGTCACATGTGACATTTAAACAAGGGGTCAAGGAATGTATTCCTACGTTATTAGGATATATTGGAATTGGTTTGTCATTTGGAATCGTGGCGGCTTCACAGCATTTCAGTATATTAGAAATCTTATTACTATGTTTACTAGTCTATGCTGGAGCAGCGCAATTTATCATCTGCGCACTTGTCATAGCAGGTACACCGACTTCGGCCATAGTATTAACCACTTTTATCGTCAATTCACGTTTTTTCCTATTATCAATGACATTAGCGCCAAGTTATAGAAATTATAGCGTTTGGAACCGTATAGGCTTATCGTCAATCTTAACCGATGAAACATTTGGCGTAGCGGTTACACCTCATTTAAAAGGGGAGAAGATAAACGATCGTTGGTTACACGGTTTAAACTTAACTGCTTACGTATTTTGGGCGCTTGCAAGTGTGGCCGGCGCAGTATTCGGTAAATATATCTCTAATCCAGAGATGTTGGGACTTGATTTCGCTATTACGGCGATGTTCATCTTTCTAGCAATGGCACAATTTGAGTCGATTACACGTTCAAAACTCAAAGTGTATCTTGTATTAATTGCGAGTGTCATCGTGATGATGTTAATTCTAAGTTGGTTTATACCTTCATACGGCGCGATTCTTATCGCATCAATCTTTGCAGCAACATTAGGGGTGGTGATGGATAAATGACGACATCTTGGCATACGTTAATATTAATCGTTTTATGTGGGCTCGTAACGCTAATCGTCCGCGTTATCCCGTTTCTTATGATTTCACGTATTCAACTTTCAGAAACGGTAATTAAGTGGTTATCATTTATACCCATTACCTTATTCACGGCACTTATCTTAGATGGCATCATCGTCCAACAAGACGGCGTACAAGGTTACACACTCAATATTCCGTTTATCATTGCAACGATTCCGACCATTTTCATTGCACTCATTACACGTAGCCTGACGATTACCATACTAATAGGTATCGCATTCATTGCTGGTTTACGTTTTTTCTTTTAAAAGGCAGAATCCTACAGCTAGCTATTGAAGTTACAAATGTAATTAGATAAAATAAATTTAAACAAAACAGTTACAAAGTGTAAAAACTAAACAATATAAACTTATTGAGAGAAGTGGAGGGACGCGGCCCTATGAAACTTCAGCAACCGGCATTCATGTACGGTGCTACAACCAACGAGATACTCGAATGATAAGTAATAAGCACATCGCTTCATACTTCTAAAGAGTATGGAGTGATTTTTTTATCCAGAGGAGGAAAGCGTATGACACATTATACGGTAGACACATTAAACTTAGGACGATTTAGAACAGAATCAGGTGAAATGATTGAGAATCTACAATTACGCTACGAACATGTAGGATACTCAGGTCAACCACTTGTAGTCGTTTGTCATGCGCTAACCGGCAATCATTTAACGTATGGTACTGATGAACATCCTGGTTGGTGGCGTGAAATTATCGACGGTGGCTATATGCCTATCTACGATTATCAGTTCCTTACATTTAACGTTATCGGTAGCCCATTCGGCTCAAGCTCTCCCGTAACGGATACACATTTTCCGAAACAATTAACACTAAGAGATATTGCTAAAGCGATTGAAAAGGGCATTCAAGAACTCGGCTTCGAAAGAATTAACATCTTAATCGGCGGAAGTCTAGGTGGCATGCAGGTGATGGAATTACTCTATAATAACCAGTTCCAAGTTGATAAAGCGGTTATCTTAGCAGCCACTGATAAAACGTCCTCCTATAGCCGAGCATTTAATGAAATTGCGCGTGAAGCCATTCATCTTGGAGGTAAAGAAGGACTAAGTATTGCACGTCAATTAGGCTTCCTAACGTACCGGTCGTCTAAAAGTTATGATCAACGCTTCTCTCCAGACGAGGTCGTTAGTTATCAACGCTACCAAGGTAATAAGTTTAAAGAAACGTATGATTTATCCTGTTACTTAACAATGTTGAATGTCTTAGATAGCCACAATATCGACCGTGGCCGTGTAGACGTAGATGAGGTCTTTCAATCTTTAGATACTAAAGTACTTACGATGGGCTTTACAGATGATTTATTGTATCCAGATGACCAAGTGAGAGCAGTAGGGGAGCGGTTTAAATATCATCGTCATTTCTTTGTGCCAGACAATGTAGGACATGACGGTTTCTTATTAAACTTTAATGATTGGGCACCGAACTTATATCATTTTCTAAAAGTAACGAATTTCAAACGAAAATAATGGAAGCGGATTACCGCAATAGTGCCACTAAACCAACGACTAATGAGTGTGCTAAGTACTATTTCTATACATTTGTTTTAATCTTGTATAGAGGTTAAAATAGAAGTTACAGTCAAAAAGTATGGGAGTGGCAAATGTGTTTTCAAAAGTACACCTTAAAGCGACGATTTTAGGAACAATTGCGCTCGTTATTGTTGCTTTAATCACGTATGTGTTACCGATACTTGGTTTGATACTATGTTTATTCGCCACAATTCCAGGGATTATTCTATGGAACAAATCTGTTCCATCATTTGGATTTGCCGCGTTAGTCACAGTTATTTTAACCACTCTATTAGGTAATACATTTGTATTAAGTGCCATGATTTTAGTTTTACTACTTAGCTTTATTATTGGCCAATTATTAAAAGAACGTGCTTCTAAAGAACGCATCTTATATATAGCAACTACATATTTAAGTATATTTGCTTTAGTCGCATTCATGTTATTACAAGTATTTAAAAAGATACCAAGTGCAACAACACTTATTAAACCTTTCAAAGATGCAATGCATAGCGCCATTGTTACATCAGGCGTGGAGTCTGATTATAAAACGCTATTAGAAGAAAGCTTTCGCCAAATGGCAGTACAACTTCCAAGTTTTATTATTATCGGAATTTTTATTCTTGTTTTAATTAGTTTAATTATTACATTTCCGATTGTACGTAAATTTAAAGTAGCTACACCGATTTTCAAACCTTTATTTGCTTGGCAAATGAATCGTTCATTATTATGGATTTACATGATCGTCTTGCTGTGCGTAATGTTTGCGACTCAGCCAAGTACTTTCCAAAGTATCGTGTTAAATTTTGAAGTTGTGTTATCATTATTGATGTATATTCAAGGATTGAGTTTAATTCATTTCTTTGGTAAAGCAAGACGTATGCCAGATGCTGTAACGATATTGTTAATGGTCGTGGGGACAATTTTAACGCCAGCAACACATATTGTTGCATTACTTGGGGTACTTGATTTAGGAATTAATTTAAAACGAATGATTAAAAAATGACTTTAAAAAGTGAATAGAGGTGGAAGAATGAACCGTCAATCCACAAAAAAGGCATTACTTATACCTTACATTTTGATGGTACTTACTGCGATAGCACTTGTCGTTGTATGGTTTATCTTTAAGCCATTGGTAGCTACGATTGCCGCTGCTATTCTAGTCGTGATGATTATTATTAGCATCGTGTTAGTAAGACAAGCATTATTAAAAATGGATAACTATGTGGATAACTTAAGTGGTCATGTCTCGGCTGGTAGCAATAAAGCCATCAAACGTCTGCCAATTGGTATGGTCGTACTTGATGCCGATGATCATATTGAATGGATCAACCAGTATATGTCTGAACACTTAGAAACGAACGTCATCTCAGAACCAGTTAATGAAGTGTTTCCGAATATTTTAAAGCAGCTTGAAAAGATTCAAGAAGTTGAAATCGAACATGGTCCATATCATTATCATGTACGCCATGCCCAGGAAGAAAATTGTTTATACTTCTTCGATATTACGAATGAAGTACAAACACACGCATTATATGAAGAATCGAAACCTATTATTGCGACCCTTTTCCTAGATAATTATGATGAAATTACGCAAAATATGAATGATACGCAACGCTCTGAAATCAACTCAATGGTGACACGAGTGATTAGTCGTTGGGCGTCAGAATATAATATTTACTTTAAACGTTATAGCTCTGACCAATTCGTAGCGTATTTAAATCAAAAAATTCTAGCGGAAATTGAAGAATCAAACTTTGAAATTCTCAGTCAGTTACGTGAGAAAAGTGTCGGCTATCGTGCCCAATTAACACTAAGTATTGGGGTCGGTGAAGGTACCGAGAACTTAATCGATCTTGGGGAATTATCACAATCCGGTCTTGATTTAGCGTTAGGTCGTGGTGGTGACCAAGTTGCCATCAAGAATATGAATGGTAACGTCCGTTTCTACGGCGGTAAGACTGACCCAATGGAGAAACGTACACGTGTAAGAGCGCGAGTGATTTCTCACGCCTTGAAAGACATTTTAACTGAAGGCGATAAAGTAATTATTATGGGACACAAACGTCCTGACTTAGATGCGATAGGTGCCGCAATCGGGGTGTCACGTTTCGCATTAATGAATAACTTAGAGGCGTATGTCGTTCTAAATGAAGAAGATATCGATCCAACATTACGTCGTGTGATGGATGAAATCGATAAGAAACCTGAGCTTAAAGAACGTTTCGTAACGTCTGACGAAGCTTGGGATATGATGACTTCTAAATCTACTATTGTCGTCGTAGATACGCATAAACCTGAGATGGTATTAGATGAAAATATTCTAAATAAAGCGAACCGTAAAGTGGTTATTGACCATCACAGACGTGGCGAAAGCTTTATTTCTAATCCTCTGTTGGTTTATATGGAACCATACGCAAGTTCAACAGCCGAACTTGTGACGGAACTCTTAGAATATCAACCGACAGAACAACGTTTAACTCGTTTAGAATCAACGGTAATGTACGCAGGTATCATTGTCGATACACGTAACTTTACATTGCGTACAGGTTCAAGAACGTTCGATGCGGCAAGTTATCTTCGTGCCCATGGTGCAGATACTATCTTGACGCAACACTTCTTGAAAGATGATGTAGATACGTACATTAATCGTTCTGAACTGATTAGAACGGTTGAAGTACAAGATGATGGTATTGCGATTGCCCATGGTTCTAACGACAAAATTTATCATCCCGTCACAGTTGCACAAGCAGCTGATGAGTTGTTAAGTTTAGAGGGTATAGAAGCATCATACGTGGTAGCTAAACGTGAGGATAACTTAATTGGTATCTCTGCCCGATCACTAGGTTCTATCAACGTTCAACTAACGATGGAAGCACTTGGTGGTGGCGGACACTTAACTAATGCTGCCACACAATTAAAAGGATTATCGATTGAAGAAGCAATCGAACAATTACAACAAGCAATTACAGAACAAAAGAGTAGGAGTGAAGACGCATGAAAGTAATTTTCACACAAGATGTTAAAGGTAAAGGTAAAAAAGGCGAAGTTAAAGATGTACCAGTAGGCTATGCTAATAACTTTTTAATTAAAAATAACTATGCTGTTGAAGCAACTCCTGGTAACTTAAAACAATTAGAACAACAAAATAAACGTGCCGAAGCGGATAGACAACAAGAAATTAGTGAAGCGAAAGCACTTAAAGAAAAATTAGAAAATATCGAAGTAGAAGTAAGTGCGAAAACTGGTGAAGGTGGTAAATTGTTTGGTTCAGTAAGTACAAAACAAATTGCCGAAGCACTTAAATCTCAACACGATATTAAAATCGATAAACGTAAAATGGACTTACCTCAAGGTATCCATGCATTAGGTTATACTAATGTACCTGTAAAATTAGACAAAGAAGTAGAAGGTACAATTAGAGTTCATACAGTAGAAAAATAATACAATTAGCACTGGCATTTGGGTAAAATTTAGGATGGATTGGATTTAGAGGTGTAATGACGTATGGATAATATGTATGATCAAAGACAAATGCCCCATAACAATGAAGCTGAACAATCTGTCTTAGGTGCAATTATTATAGACCCGAACTTGATTAATACGACTCAGGAGGTATTACTTCCTGAGTCATTTTATAGAGGCGCCCACCAACACATCTTCCGAGCAATGATGAATTTAAGTGAAGATCAAGGTGAAATTGATGTTGTCACATTAATGGATCAATTGACGAAAGATGGTGCGTTGAGTGAAGCGGGTGGCCCCCAATATTTAGCGGAACTATCTAATAATGTGCCTACGACACGAAATATTCAGTATTATACAAATATCGTCGCTAACTTATCGTTAAAACGTAAATTAATACAAACTGCCGATAGTATTGCCAACGACGGTTATGACAATGAACTTGAATTAGATGCGATTTTAAGTGACGCTGAACGACGCATACTTGAGTTGTCCTCTAATCGTCAAAGCGATGGCTTCAAGGATATTAGAGACGTCCTTGGACAAGTGTATGAGACAGCCGAAGAATTAGACCAAAATAGCGGACAAACGCCAGGTATTCCAACTGGTTATCGTGATTTAGACCAGATGACTGCGGGCTTTAACCGTAATGATTTAATTATTTTAGCTGCGCGTCCTTCTGTAGGTAAGACTGCCTTCGCTCTTAATATTGCCCAAAAAGTGGCAACACATGAAGGAAGTTACACGGTAGGGATATTCTCGCTTGAAATGGGTGCCGATCAACTAGCAACACGTATGATTTGTAGTTCTGGTAACGTTGATTCCAATCGCTTAAGAACAGGGACGATGACAGAAGAAGACTGGAATCGTTTTACAATAGCGGTAGGTAAACTATCTCGTACGAAGATATTTATCGATGATACGCCAGGTATTCGTATTACAGATTTACGTTCTAAGTGCCGTCGGTTAAAACAAGAACATGGCTTAGATATGATTGTGATTGACTATCTACAATTACTTCAAGGTAGTGGGTCACGCTTTTCAGATAACAGACAACAAGAGGTATCTGAAATTTCACGTACGTTAAAAGCAATCGCGCGTGAATTAGAATGTCCTGTTATCGCATTGAGTCAGTTATCTCGTGGCGTAGAACAACGTCAAGATAAACGTCCAATGATGAGTGATATTCGTGAGTCAGGTTCGATTGAGCAAGATGCTGATATCGTCGCATTCTTATATCGTGATGATTATTATAATCGTGGCGAAGGTGAAGACGATGATGGCAATATGGAACCTCAGTCTAACGATGAGAATGGTGAAATTGAAATTATCATCGCTAAGCAACGTAACGGTCCAACCGGCACCGTGAAACTACACTTTATGAAACAATATAATAAATTTACAGATATCGATTATGCACATGCCGATATGATGTAATTATTTTTTACCGTACTTTAATCTTATTTTTGTATTAAATGTACGGTTTTTATTTTGTTTTGGTTGAATTTATTTCTGTTTAGTATGTATCTTGGTTTTTAAGGAAAAGTCTTTGAAATACTGATATGTAAGCGTTTATAGGCATTTATAGAAGAAATTTATTTTCAAGAAGAAAAGAGAAATGTGTAAATATTAATGTTCGATTTTTATTTGCATTATGCCAGATGGACTGATAGAATACTTATGGTTAATCGAGAAAACTTTGGAGGTGCTCACATGTCATCAATCGTAGTAGTTGGGACACAATGGGGAGACGAAGGTAAAGGTAAAATTACAGATTTCTTAGCGGAACAAGCGGATGTTATTGCACGTTTTTCAGGTGGTAATAACGCAGGACATACTATTCAGTTCGGTGGAGAAACTTATAAATTACATTTAGTACCATCAGGTATTTTTTATAAAGATAAATTAGCGGTGATTGGTAACGGCGTTGTTGTCGACCCAGTAGCGTTATTGAAAGAATTAGACGGCTTAAATGAACGTGGTATTTCTACAAGTAACTTACGTATTTCTAACCGTGCTCAAGTGATTCTTCCTTATCATTTAGCGCAAGATGAATATGAAGAACGTCGTCGTGGCGATAATAAAATTGGTACAACTAAAAAAGGTATCGGCCCAGCTTATGTAGATAAAGCGCAACGTATCGGTATCCGTATGGCTGATTTATTAGAAAAAGAAACATTTGAACGTCGCTTAAAAGAAAATATCGAAATTAAAGATGCATATTTCAAAGGTATGTTTAACGAATCATGCCCACGCTTTGATGAAATGTTTGACGAATACTATGCGGCAGGTCAACGCTTAAAAGAATTCGTTATGGACACAGCGAAAACATTAGACGACGCATTTGTTGCTGATGAAAAAGTATTATTCGAAGGCGCACAAGGCGTTATGTTAGATATCGACCACGGTACATATCCTTTCGTAACTTCAAGTAACCCTGTTGCTGGTAATGTAACAGTAGGTACTGGTGTAGGCCCAACATTCGTTTCTAAAGTAATTGGTGTATGTAAAGCTTATACATCTCGTGTAGGCGATGGCCCATTCCCAACTGAATTATTTGATGAAGATGGTCACCACATTAGAGAAGTTGGTCGTGAGTACGGTACAACAACTGGACGTCCACGTCGTGTCGGCTGGTTCGACTCAGTCGTATTACGTCACTCTCGTCGTGTGAGCGGTATTACAGACCTATCTATTAACTCTATCGACGTGCTTACAGGTTTAGATACTGTGAAAATTTGTACAGCATACGAATTAGACGGCGAAGAAATTACTGAATATCCAGCTAACCTTGATCAATTACGTCGTTGTAAACCAATCTTCGAAGAGTTACCAGGATGGAAAGAAGATATTACAAGTTGCTGTACATTGGAAGAATTACCTGACAATGCGCGTAGATATTTAGAACGTATTTCAGAATTATGTAATGTGAAGATTTCAATCTTCTCAGTAGGCCCAGACCGTGAACAAACAAACTTATTAGAACAATTATGGTAATAGATAAGAATTAAAATATTTCGTTTTAATTTCTTTATGAAAATGAAAATCCAGTTTGAGACATACCTTAATGTCCAAACTGGATTTTTTTATTTTGTGAGTAGTTTATTAAGTGACTTGGTAATTGTTAATTAAGTTTACCAATACAATAATTTACTTAGTAATTCATAATATGAAGTTATACAAGTATACGAAGTGTTGAGGGCGAGACTCCTGGGGAAACAAGACAAACTGAAGACTGGGGCCCAAACTTTAGTTAGGGCTGGCTGAAGTTGTCTCCCCGGAAAGGGAGCCCATTCAATACGAAGTATAAAATACAAAAGTGTAAAAAGGGGATAAATGAAAAAATTGTAACGATTGAAAGCCTTGATATGACAAGTTTTATCCAATAAATTAAGAAATTATAAAAAAGATTAAAATTATGTAAAAAATGTCTTGTCTTCAAAATAAGGCCTGTGCTATAATCTATCTTGTGCTTAAGAATGGCTCCTTGGTCAAGCGGTTAAGACACCGCCCTTTCACGGCGGTAACACGGGTTCGAGTCCCGTAGGAGTCACCATTTTGTAGGTCTCGTAGTGTAGCGGTTAACACGCCTGCCTGTCACGCAGGAGATCGCGGGTTCGATTCCCGTCGAGACCGTATTGCTTATCCAATAGGATAGGCATTTTTTTTTATCTTTTTATTTAGCTACTTTCACTTCACGTTAATGTCCCGCTTCATTTCCCTTTTCAAAAATAAAATACTGCTCAATAAAAAGAACATCGCTCAAGAAGCTTTGCGTTACAAGAATATGACGGCGCAATACAATTTTAATATTTCTATTTATATAAGAAGATAAATGTTGATATTTAAACGTTTGAAGTTATCACAATTTTGTAACAATGCTTGGAATAGGCGTCACTACGACTTTCGTCCCCTATCCAAGAGATTCAACATATTTGTAATATTATATTAGAGTGGTAAACTTTAAACTACTAATCTCCCGGATTATTTGTTGAATGTTGGCAATAATTGATTAGAACGAAAGGTTATTAAAGTAGTACTTTTAAATTTCTAGTCAATATTGTAAGAGGAAGATGAGGAAATCTTTGAGGTTAAATTAGATTTCTCTCTCACGCCCATAGAATTAGAAGTATATTAATGGTAAATTATATAGTAGATGAGTGTGCGTTTATAAACATTTTTTACGCGCCAAATCGTAATTATTCTTTACTAAAAACGCTAAAAAATATTGAAATAGAGAACTATAATTTGAGAAATGAGGGTTATAGATATGGCAAGAAAAGTTGTTGTAATCGATGACGAAAAGCCAATTGCAGACATCCTAGAATTTAATTTAAAAAAAGAAGGCTACGACGTTTACTGTGCCTATGACGGCAATGACGCAGTGGATTTAATTTATGAAGTAGAGCCAGATATCGTCCTATTAGACATCATGTTACCTGGACGTGACGGTATGGAAGTATGTCGTGAAGTACGTAAGAAGTATGAAATGCCAATCATTATGTTAACGGCAAAAGACTCTGAAATCGATAAAGTTTTAGGTCTTGAACTCGGTGCGGATGACTATGTGACGAAACCATTTAGCACTCGTGAATTAATTGCGCGTGTGAAAGCCAATTTACGTCGTCATTATTCACAACCAGCTCAAGAAGTAAATAATGCAACAAACGAAATTACAATTAAAGACATTGTCATCTATCCAGACGCTTACTCCATTAAAAAACGTGGCGAAGATATCGAATTGACACACCGTGAATTTGAACTCTTCCACTACCTTTCAAAACATATGGGGCAAGTAATGACGCGTGAACACTTACTTCAAACAGTTTGGGGCTATGACTACTTTGGAGACGTGCGTACAGTTGACGTAACTATCCGTCGTTTGCGTGAGAAGATTGAAGATGATCCTTCTCATCCAGAATATATCGTAACACGTAGAGGCGTTGGATATTTCCTCCAACAACATGATTAGGAGCTTGCGGATATGAAGTGGCTGAAACAGTTACAATCCCTTCACACTAAGCTTGTTATTGTCTATGTACTCTTAATTATTATTGGAATGCAGATTATTGGCCTGTATTTCACTAATAATTTGGAAAAAGAATTAACCAACAACTTCATGAAGAATATTAAGCAATATGCAACACAGCTTGAAGTCAATGTTGAGCGTATTTATAGAGACGATCCATCCAATGCGCAAAAAGAAGTTCAAAGTTTACTAAACGAGTATGCCAATCGTCAAGAAATCGAAGAAATTCGTTTTATCGATAAAGACCAAATCATCATGGCGACGGCCAAATTATCATCACATAATTTAATTAACCAGAAAGTTAATGATAATTCCGTTCAAAAAGCCTTATCACTTGGTGAATCGAATAGCCATAACGTATTAAAAGACTACGGTAACGGTAAAGAACGTATTTGGATTTACAATTTACCCGTGAAAAGTGGCAACGAGACGATTGGTAACATTTACATAGAGTCCAATATTAATAATGTATATAATCAGCTCAGCAATATTAACCAAATCTTCATCATTGGTACCGCCATATCTCTAATTATTACGGTCATACTCGGGTTCTTTATCGCAAGGACCATTACACGACCGATTACGGATATGCGTAACCAAACCGTAGAGATGTCTAAAGGTAACTATACCCAACGTGTTAAAATCTACGGGAATGACGAAATTGGTGAGCTCGCCCTTGCGTTTAATAACCTATCTAAACGTGTACAAGAAGCTCAAGCAAATACCGAGAGTGAGAAACGACGACTTGATTCGGTTATCACGCATATGAGCGACGGTATTATTGCGACAGATAGACGTGGTCGTGTGCGTATCGTTAATGATATGGCGATTAAAATGCTTGGCATGGCGAAAGAAGACTTAGTCGGTTATTACATGTTAAGTGTCTTAAATTTAGAAGAGGAATTCTCTCTAGATGAGATACAAGAGAATAATGATAGTTTCTTATTAGATATCAATGAAGACGAAGGTATTATTGCACGTGTAAACTTTAGTACGATTGTGCAAGAAACAGGCTTCGTCACAGGTTACATTGCCGTGCTACACGATGTAACAGAACAACAACAAATCGAACGTGAACGTCGTGAATTCGTAGCCAACGTATCCCACGAATTACGTACGCCATTAACATCAATGAACAGTTATATCGAAGCGCTTGAAGAAGGCGCATGGAAAGATGAGAACTTAGCACCATCCTTCCTTTCAGTAACACGTGAAGAAACTGAACGTATGATTCGACTGGTTAATGACTTACTTCAATTATCGAAAATGGACAACGAATCCGAACAGATTACGAAGGAAATTGTCGACTTCAATATGTTTATCAACAAAATCATTAATCGACATCAAATGGCAGCTAAAGATACAACATTTGTGCGAGAAATCCCTCAAGAAACTATCTTTGCGGAAATCGATCCAGATAAGATGACACAGGTATTTGATAACGTTATTACCAACGCTATGAAGTATTCTCGTGGTGAGAAACGTGTCGAGTTCCACGTGAAACAAAACACGTTATACAATCGTATGACAATTCGCATTAAAGATAATGGTATTGGTATTCCAATCAATAAAGTAGATAAAATCTTTGATCGTTTCTACCGTGTAGATAAAGCACGTACACGTAAAATGGGTGGTACTGGATTAGGTCTAGCCATTTCTAAAGAGATTGTAGCTGCGCATAATGGTCGTATTTGGGCTAATAGTGTCGAAGGACAAGGTACATCGATATTTATTACACTTCCATGTGAAGTTATAGACGATGGTGATTGGGATGAAGAGTAAAGAGTATATTAAATCAATCATTCTTATACTATTAGTCATGATGAGTGGCGTGCTTACGTATATGGTTTGGAACTTTTCTCCAGATTTAACAAATTTAGACAGCGCGGATAGTAAAAAGAGTAATACTAAAACGATTGGAAAACCTATGTCAGCGCATATTGATAATGTGATTTCACCTTACCAGATTGTGAAAGTGAATGGCGATAAAGTAAAAGGTCTAGCGCCTACACGAGATCAATTAGCTAAAATTTCAAATACGTTGAAAAACCACGATGTTAGTAAAGTTGAACACATGCAACGAGATTATAACTTAACGATTCCAACGTTAAATGATCATTTTACGGTGTTAGATTTTACCTATGATATGCCATTAAAAACGTATCTAGGGCAAGTGCTTAATTCTTCTGCCAAAATACCTAAGAATTTCAATTTTAATCGTCTTTTAGTGAATAAAAATACTAAAGGTAAATTAGAGTTATATGCGATTAGTAAAGATCGTCACCAAGTAATGAAAGTAACAATGAACGCTAAAGCTAAAAACTTTAATAATGTGATGAACCAGTTAGACAATGATATGCAGAAATATTCTGAGGTCATTACCAATAAAGATACAATCGATAAAGCAACCCATGTGTTTGCGCCAAGTCAACCTAAGAAGATGCGTTCTTACCGCATGGTGTACGATACGATTCCTGTAGAAACGATGAATGCCATTTTATTCGATGATTCAGTGATTATTCGAAGCAGTAAAAGTGGCTCAACGACTTATAACAATAATACAGGTGTCGCAAACTACAATGACGAAAGTAAGAAATATCACTACAAGAATTTATCAGAAGATGAATCAAGCTCAAGTGATATGGATACAACGATTCCAAGTACATTTGAGTATGTAAATGGACATGGTGGCTTCTTCAACGATGATTATCGACTCTTTAGTACAGATAACTCGTCAGGTGAACTGACCTATCAATTGTTCCTTAACGGTCATCCAACGTTCAATGATCAACAATTGAATGATATTGAAGTGACATGGGGCAAAAAAGGCGTATATGACTATAAACGTGCGTTACTACGTTCAAGCGTACCTTTAGAGGGTGAACAACGGGAACTTGAGAGTGTTGAAAGTGTGCGTTCTGCTCTTGCCAATAATCAGGATATTGATTTTCCAAAAGTGACGAACATGACGATTGGCTACAAAGAAGATGATCGACCTGATAAAGAAGATATCGAAGTACAACGTAACAGTGAGTTTATACCGACGTGGTATGTTGAATATAACGGCGATTGGTATGCTTACGAGGATGGGAGGCTTGAATAAATGAATTGGAAACAAACGAAGACCTTGTTTATTTTCGTATTTATTCTTGTTAACATCCTGCTTGTAATTATTTACGTGAATAAGGTGACGAAATCTCAGATTAATGAGTCTGAAAGCGACAATGAAGTTAATTTTCAGCAAGAAGAGATTCAAGTTGCGAAGGATATATTGAATAAAGACGTGAGTGGCACCGAGATGCAGATGATTACGGCGAAGTCGAAGAATTTCGATAGTGACGTTGAAAATGAATCATCGCTTGAAGCGGATGATTCAGGCTATACGTTAAACGGCGAGATTGATAAAACGGTAAACGTTAGCGACAGTAATCTAAGCGATTTGAAGGATTATATTATGGATAATGTATATCGAGGCAAATCGTATCAATTAGGCGATGTAATGTCGAACACAGTAACGTATGAGCAGACTTACGAAGGCTATCCGTTGATGAATAATAATAAGGCGCGCTTACGTTTCTATGTGGATAATGGTAAGGCGACAAGTTATAAACAAACGGTGATGAATAAGATTGAGCCAGCGACAAGTGATAGTAACCCCAAGAAACAAGTCATTACACCTCGTAAAGCTATCGAGACACTGTATTTTAACCGTTATTTAAAATCTGGCGACCAAGTGCTAGATGCTCGATTGGGTTATTACTCAGTTGTAAGAGAAACGAATGTTCAATTATTACAAGCGAACTGGGAAATTAAAGTAAAACATAAAGGTAAGAACGAGACAAAAACATATTATGTAGAAGCAACATCATCTAATCCTAAAGTGATTGATAACTAAAAGGAAAATGAAAAGTAAAGTTTTGACGAGTGCGTGGAGGTAACTTCATGCACTCGCTTTTTTTATTATTTGTGATAGGCTTGAGAGATAAACATGGAATTGGAACTTTAATTTCTGTATTGATATAGTATAATATAAAGGTATTTTAGAGGACTGGAATGAGGTTGGGACAAAAGTGTTTAGGATTTGAGCAGAACCGAACGATGAGCAAAATTGTTTTTCAAATTTTGTCGAATCGTGACGGTATCTGCCGAGAATCCTACTTTTGGGACACCGTATATCGGTTTCCCAGAGCACAAATTATTAATGTCTCAGTCTCATCATTTTCAAGAAAAGAGTGCAGATTAGACTGAAGGCACTCTAAAATATAGCGCAAGTTGTCGGAAGTAGAAAGGATGAGCCGCTTGATACGTATGAGTGTTCTGGCGAGTGGTAGTACAGGAAATGCCACGTATGTTGAAAGTGATAAAGGCAGTCTATTAGTAGATGTTGGACTCACTGGCAAAAAGATGGAAGAACTATTTAGCCAAATTGATAGAAATATAGAAGATTTGAACGGGATATTAGTCACTCATGAGCATAGCGATCACATTAAAGGATTAGGTGTTCTCGCACGTAAGTATAAACTACCTATTTATGCGAATGAGAACACGTGGAAGGCCATCG
The DNA here is from genome assembly GCF_022690565.1 of Staphylococcus sp. acrmy. Classification (NCBI taxonomy): domain Bacteria; kingdom Bacillati; phylum Bacillota; class Bacilli; order Caryophanales; family Staphylococcaceae; genus Staphylococcus; species Staphylococcus sp. acrmy. Next base: position 4,089 of record NZ_JALCVE010000007.1, on the reverse strand, counting down.
ATAAAAAAGATGGTAAGATTCCTATGGACCAAAAATTTATATTTAACCCGTATGATACCCAATCTATTGCAGGATTTGATATAGAGTCATTTAATGTGTCACATGACGCAATTGACCCTCAATTTTACATCTTCCACAATGACTATAAGAAATTTACGATGATTACGGATACAGGTTATGTGTCAGATCGCATGAAAGGCATGATTCAAGGTAGTGATGCTTTCGTGTTTGAAAGTAATCATGATGTAGATATGTTGCGCATGTGCCGTTATCCTTGGAAGACGAAACAACGTATTTTAAGCGATATGGGCCACGTGTCAAATGAAGATGCTGGGCTTGCGATGACAGACGTGATTACAGGCAATACTAAACGTATTTATCTGTCACACTTATCCCAAGACAATAATATGAAAGAATTAGCACGTATGAGTGTGGGACAAGTGCTAAATGAACACGATATTGATACGGAAAAAGAAGTATTATTATGTGATACAGACAAAGCACAAGCCACACCAATTTATACATTATAATAATAATTAGACGTTCGACCTACTTATAATTTTGAAAATTAGAGTAGGTCGTTTTTTTTATATCTTGAGTTAATTATCTAATAATTTTAACTATACATGAATATTCAAAATGAAACGTCTTAAGCATGGTTTTGAGTGAAAAAGATGAATAAATATTTAAGACGGCACTGAAGTTATCCCCAAAATTAGTTAAAGTTATCCACTGTTGTGGATAATACACACAGAAATACTCACATTATTCACAGACTTACCCACATATTTGCAGGTGGATAACTTGATTTTAGTATTATTTCTTAATTTTTAGCCAGAATTTATATACATTCCTGTTATAATTAGAGGGAATTCTGTTAACAAGTTGATAACTTGTGGATAAGTAGGATAACTATTAACACCTTGGAGGACCTTATGAAGATAACAATCTTAGCAGTAGGGAAATTAAAAGAAAAATATTGGAAACAGGCAATGTCAGAATATGAAAAAAGACTAGGGCCTTACTCCAAAATTGAAATTATAGAAGTACCTGATGAAAAAGCACCAGAAAATATGAGTGACAAAGAAATAGAACAAGTTAAAGAAAAAGAAGGCCAACGCTTACTTGCGAAAATTAAACCACAAGCCACAGTCATTACTTTAGAAATAGAAGGCAAAATGTTGTCATCAGAAGGCTTAGCCAAAGAACTACAACAGCGCATGACACAAGGCCAAAGCGACTTCGTATTTATTATAGGCGGATCCAATGGCCTACATGACGACGTCTTAAAACGCAGCAACTACGCCCTCTCATTCAGCAAAATGACCTTTCCACACCAAATGATGCGTGTCGTCTTAATAGAACAAGTTTACCGTGCATTTAAAATCATGAGAGGCGAAGCATATCATAAATAATACGATTATTATTTTCTATTTATATAGTTTTTCAAAATAGCAATGTTTTTTCAGATTAATAAAAATCTTTTACTAACTACATTGCTATTTTTTTATATTTTTAAAAAACTTCATTTTCATTTCTAAGAGTTCATTACAATCTATCTTTTAGTACTTTAATTTTTGCTTCTTTTAGCTCCTCTAATCTCATTGTAGATATGGTTAACTATAGTAGAATTCATAATATACTAATTATAGAAGACGATACTATAGGTAAATATGGTTTGATGGGATTTATCTAAAATAGGTTAAGTCATTACATATAAATAACAATGTTATCCATATAAGTAGGTTTTCAAAATCAAATACATTGGTAATTAGAAGTGATTGAGCTATTGTATCTGAAAAGTGATTGACCAATAAGTTGATAAAAGAATGCCAATTGACTATAGTTCGAGCATGTTTTCTTAAATAGTATAAAAATAGCGATTGTGATATATAGTTATCTAAAATCAGAAATGTATTTAAAAAATATACTAATTATTTTAAACAAGGAGAGGGATAATATGACCAAAAAAGCTTTTATTTCTTATTCTAGAACAAGTATAGATCATTTAAATAGAGTTGTGAGAATAGCAGAGAGTTTGAGAGTTGATCATGGAATTGATGTCATTTTAGATGTTTGGGATTGTACGGAGGGGGACGACTTGAATTATTTTATGGAGTCTATGGTCAATGATGAGACAATTGATTTCGTCTTAATATTAAGTGATTTTCAGTATTTTAATAGAGCTAATGATAGAGAAGGAGGAGTTGGAAAAGAAAGTACAATAATTACTTCACAAATTTATGATAAGCAAAAAGATAGTAGGTTTATACCTGTTTTTTTAGATATTCTAGATAATGGAAAACCATCATTACCAACTTTTTGTGATACTAGATTTGCTATTGATATGACAGATATTGAATTAGATATAGAGAAAACAGAAGAGATTGCAAGAAAAATACATAACAAACCTTTATTTGAAAAACCAAAACTTGGTAAAGTACCTGATTATAACCAAAACCATAATGAACTAAAGAAAGCAGTAAAAAAATTAACTTTATCTAAAAAATATAATGAAATGAGAAATTTTGAAGAATCTTTGGACATTATTTATAAAACTTTAAAAAGTATAGAAAATAGCGTAGAGGACTATAATAAAGAAGAATTAATGGAATTAAAAGAGGTATTTGATACTTGGAAAGAGGTTATTACGTATGCGTTAAACAATGATAACTTTTATTTTAGAGAAATAATCATAGAACATTATAATAGGTGTTTAACTCTTACGGAAGAAGAATTTAAAAACCCAATGACTAGGATTTTTAATTATTTTTCATTTCTTATACTAGTAAGTGAATCTTTATCGTCAGGTGCAAATGAATTTTTGAAGGATTTATTGAATGCTAAATTTAACTTTAGTAGAAGAGAAGCAAATTATTATATATTAAGTTTATATCCCCAGGCGTTATCAAGGAAATATTCATATAATACTAATGTCAAAAAAATGTTAGCTGAAATATACTTTGAAGGGAAGGATTTAAAAAAAGTTCAAGATGCAGATGTAATTTTATATACAGAAAGTCTTATGAAAAAAGATCTTCATAGTGTGTATGAAACATGGCATGGATCTCTGTTGTATAGTAAATGGCCTATGTTTGAGCAACGTACTTTTAATGTTTTAATAAATAAATTTCGTAGTAAAAATTATCTAGCTCAATTTGACTTTTTATTTGGAAGTTCCCAAAGTGAAGTGTTTGAAAACTATGATAATATTAAACTAACATATGATATGCCTACTATTTTTAATTTTATTGATAAAGAAGAAATTGGTAGCTATTAATATAATTATTTAAAATGAGCTCAGGTAACGGGCTCATTTTTTAGTAAACTAACTAATATGGGGAAGCATATCATAAATGGTGCGACTTTTGTCTATGTTTTTAAAAATTCATAGATATATTAAAATCAAGATAATTATTCTTTATAGGCATTATGGTGATTAAAGACAATGAAAATTTTAATAATAAAGTAAGCAAAAATAGCGTTTTTATAGAAAGATTAAGAGAGAAATTATCTAAATTTTTAAAATAATATAAAGAAAATTTATTTCATAGTAATCTAAACTATTAGTATACATAAAAATTATTAGAATAAAACGGTATCATTTAAGTATATCTCGTATTAGTAGATGTATAGATAACAGACCTATAGAAGGGGGGCAAGGTATAATCCGATGAGAAATTTTTAAAAGAAAGAAAATTTTAATTTTTAATGTTATTGAAGAAGGTAAAAAAGAAATTAATGAAACATTTACTTTTTCAATAACGAACAAATTACATTGAAAATGTCTGATTCTACTTAAAGCAAAATCAACCACACACTTCAATTATTTTATTGCCTACTTGATAGGGAGCCAACTCAATTTCATATAAAAATAATTTTCAGTGAAATTATTTATAGGAAGAAGGATATTATAAGTGAAACTAAAATAACATAATAGGAGGAATTTTAAAATGTTTTGTAGGAGATCAAAAAAAAATTAAGGAATTGGAAAGTATAATTAGTAACCTAGAAAGTGAAAAAAAACAATTAGAAGAAGATAAAAAAAATATTGAAAATAAAAAAAATAATTACTACAATATTATAAAC